>NZ_JBQFPV010000009.1:0-318309 GCF_056536565.1 Ruegeria sp. CK3
GCGCTGTTCCGCGACAGCCAGCGTGACAAACACGCCGAGGCACCACAGGCCGCAGAATAAACCAACCAAAACACAAACAATCAAAGCGCCGCCCAAAAGGGCGGCGCTTTTTTTGTTGATACAATGGCGTCCGATAGAAAGGACGCTATCGGTTACCCGGCTACGACACTCTGTCGTTGCACACCCAACCCTTCGATCCCTAGCTCCATTTGGTCGCCTGGCTTCAGATAGGTTTGAGGGTTCTGCCCCATACCCACGCCCGGAGGTGTCCCGGTCGAGATCACATCGCCCGGTTGCAGTGACATAAATTGCGACAGGTGCGAGATCACCATCGCAACACCGAAATGCATCGTTCTGGTCGAGCCGTCCTGATACCGGTGCCCGTTCACCTCAAGATACATCGGCAGGTTCTGCGGGTCGGGCACCTCGTCGCGCGTCATTAACCAAGGTCCGATGGGGCCAAACGTGTCGGCGGACTTGCCTTTGACCCACTGGCCCGAGCGGTGCAGCTGAAAATCACGCTCGGACAGGTCGTTGACGACGCAATACCCAGCAACGTGATCCAATGCTTCTTCTTCCGAGATATACTTGGCCTCCTTCCCGATGACGACGCCCAGTTCGACCTCCCAATCGGTTTTGACCGAGCCGCGCGGAATTTTGACGGTATCGTCCGGGCCAATGATCGCCGAGGTGGCTTTGAAGAAAACCACCGGCTCTTGCGGCAGGTCCATACCGCTTTCGGCGGCGTGATCTGCGTAGTTCAGACCGATGCAGATGAACTTGCCCACCTGACCTACGCAAGCACCGATACGGGGTGAGCCGTCGACTTTGGGCAGGCTTGCGGGATCCATTGCCCGCAATCGCGCAAGCGTTTCATCCCCCAGTGCTTCGCCGGATATGTCGCTAACCTCCCCCGAGAGATCGCGGATCGTACCTTCGGCATCCAGCAGCCCAGGTTTCTCAGCGCCCTTCGGGCCATAACGGAGCAGTTTCATATTGAGTTCCTTCGTTGCTTGGATCGTTAAGCCGCCGTTAAGGGCAACGGCTGTTCGGTGGTATTTGTGCTAACGTTGCCCGCAAGGTGCATCCGGCAGCGCTAGACATCCTCGGGAAGCAGGTCAGCGGGGATATCCTGATAGCAGACCGGCCGCAGGAAACGACGGATCGACAGGGTTCCCACCGATGTCGCGCCGAAATTCGTCGATGCCGGGTAGGGGCCGCCATGAACCATGCTGTCGCAGACCTCGACCCCTGTGGGGAAGCTGTTGGCCAGCAAGCGCCCGGCTTTACGCTCCAGCAGTGGCATCAACGCCTGTGCGTCGGACTTGTCGCCGGGGTCCAAATGCAAGGTGCAGGTCAGCTGGCCTTCGATGGCGCGCGCAATCTGCTGCATCTGAGCCGTGTCGCGGACGCGGACGACGATGCCGAGCGGGCCAAAGACCTCCTCCTGCAGTTTGTGATCGGCCAGCCAGTCATCGCCGGACACCGTGAACAAGTAGGGGGCCGCATTACGCGTCGCGCAGCTGGTACCCATGATCTGAGTGACTCCGGTGCCCGCTGCGACACGCGAAACGCCCTGACGGTAGGCGTCGGCGATACCATCGGTCAGCATGGTTTGCTCGGCTATAGCGGACAGGCCAGCTTCGGCGGCGGACTGGAACACATCTGCCTCGGGGCCGTCAATGATAACCGCGATACCGGGATTGGTGCAGAACTGCCCTGCTCCCATGGTCAAAGAGCCAGACCAGCCGGTCCCGATCTCAGTCCCGCGTGCGGCGGCGGCTTGCGGTAGGATGAACATCGGATTGACCGAGCCAAGCTCACCGAAGAACGGGATTGGTTCATTTCGTTGCGCGCACAGGTCGAACAGGGCGCGACCACCAGCGAGGCTGCCTGTAAACCCTACCGCCCGGATCAGAGGGTGCTGCACCAGACGTGTTCCCACGTCCCGCTTGCCGCCTTGCACCAAAGAGAACACACCGGGATTGACGCCTGTCGCCTTGATAGAAGCATCAATGGCCTGCGCGACGATCTCACCCGTACCCGGATGCGCCGAATGGCCCTTGACCACGACGGGGCAACCTGCGGCCAACACGGCCGCCGTATCGCCTCCCGCGACCGAGAAGGCCAGCGGGAAGTTAGACGCGCCGAACACAGCCACAGGTCCCAGAGGACGCTGGATCATGCGCAGGTCGGGGCGGGGCAGGGGCGCGCGATCAGGCATGGCCGGATCGTGGCGCATGTCCAGATAGTCGCCCGCCTCAATGTGATCGGCGAACAAACGCAACTGACCGACGGTACGGCCACGTTCGCCTTGTAAACGGGCCTCGGGCAGGCCGGTTTCTTGCTTTCCGATTTCAGTGATCGCATCGCCGCGTGCATCAATCTCATCTGCGATCTTTCGCAGCAAAGCGGCCCGCTCGGCACGTGTCGACCATCCGAATGAGGCAAAGGCTTGCTCGGCGGCGTCTACGGCACGGTCGACCAATGCGGGCGTACCCACAGCAAAGTCATGGCTGGGACCATGAGCAGGTTCCGATGCAAAAGTAGCGTCTGCGCCGACCCATTCGCCAGCTATCAGGTGTTTTCCGGTTAACATGTTGGTTCTCTCTTAAAGCAGGTCGCGTTGGGCGAGGTTTCGCATCAGGTGTGAGGCCCCGAAGGTCCATTCAGGGCATTCCGTGGACAGGCGCACCGTGTTTGTCAGCGCCCCAAGCTGGCTGTTGGCGATGGTGACGATATCGCCCAGTTTATGTGTAAAGCCGCCTCCGGGCGTGTCACGGTCCTGGGTTGGGGCAAAGAGCGTGCCCAGAAACAACATCAGCCCGTCCGGGTATTGGTGATGGCGTCCAATGGTCTGTTTCACAAGATCCGCCGGATCGCGGCTGATCTGGGACATCGAAGACGCGCCGTTCAGAACAAACCCATCGGGCCCGGTGACGGTCAGTGTCAACTCGGCCTTTCGCACATCGTCGAGGGTGAAGCCATTATCGAACAGCCGGATCATCGGCCCGATCGCGCATGACGCGTTGTTGTCCTTGGCCTTGCTGAGCAACAGGGCCGAGCGCCCCTCGACATCGCGCAGGTTCACATCGTTGCCCAAGGTCGCGCCCTTGATTTCGCCGCGAGAGGTTACGGCCAGAACCACCTCAGGTTCGGGGTTGTTCCAGGTGGAAATCGGGTGCAACCCGATATCCGCATCCGAGCCGACCGAAGACAAAACCTGCGCTTTGGAGAATACCTCGGCATCCGGTCCGATCCCGACCTCGAGGTACTGGCTCCAGAGACCTTCTTCGATAAGCGCCTCTTTGACCTTTGCGGCCTCGTTCGAGCCGGGTGTGATATTTGACAGGCTGTCGCCAATCCGCGCACCGATGCGCGACCGTATCGCCTCAGCTTTGGCTGGGTCGCCTGCGGCCTGTTCCTCGATTACGCGCTCGACCATCGAGCCGGCAAACGTCACGCCGCAGGCTTTTACCGCTTGCAGGTCGCACGGTGCGAGCCACTGGTGATCCGCGTCAAACGGGCCAAGGTCTTCGCCTTGCACCGCGCGGACATAATCGGCGGCATCGTCCCGCTCAAGAATATCCCGAACGGTTGGTGCGGTTTTCGATGTGATGTCGACCACGCGGCCATCGCGCAGGGTCACAATGCAGGGGCCAATCCCAGCGCGCTCAATACGTCCGAGCCACAGCCCGTTGGAGTCCAGATTTGGTAGAGTCATATCAATCCCTGAGGTTATAGGCGCGCGCGGCGTTGCCACCCATCACGGCATCGCGTTCGGAGCTGCTGAGTTGGCTGAGCAAAACGCCCGTGGTTTCCAGCCAGCGTTCGTAGCTGCTGGCCAAGGTGCAAACGGGCCAATCGCTGCCCCAGATTAGCCGCAACGGGCCGAAGGTGTTCAGCAGGTGGTCCACGTAGGGGCGCAGATCATCGACGGTCCAATCGGATGCGGCTTCGGTGACAAGACCGGACAGTTTACACCATGCGTTGGTCTCACTAGCCAGCGCTGCCATATCCGCGGCCCAACCCTCGAGTATTGCGTCCCGGATCAGCGGCTTGGAGCCGTGATCAATGACGACCTTCATATTCGGATGACGGGCCAGCAGCTTTCTGAGCGGTCCCAGATGCTGCGGCAAGGTCAATGCGTCAAACGTCAGACCCCGCGCTGTAAGTTCGGCAAAAGCGGGGGTCAGAGCGTGGCCCAGCATCCAGAGCGGGTCGGCAA
Source organism: Ruegeria sp. CK3 (assembly GCF_056536565.1). Taxonomy (NCBI): domain Bacteria; kingdom Pseudomonadati; phylum Pseudomonadota; class Alphaproteobacteria; order Rhodobacterales; family Roseobacteraceae; genus Ruegeria; species Ruegeria sp. CK3. The sequence goes on from NZ_JBQFPV010000009.1 coordinate 4,229, forward strand.
TATCTTGAATCATCGGACGCAAACCGACCATTGCCGGGTGCGTATCCAATGCAGCGATTTGGGTCGCCGAATCCGGGGCTTCGAAATCGATCCACCCCACAACACCTTTGATAAATGGGGTCTCGTCGGCCAGTGACAGCATGTATTCCGTCTCAGCCACCGTTGGTGCCGCCTGCACCAGCACGGTGCCTTCAATTCCAACGTCTTTCAGCATCGGGGCCAGATCATCGGGGGTAAAGTCGCGGTAGATCACGTCCAAGTCAGGCGTCAGCCAGCCATAGTCCCCCCGCGCCACGGCCCAGAAGTGCTGATGAGCGTCAATCCTCATGCGATCACGCCCTTTTTCAGGATGATATTGCCATAGAGCCTACGCTCGCCCGTTTGAACGATGGCAAATGCGTTGGCCGCTCGTTCGTAGAATGCGAACCGCTCAAGCCCCCGTACCTTGGCCGGGTTGTCCGCTGTCGCGTCGATGATGTCCTGAAAATCGGCGACGGCTTCGGGAATTGCGTCCGGATCACCGACCACCTGCATGGTCAGGGCCGGGTCAGTCACAAATGTATCCAGAGGCATCACGGACAGCACAGCCCGCAGCACTTCACTGGCGGTTGAGCCATCCGCCCGGATACATTCCGGGCCGGTGCTTGTGCCGGGAAAATTCGCATCCGCGATCACGATTTCATCACCGTGTCCCATGGCTCTGAGCGCATGTAGCAGGCTGGGCGACAGAATGGGGTCGATGTTACGCAGCATCGGCGGCCTCACTCGGAAGCGGTGCATCCGGTCGGATCAGCCCCTCGGAGCGCAGATCAGACCAGAGGCCCGGGGGCACTTCCCGCTCTAGCAGGGCCACGTTGGATTGCACCTCGGCTGCGCTGACGGCACCCGGCACGACTGTTTTGACGCACGGATGGCCCAGAACAAATTGCAGGGCCGCCGCGATCAGAGGGGTGTCATGCGCGGCGCAAACGGCCTCGAACTTACGGACGCGCGCCAGTATCTCCTCGTGCGCATCAGCGTAGTTGTATTTTGCACCCGGCACGGCTCCGGTTGCGAGGATGCCGGAATTGTAGGGCCCACCCAGAATGATTCCCACGTCGCGCTTTTCACAGAGGGGCAGGAAGCTGTCCAATGCTTCTTGCTCAAGCAACGTGTAGCGACCGGCCAGCAGAAAGCCGTCGAAATCACCCAGACCCAGCAGCTTTTCACACACCTGCCATTCGTTAACACCTGCGCCGATGGCGGCAATCTCTCCGGCCTCGCGCAGCTCAACCAGTGCCTTGTAGCCGCCACCGTCGAACAGCTCACGCACCTTGGCGTCGGACATTTTCTGGCTGCCCTGGCTGAACACGCAGACGTCATGCACCAGAAGGATGTCGGCATTTGCGACCCCGATCCGCTCACGGCTGGCCTCGTAGGACCGCATCACCCCGTCATAGGTATAGTCGAACACGATCCGTTTTTGCGGAACGTCCACAAATGCTTCGGGCGTGACCTCATGGGGTTCGCAATCCAGCAGCAGACGCCCGATCTTGGTGGACAGCTGGATGTTCTCGCGTCCAAAGCGAGCAATCGCCTCGCCAAAGCGGCGCTCGGATCGCCCAAGCCCGTATTGCGGTGCGGTGTCAAAGAAACGGATACCCGCATCATAGGCGGCCTGAAGCGCGGCCTGCGCGTCTTCATCCGACACTTTGCGGTACAGGTTTCCCAGCGGGGCACCGCCAAATCCCATCCGGGTCAGCGGAACGGGCCGCGCAGTGCGGTTATTGAGCAATTCTGTCTGTGAAACGGTCATCCTGCCTCGCTATGCGACTGTTGGGTGAGGTTGAAAAGGTGGGGTTTTTGCTGCTTGAGTTCCTCGATACGCGGCATCAACTGCCCCAAGTGGACACGCATGGCGTCCTGAGCGGCCTGTTCGTTGCGGCTGCAAATCGCGTCAAAAATGGCTTTGTGTTCCGCCAGTGTTTCCGCAATCCGGCCGGGGGTCGGCAACAGCAGCATCCGCGCCCGGCTCACTTGAAGGGAAACGTTCTGCGCAACGTTGGCGAGGCGGCGAAAGCCGGTGAAGTCCATCAGCATGCCGTGAAACTCTTCGTCGGCCTGATAGAAGCCGGGAATATCGTCATCTTCGATCAAAAGCTCTTGCAGGCGCATATTGCGGCTGAGACGTTTGCGCTGATCTTCGGTCAGGTCGCGCGTCACCTTGGCGACGGTTGCCAGTTCGAGTGCCTCGCGCAGGAAGGCGCCTTCGCGGATTTCATCCATCGAGAAATAGGACACGCGCGTCCCCGATTGCGGGACCACATCCACCAAACCTTCAGACGCAAGCCGGGCGATGGCGTCCGCAACAGGCGCGCGTGACACGCCTAAACGCTCGCAAACCGGGGCCTTCCGAAGATTCGCGCCTGGTGGAAAGTCCAGCGCCAGAATCGCCGTTTTCAAAGAGTGGTGAACCCGCTGAGCCAGCGATCCTTCGGTGGTCGTAATCTCGGGCAGGAGAGAGGCATCAATATCTTGGAGCTTGTTCATAACCAGGATTTAACATTCTAACATGTTAGTTGACAAGACAAGATCTACCACTTAGCAACATGGACCAAGCAAGCGGGGAAGTGATGCAAGCACACGACGGCATAAATGTTCTGGAAAGGGCGGCGCGGGACGTCGTTCAGCTTAACCCTGATGACAATATTGTTATTGCCCTGCGTGACTTGCAGGCGGGCGAGCAGCCGTCACATGTGCCGACACCTCTGACCTCGCAAGTGGCCCGCGGGCACAAGATTGCGACGATGCCGATTCGGGCTGGTGAAAACGTGATACGTTACGGCCAGATCATCGGTCAGGCCAAAAGCGACATCGCACCGGGTGCGCACATCCATGTCCACAATCTGGGGATGGGCGCGCATCAACAGGACTATGCGCATGCCAGTGCCAATGCTCCGCTTCCGACGCTGCCCGCAGATCGGACGTTTGACGGGTATCATCGTGCCGATGGGCGGGTAGGGACCCGCAACTATATCGGTATCTTGACCAGCGTGAATTGCTCGGGCTCGGTTGCAAGGTTCATTGCCGAGGCGGCCGAGAAGTCTGGGCTCCTGGATGATTTCCCCAATGTCGATGGGGTAGTGCCGATTGTGCATGGCACGGGCTGCGGCATGTCCGGCAAGGATGAAGGCTATGCCACCTTGTTCCGAACATTGGCCGGTTACGCTCAGCACCCGAATTTCGGGGGTATCCTGCTGATTGGTTTGGGCTGCGAGGTCATGCAGGTCGCAGACCTTGTCGGAGGACGCCCGATCCGCCCCGATGGTGCGTTGCGCTACATGACCATCCAAAACGAGGGCGGCACGCGCCGCACGATCGAACGCGGTTTGGATGAGCTGCGGGGGATAGCCGAACTGGCGAATCAAGCCGAGCGCGCGCCCGCGCCCATCAGTGCAATCACCGTTGGAATGCAATGCGGTGGATCAGACGGGTATTCCGGGATCACGGCCAATCCGGCCGTTGGGTATGCTTCGGATCTGCTGGTGCGCCACGGCGGAACAACGATCCTGTCCGAGACATCTGAAATCTACGGGGCGGAGCATCTTTTGACCCGCCGTGCCGAGACCATCGAAGTGGGCGAAAAGCTCATAGAGCGTATCCACTGGTGGGAAGACTATACCGAGCGCAATGGCGGCGAGATGGACAACAACCCAAGCCCCGGTAACAAGCGCGGCGGGCTGACGACCATTCTGGAGAAATCGCTGGGCGCTGTCGCCAAAGGCGGCACGGCACCGCTGCGCGACGTCTACAAATTCGGTGAGAAGGTGGACAAACATGGGTTCGTCTTCATGGACAGCCCCGGATTTGACCCATGCTCGGTCACGGGGCAGGTGGCATCAGGTGCGAACCTGATTGTGTTCACCACCGGACGTGGTTCGGTGTCAGGCTATCAGCCGACACCCTGCATAAAACTGGCGACCAACTCGGAAATGTATGCCCGGATGGCAGACGACATGGATCTGAACTGCGGCGACATCGTCACCGATGGCGTCAGCATCGAAGCCAAAGGCGAAGAGCTGTTCGAGATACTGATCCGTGTCGCCTCGGGCGAGAAAACCAAAAGTGAAGAACTTGGCTTTGGGGGCGTGGAGTTCGTCCCTTGGCAAATCGGCGCGGTGATGTAAGCCGCACCGCCCTTGGGGAGAAGGGCAGAATGGGAGGAGAAATGACGAAACTGGTCGACATGACGGGGATTGATAAGCACTTCCCCGGTGTGCATGCGCTGAAATCCGTGCAGTTCGATCTGTTTCCGGGTGAAGTTCACGCGCTGATGGGAGAGAACGGTGCCGGGAAAAGCACGCTGATGAAGATCCTCTCGGGTATCTATCAGCGCGACGGCGGCGATCTGGTGATCGAAGGGAAATCCGTTAGCCCAACCACCCCGCGCGAGGCACAGGATCTGGGCATTGGCATCATCCATCAGGAACTGAGCCTGATGAATGACCTGACCGTCGCGCAGAATATCTTCATCGGACGCGAACCGCGCAAAAGCTTTGGTCGTCTGGACGAAGCCGCGCTGAATGCGCAAACAGCCGATATCTTCGCCTCGATGAACCTGAACCTCGATCCCAAGGCGCTGGTCGGCAGCCTTACCATCGCAAAACAGCAGATGGTCGAGATCGCCAAGGCTTTGTCCTTCCGGTCGAAAGTTCTAATCATGGACGAGCCGACCGCAGCTCTGAACGACGCCGAAATCGCCGAGCTCTTCGTCATCATCCGCCGCCTCAAGTCTGAGGGTGTGGGCATCGTCTATATCAGCCACAAAATGGACGAGCTGAAGCAAATCTCGGACCGGGTCACGGTCATGCGCGATGGGGAATATGTGGGCACGGTGGGTGCCGCAGAGACCCCGATCAGCCAGATCATCGCAATGATGGTGGGGCGCGAAGTGAATGAGGAGCCCTTGGACGTGCCCGATCTGGGCGATGCTGAGGTTTCGTTGCAAGTTACGGGCTTGAACCGCAGCAAAGAAATTCAAGATGTCAGCTTTTCGGTTCAGAAAGGTGAAATACTTGGCTTTGCCGGTCTGATGGGCGCTGGCCGAACTGAGGTCGCGCGAGCGATCTTCGGCGCTGATCCAAGTGATGCCGGTGAAATCCGGGTGCATGGTCAGGTGGTCTCGATCAAATCGCCAACCGACGCGGTGAAGGCTGGGATCGGGTATCTGTCCGAAGACCGCAAGCATTTCGGCCTAGCCACGGGGATGAATGTCCGGGACAATATCGCGCTGGCCTCGATGGATCTTTTCACAAGCACTGGCGGCGTTCTGAACGACAGTGAGATCAGTACCACCGCCAAGGGCTACATCGCACAGCTGGGCATCCGAACACCATCGGATGTGCAAGAGGTTCGGCTGCTCTCGGGGGGTAATCAGCAAAAGGTTGTCATCGCCAAATGGCTGCTGCGCGATTGCGATATCCTGATCTTCGATGAACCCACACGGGGCATCGACGTGGGCGCAAAATCCGAAATCTACAAATTGCTCGAGGAGCTGGCAGAGCAGGGCAAGACGATCATCGTGATCTCGTCGGAATTGCCCGAGATCATGCGCCTCAGCCACCGCATCGCCGTGATGTGCGAAGGCCGGCTGACCGGCATTCTGCCCGGCGGAAAAGACACCACACAAGAAGACATCATGCATCTGGCCACGCAACGGGCGGCGGCGATGCAGGTAACGGGGACAATGCAATGACCACAGCTACGGATATCGACAAGAAAAAACCCCTCGGGGGCTTGTCGGAAAGCGGCGCCTACCAGAAAATGCTGGCCTTCGCGAGCTTGATCGCGCTGCTGATCGGCTTTTCGATCGCATCGCCGAACTTCATGCAAACCTCGAACATGATTGCGATTTTGCAGGCGACCTCGGTCAATGGAGTGCTGGCGGTTGCCGCGACTTTGGTGATCATCACCGGCGGGATCGACCTGTCGGTGGGCACGTTGATGACCTTTTGCGCGGTGATCGCGGGGGTGGTGCTGACCTATCTGGGCATGCCGTTGCTATTGGGTGTCGCGGCTGCAATCGCGGCGGGCGCGTTCTGCGGCCTGTGTTCGGGGACCTTCGTCGCCAAAATGAAAATCCCACCCTTCATCGCCACCCTCGGCATGATGCTGATCCTCAAGGGGCTCTCTCTGGTGATTTCGGGGACGCGACCGATCTACTTCAACGACACGCCGGGCTTTGACCAAATCTCGCGCGGGTCGCTGATCGGAGAGGTTTTCCCCGCACTGCCCATCCCCAATGGCGTGCTGATTTTGTTTATCGTCGCCATCGCCGCCTCGTATATTCTGAGCCGTACAGTTCTGGGTCGCTATACCTTTGCGCTGGGGTCGAACGAAGAGGCGGTGCGTTTGTCGGGCGTCAACACCGATATGTGGAAGATCCGCATCTACGCACTGGCTGGGGCTATCTGCGGCATCGGCGGCATCCTGATCGCCTCGCGCCTTAACTCAGCCCAGCCTGCTTTGGGCCTTGGGTATGAGCTGGAGGCTATTGCGGCGGTTGTCATCGGCGGCACGTCGCTCTCGGGCGGTCGCGGCACGATCCTTGGCACATTGATCGGCGCCCTGATCATGGCGGTTCTAACCAACGGGCTGCGCGTCCTGTCCGTCGCGCAGGAGTGGCAGACCGTTGTCACCGGCGCGATCATCATTCTGGCCGTCTATGCCGACATGGCACGGCGCAAGAAATCCGGCTGAATAATCTAAAGACAAAACGACCAACTGTGGAGGAGAAAACATGTTTTCACGTCGTTTCATTCTGGGGGCGCTGAGTGCGGCCACCCTGGCAGGTCCCGCCTCGATGGCAGCTGCCGAAGAAATCTATATCCCGCTGGTGTCCAAGGGCTTCCAGCACCAGTTCTGGCAGGCGGTGAAGTCCGGCGCAGAGCAGGCGGCGGATGAGTTTGATGTCACCATCACCTTCGAAGGCCCTGACAACGAAACCATGGTGGACCGTCAGATCGATATGCTGGCGGCTGCCTTGGCCAACAACCCCAAAGCCATCGGATTTGCCGCGCTGGACAGTCAGGCGGCGATCCCGCTGCTGAAACAGGCCAATGACAAAGGCATTCCGATCATCGCCTTCGACAGCGGCGTGGACAGCGACATCCCGCTTTCGACCGCGACCACAGACAACCTTGCAGCGGCCGGTCTGGCAGCGGACAAGATGGCCGAGAAGATTGGCGGCAAGGGTAAGGTTGCCGTTGTAGCGCATGACCAGACCAGCCGCACAGGAATCGACCGCCGCGACGGGTTCGTCAACCGTATCGCCGAGAAATACCCGGACATCGAAGTCGTCACGGTTCAATACGGTCAGGGCGATCACCTGAAATCGACCGAGGTGACCAAGGCAATCCTGACGGCAAACCCGGATCTGAATGGTATCTTCGGCACCAACGAAGGCTCAGCTATCGGCGTTGTGAATGGCGTTCAGGAACTGGGCACCGAAGGTCTGGTCATTATTGGCTATGACAGCGGCAAGGCACAGAAAGATGCGATCAAAAGCGGTCTGATGGCGGGTGCGATCACGCAGAACCCGGTTGGTATCGGCTATGAAACCGTCAAAGCTGCCGTTTCGGCCCTGAACGGTGAAGAAGTACCGACCCTGATCGACACGGGCTTCTACTACTACGATGCCTCGAATATCGACGACCCGAAAATCTCGGCCGTTCTGTACGACTAAGACCATCCACTCACGAAAACCTGTCCGGCCTGCCCTTTCTAGGTGGGCCGGATGCTTTAGAGGTAGCTCGTGTCAACTAGTGGCCATGGGTCCTAGGCCTGGGGTGCAGGCCCGAGTGACTCGCGTATCTTTGTCGTGGCTTCGAGCTGTACACTTGACCCCGCATCCTCACCTTTGCGCAAAGCGACCAGCATACGAGCGGCCCCTTTACCCATGTTTCGATGAGGAACATGAACCGTTGTCAGGGTCGGTGTTACGATCTCTGCTATTTCAATGTCATCAAACCCGGTGATGGACACATCTCTCGGCACTTCAAGGCCCATTTTCCGGGCCTGCCTCAGAGCACCGGCGGCAAGAACATCGTTGCCACATAGGATTGCAGTGGGTCTCGGGTCCAATTCCATCGCCGCCTCAAGGGCGCGCGCTCCGTTGTCGATCGAGTAGGGCGTTTCGATGACGTGCAGGTTGTCGACATCAAGGTTCCGAGACAGCATCGCTTGTTCTACGCCCTCACAGCGCAACCGAGCCCGGTCATTGCCGTCCCTCTCTGCCGTGACAAAGGCAATGGCGCGATGTCCCAGGTCGAGTACCTGCTCGGTCAGCGCCTGCATCGCGCTTCGGTTGTCGAACCCGATGGACAGGTGCGTTTGGTCAGGATCATAGACCCAGGCGACTACACACGGGATCCGTTGTTTCTTCAGGAAATCGTAAACCTGTGGGGTCCGGTCAAAGCCAATCAGCAAGAGCGCATCCGCACCGCGTGCCACGAGGCTGCGGATCTGCTCTTCTTCAAGCTCAGGGTTATATGAAGAGCTGGCGACAAGGAGGGTTATGCCATGCCTCTGAAGTTCTTCCTGAAAAGCTTGGAGGCCACGTGCGAAGATGGCGTTTTCCATCGTCGGTATAATTGCGCCAAAGGTTCTGGTGCGTTTGGCGGCAAGGGCCTGAGCCCCGAAGTTCGGTGTGTAGCCAAGTGTTTTGACTGCGCTGAGGACCCGTTCTCGGGTTTTCTCGGACACCATCTTAGGATTGTTGAGGCACCTCGAAACAGTGGCCGTGGAAACGCCTGCACGCTGCGCAACGTCTTCCAGTGTCGGTGACGCCCGGCTTGGCTCGTCTGGAAATGGTGCCTTCGTCATCTACCTAACTACACTCGTGGCTTTGGCGCTCCATTTGCGCCCTTCGGAATGCGGGGTCAACTAGGGTGTCCTTCTAGGTACAGTGTAAGCGCTTGCAATGCAAAATGTAAGCGCTTACAGTGACCTCGAATCGGAGAAGGGGGGATTTGGCAATGTTCATTTTCGCGGCCATTGCGCTTTTTCTGGCGTTCCTGATCAACGTCGTCGCGGGCGCATTTGGCTACGGCCAATTCCTGGGCGACGTCGGAGAGATGGTGTTGCTCTTCGCGGCATCGCTCGCATTCGTTGTCGTCACGCTTAGGAAAGAGGCGGCTGCAAAATCAAAAAAACAATAAATGACATGACCCATAGGGAGGAAAACATGGATCGTGAAAAGCAGGAATTGACTTCGGCTTCACGCCGGAACTTCTTGAAGCTGGCAGGAAGCGGTAGCTTCACCGCAGCTCTGGTTGCAGGCGCTGCGGGGACCTTGTGGTCCAGCGAGGCCGCGGCACAGACCGCCAAGGAAGAGCGTGAGCGCGAGGATGCAGCGGAATTCACGATGACCCTTGCGACAGCGTATGTCTTGGGTGCGTCGCGCAGCTATCCGATCATGCAGCTGGACCTGAAGGAAAACATCCAGAACGCCACCAATGGCAAGGTCTATGTCAAGCTGGCACCAGGTGGTCAGCTCGGGGCAGGTGGTGCCTTGGTGCAGGCGGTGCAGGCTGGCACCATCCAATGCGCACAGCATTCCCTGTCGAACTTCGCGCCCTATGCGAGCGCGGCTGACCTGATCAACATGCCCTATTTCTGTGGCTCGAACCAGCGCTTCACCAACCTAGTGACCTCGGATGCGTGGAAAGCCGAAGTACACCCCAAGATCGAAGCCGCAGGTTTCAAGGCGCTTTTCTACATCAATATCGACCCACGTGTTGTGGCCGTGCGCAAGGGCGGAAACGCCGTAATCACGCCCGGCGACATGGCGGGGGTCAAGTTCCGCGTGCCCGGCTCGAAAATGCTGCAGCAATACTATCGAATGGTGGGCGCGAACCCGACACCGGTGGCCTGGGGCGAAACGCCTTCGGCGATCAAACAGGGCGTGGCGGATGCTCTTGACCCGTCGGTTGGGGCGCTCTTTGTGTTTGGTTTCAAGGACATCCTAAGCCATGTCACCTTTACCCAGGCGGTGCCGGACAGCCAGATTTACTCGATGAATCTGGAATGGTTCAATTCGCTACCCGCAGATGTGCAGGAAGGCATCGAGTTCGCGGGCGAGCTGACCTCGCATCAGAACCTGGCCAAAGTTCCATCTGCGCGCACCTACGCAATGGCGGAATTGCGCAAAGCGGGTGTCGAGTTCCACAGCCTCAGCGAGGATCAGCTGGCAGAATGGAAAGCCGCTGGTGGATACCAACTGTCCGATTGGGACGAGTTCAAGGTCGAGCTGGCCGGTTCCATGGACAACTTTGCCAAGCTGGAAGAAGCGGCTGGCACGAAAGGACGCTACTACGTTCACGATGCTTGATACGCCTCGTCGCGTTTCAGGGGCGGCATAGTTTCTGGCCGCCCCAAAAATCTGACAACAACTTGGAAATCCGGCTGCCGGCTGCCCTTGAGGTGCCGGTGAACGGGAGGATTGCATGCAACGAATACTGCAAGAACTGAACCGGAATGCCGAGCGCTGGCTGCTGCTCGTGTTCTACACGATGCTGGTGGCGACTATGTTCATCGAAGTGCTTCGGCGCGAGTTGTTGTCCTATTCCTCGATCTGGGGCGAAGAAATCGTCCGGTACTCGTTCATCTACCTCGCATGGATCGGCGCTGCAGCTGCGGTTCGTGAACGCGGACATATCCGCATTGACGTGATCATGCACTATGTCAGCCCGCGGATTAAGGCGCTACTCTATCTTTTTGGGGATTTTGTGATGGTCGCCGTGTCGGTCGTGGCGCTCTACTATTCCTACGAAACAGTCCACGTTTCCGCGAAATTCGGATCTGTCACAGACGGTCTGCGTATCAGCCGCGTGTGGTTCCTGATGGCCGTTCCAATCGGTTTCGCACTGGTTCTGCTTCGCCTCTTCCAATCCATCCTCCGCGACATCGCGGACCTTCGTGCGGGTCGCCCCGTCTACGAAGGTGACAAACTGTTCGACTGAGGGGGCTGGACATGCTTTGGAACCAACTCGATCAATCCGTTGTCCTCGGCTGGGATTTTTATGGCCCGGTCATCCTGTTCGTCGTCCTTGTCGCACTTGCCGTTCCCGTCTGGGCCGCCATCGGTTCCGCCGCGATCGTGATGCTTGTCTGGTCGGGGGCTCTGCCTTTGAGCCTCGTCGGGGAAAAGCTGTTCTCTGGGATCGACTTTTTCGCGCTGACGGCTGTGCCGCTGTTTATCTTAACGGGCGACGTCCTCGTCAGAACCGGGCTCAGTCGAAAATTTCTTGATGTGGCCGAGGCTCTAACGCAATTCGCCAAGGGCGGCTTTGGATCGGCCACGGTGCTTGTCTGCGGTATGTTCGCCGCGATTTCGGGCTCGGACGCCGCAGGGGCCGCAGCTGTTGGCCGCATGACGATCGACCGACTGGTCGAATCCGGCTACCCCCGGCCATATGCCTGTGCTCTTGTTGCTGCGGGTGCCTGTACCGGTATCCTGATCCCTCCATCGATCGCATATATCATCATCGGCCTTGTTTTGGGGATTTCTGCCTCGACACTGTTTCTGGCCGCTCTGATCCCTGGCATTGCGATCCTGCTGTCCATTCTTGCCACCAACATCATCATGAACCGCCTCAAGGGCTGGGAAGGTGGTGGCAACATCAGTATGGGCGAATACTTCTCGCGGCTAGGCAAAGCCCTGAAGTCAGGTTGGTATGCCTTTCTGGTGCCCGGCATCATCTTCTACGGCATCTTTTCGGGTCGACTGACGCCGACCGAAGCAGGCGCTACTGCCGTGGTGGTCACCATTGTTATGGGGTTCATCCTGCGCACTCTGAGCCTGAGCGATTTTCCAGCGATGCTGGTCAGTTCAGCCAAGGTGAACGGGGTCATTCTGCCGATCATCGCCTTTTCGGCCCCTTTGGCTGAAGCACTGGCCATCATAGGTGTTCCGCAGGGCTTCGTGGCAGCCGCCACCTCGGTCAGTGACGAACCGCTTGTCCTTATCCTGATGATGGTCGGTATTCTGATCGCAGCGGGCTGCGTGATGGAGACGACGCCGAACATCGTGATCCTCGCGCCGATCCTGAAGCCTCTGGCGGATGACATCGGCATGAACGAGATCCAGTTCTGCATCATGATGATCACAGCTTTGGGCGTTGGTTTTATCACGCCACCCTTGGGGCTGAACCTTTTCGTGGTCGCGGGAATAACGGGCGAGTCGATCCTGAAGATCGCTTATCGCGCCATTCCGTTCGTCCTGTTCATGCTGATCGTCACCCTGTTCATCGCTTACGTGCCGACGATCTCGACCGTTCTTCTGCCAGATATTTACAAATAGGAAGCAATCAATGCCGAGAGAATATCTCAAAAAAGCGACGCTGACCTCGAAAAGCGATGCTTCGGAAACCAAGAAAATCGTCCGCGACATTCTTGATGAAATCGAGGCCGGCGGGGATGAGGCAGCCATGGCCTACGCCCGGAAGTTCGATAATTACGATGGCGAAATCCTGTTGTCACCTGAGGCTATCGAGGCTGCCTCGGCCCTTGTGCCTGAGAAGCTAAAGCAGGATATCCAGTTCAGCCATGCCAACGTCAAGAAGTTCGCCGAGGCGCAGTTGGGCACGGTCAAAGACTTTGAAACTGAGGTCGTGCCTGGCTTTATCGCGGGGCAGAAGGCAATACCGGTGGATGCTGCAGGCTGCTATGTGCCCGGCGGGCGGTATAGCCATATCGCAAGTGCGATCATGACCGTCACCACAGCGAAAGTCGCCGGGTGCAAGCATATCGTCGCTTGTTCTCCACCACGCCCCGATGTGGGTATTGCGCCTGCTATCATCTATGCGGCGCATATCTGTGGGGCAGACAAAATCCTGGCCATGGGCGGTGTTCAGGGCGTTGCAGCGATGACGTTTGGTCTGTTTGGCTTGCCCAAGGCCAATATTCTCGTAGGTCCGGGAAACCAGTTCGTGGCTGAGGCGAAGCGGATGCTGTTCGGCCGTGTCGGCATCGACATGATTGCTGGCCCGACCGACAGCCTGATCCTGGCCGACAAAACAGCCGATCCGATGGTGGTTGCAGCCGATCTCGTAGGTCAGGCCGAGCATGGTTATAACTCGCCGGTTTGGCTGGTCACCGATGACCGCGCCCTGGCCGAAGAGGTCATGCGGCTGGTGCCAGAACTGATTGCCGATCTGCCAGAAGTGAATCGCGACAATGCCACCGCCGCTTGGCGCGATTACGCAGAGGTCATCCTGTGCGCGGACCGAGAGGAAATGGCGGCAACTTCCGATGCTTACGCCCCCGAACACCTGACCGTTCAGGCGGAAGATCTGGAGTGGTGGCTGGATCGCCTCAGCTGCTATGGCTCGTTGTTTTTGGGCGAAGAAACCACCGTGGCCTTTGGCGACAAGGCGGCGGGAACGAACCACGTCCTGCCGACCTCTGGGGCGGCCAGCTACACAGGTGGCTTGAGTGTGCACAAGTACATGAAAATCGTGACCTGGCAGCGCGCGACCCGTGAAGGTGCCAAGCCCGTCGCTGAAGCGACCGCACGGATTGCACGCCTCGAAGGCATGGAAGGCCACGCACGCACCGCTGACATCCGCCTGAAGAAGTACTTCCCAGACGAAGAATTCAACCTGACGGCGCAAGGCTAGAACACTTGTCTTCCTCACGACTATTCAGCGTTGACGGCCGCGTGGCCGTTGTGACCGGGGCCAGTTCTGGCCTCGGACAACAAGCGGCAACGATCTTGGCAAAGTCCGGTGCAAAGGTGGTGGGCGTCGCCCGCCGCGCCGAGGCCTTGTCAAGCTGGGCCGATGAGATGGGCGCAAACGTTGCCGTCGTCGCTGGCGATGTGGCCGATCTTGAAAAACAACCGGAGCTCGTGCGCGAAATCGCTGCTCCGTTCGGCGCGCCGGATATTCTTGTTCACGCTGCAGGCCTCAACCCAAGATTGCCAGCCGAGGACCTGTCACCAGACATTTGGAACGCGACCCTTGCAGTCAACTTGTCCGCCCCGTTCTTCCTGAGCCAGGCCTTCGTCTCGGCCATGAAGGCAAAAGGCTGGGGGCGGATTATCAACTTTGCCTCGCTGCAGTCCTTTCGGGCCTTTCCAAATGGTCTTCCCTATGGCGCTTCAAAGGGCGGCGTGGCCCAGATGACCCGCGCCATGGCCGAAGCGTGGTCCTCTGCGGGGATCAATGTGAATGCAATTGGTCCGGGCTTTTTTGAGACCGAATTGACTGCGGCGGTCTTTGCTGATCCCGAACGCGCGGAACGTAACGCAGCTCAAACTTGCATTGGCCGCAACGGGGCGCTCGGAGATCTCGATGGGCCTCTGCTTTTTCTTTGTTCAGAAGCCTCTCGCTACGTGACCGGCCAACTCCTGATGCTGGATGGAGGGTTCACCGCAAAATGAAAGCTCTTGTTTATACCGACGTTCAGGCCCTGTCTTACGAAGAGACCAGGGACCCAACCCCACAGCTGGGCGAGGCGCTGATCCGGGTGGAAAGCGTGGGCATCTGTGGCTCGGACATGCATGCCTATCTGGGTCACGACAACCGTCGCCCGGCCCCTCTTATCCTTGGGCACGAGGCGGCTGGCACCATCGTGGACGGACCTCGAGCAGGTGAGCGTGTGACGATCAACCCTCTGGTCAATTGCGGTGCCTGTCCGGCCTGTGTTTCCGGACGTGAAAACCTGTGTCCGACGCGGCAGATCATCTCGATGCCCCCGCGCGAGGGCGCCTTTGCCGAGCTTGTACGCATCCCCGAAGCCAATCTGGTCACGGTTCCTGATGATGTGTCGCTGGCCAAAGCAGCACTGGCCGAACCCATCGCCGTTGGTTGGCACGCGGCCCGGCTTGGCGTTGAGGCGCTGCATCCATCGGAACCTCGCCACGCGCTTGTCATTGGTGGTGGCGCAATTGGAGTGGCCGCCGCTTTATCCCTGCAAGCGATGGACTTTGAGGAAGTTGTAGTCGTCGAGAGAAATGACATCCGGCAAGAATACCTCTCCTCCACCTGCGGGATGCAAGTCGCCAAGGAGGTTCAGGACGAGTTCCCTGTTGTTGTCGACGCTGTTGGATTTGCGGCAACAAGGGCGGCTGCTTCTGCAGCTGCCAAGCCCGGAGGTGTGGTTCTGCACATCGGGCTGGGTGAAGATACAGGCGGTCTGGATGTGCGTCGCATGACGCTGCAGGAAATCACCTTTATCGGCACATACACCTATACCGCACAAGATTTCCGCGACACCTCCGCCGCCATGTTCGAGGGCAGGCTGGGCGCACTGGACTGGGTGGAAAGCCGCCCGTTGTCAGATGGCGCGCACGCCTTCGAGGACATTCTGGCAGGGCGCGTCGCGGCCCCGAAAATCATTCTAAAACCTGACGCCTGAGGAGACTACAAATGGCTGAAATCCCCCACTTGCTCGTCCACGAACATGCCGACAATGTCGGTGTTGTCGTGGTCGAGGGCCTGACGGCCGGCACCGATATGCTGGTCTGCGTAACCCATGACAATTCGACCTTCCGCCTGACATCGGGCGCTGATGTGCCGATCGGCCACAAGATCGCGCTGAAAGACTTCAAGGACGGTGATACCGCGATCAAATACGGCGAGGATATCGGCAAGATCATTGCGGACATTCCCAAGGGTGGCCACGTCCACACCCACAACTGCAAAACGAAGCGCTGGTAAGGAGCCCTCTTCATGGCACTCGATTTTAAAAATATGTCTGTGCATGCTTACCGTCGTGAGAATGGCCGTGTCGGCGTTCGAAACCACGTGGTTATCCTACCGGTCGACGATATCTCGAACGCGGCGTGCGAAGCCGTTGCCAATAACGTCAAAGGCACACTGGCCATCCCGCATGCTTATGGCCGCCTGCAGTTTGGCGCGGATCTGGAACTGCACTTCCGGACCATGATTGGAACAGGGGCGAACCCCAATGTAGCCGCTGTTGTCGTTATCGGCATTGAGCCCGGTTGGACCAAACGGATTGCCGATGGCATTCGCGAAACTGGCAAACCGGTCGCTGAATTCTCGATCGAGCAGAAGGGGGACTTTGAAACCATCCGTCAGGCCAGCTGGGCCGCGAAGGAATTCGTGCATCTGACCTCGGAATACCAGCGCGAGGAATGCTCGCTGAATGAGCTGTGGATCTCGACCAAATGCGGTGAGTCCGACACCACCACCGGTCTGGGGTCCTGCCCGACGGTTGGCAATATGTACGACAAGCTGCTGCCCGAGGGCATCACCGGCTTTTTCGGTGAGACCTCGGAGATTACCGGCGCTGAACACATCTGTCAGAAACGCGCGATCAATGAAGAAGTTGGCGAGCGCTGGTACAAGATGTGGAAGGCCTATCAGGACGACGTGATCTTTGCGCATCAGACCGATGACCTGTCGGATTCCCAGCCGACCAAGGGCAACATCGAAGGCGGTTTGACCACGATTGAGGAAAAAGCCTTGGGTAACCTCGAAAAGATCGGTCGGACCTCGCAATATATCGACATCCTCGATGCCGCCGAAGCGCCAAGCTCGGGCGCGGGGCTTTACTTCATGGACAGCTCCTCGGCCGCGGCGGAATGTGTGACCCTGATGGCGGCCGGTGGCGCAGTTATCCACACTTTCCCCACGGGTCAAGGCAATGTGGTGGGCAATCCGATTGTTCCGGTTATCAAGATCACTGCGAACCCTCGGACCGTGCGGACGATGGGAGAGCACGTGGACGTCGACGTTTCGGGTATCCTGCGCCGGGAACAGACCATTGACGAAGCGGGCGATGCCTTGATCGACATGATCCGCCGCACAGCTAATGGCCGCAACACAGCCGCCGAAGCGCTTGGCCATCGCGAATTCTCGATGACCAAGCTCTATCGCAGCGCCTAGGTCGGATAGGGGCGGCGCAAAGGTGCCGCCCCAACCAAAGACAAAACCATGACACAAGTGGAAAACATCAGCCTTTCCGAGGCAAAAGCCCTGATTTTAGGGGCGTTGGTGGCTCAGGGGGTTTCGAGTGAACACTCTGAGTCCGTCGCCAACGCGCTGGTGGCGGCAGAAGCCGAAGGTCAGGCGGGTCACGGTTTTTCGCGTCTCGGGGACTACGTTGCGCAGGTGCGCAGCGGAAAGATAAACCGGGACGCAAAAATTACTTCACGCTTGACCAATCAAACTGCGATCTCCACTGACGCCGATTTCGGCTTTGCATACCCGGCACTGGATCATGCGATTTCACAGGGAATAAGCGTGGCGCGTTCATACGGCACAGCAACGATGTCGATCAAAAACTCACATCATGCGGGGGCGTTGTCGGTGCAGGTCGAAAAACTCGCCGCCGAGGGTCTTGTGGGCTTGATGTTTGCCAATGCCCCTCCAGCAATTGCCCCTTGGGGCGCCGCGAGCCCGGTTTTTGGCACCAACCCCATCGCCTTTGCAGCCCCGCGACGCGACGCGCCGCCGCTGGTGATTGATCTGGCGCTGTCGCATGTTGCGCGCGGCAAGGTCATGCATGCCAAGAAAACAGGTAAGCCCATCCCGCCAGACTGGGCCTTTGACAAAGACGGCAAGCCAACAACCGACCCAGCCGCCGCATTGGCTGGTTCTATGGCCCCAGCCGGAGGGGCAAAAGGAACCGTCCTCGCCTTGATGGTTGAGGTTCTCGCGTCGGTTTTCACCGATGCAAACCCCAGCTTGGGCGTGGCTTCTTTTTTTGACGCGAGGGGTCCTTCTCCAGGGTCCGGGCAGTTCCTGATTGCCATGAGCCCAAGCAATCTGGGCTCCTTCACGGATCGTCTCGAAATGGTGCTGACGGCCATCGACGGCCTCGAAGGCGCACGGCTTCCGGGGGATCGGCGGGCAAACTCGATCGGCCACGCGCAGGTGCACGGTATAGCGGTTCCCGGTCAATATCTTGATCTGGCTCGCGAACTTGCACGTGCAGAAGTCTGAGGCCGCCAAGATGATCGTTTCCCGCGGTACGGCCGCCACAAACGCCCCCTAAATCGACAAAGGAACTGACCATGTACAAGCACATTCTGATCCCGGTCGCTCTGGACCACGAAGGCGTTGTCGCCAACAAAATCGCCGCTGGGCGCCGTCTGCTTGCTGAAGACGGCCGGATGACCTTGCTGACAGTGCTTGAAGACATACCCGGTTTCGTCGCCGAATTCGTGGAGTCGAAACCCGAGAACCACCTTACAGCGCGTATCAAGGACGAACTGGATCGCCTTGCGAGCGGCGCGGACGACATCTCGACCGAGGTTATCACTGGCAAGCCCGGCCTGAAGGTCGCGGAGTTTGCCCGCGAGAACCATGTTGATTTGGTTATTGTCGGATCTCACAAACCTGGTGTTCGAGACTATCTTCTGGGCTCGACGGCGTCGCGTGTTTCACGCCGTGCGCCGTGTTCGGTCTTCATCCTTCGATGAGGGGTAAGGGGTCTCAGACCCTCAAAAAACCCGGTACTGGCCGCCCGGACAAAGAGACTCGGTTGTTGCTTGGCCAGAGCGACGGAACAAACCTGAGCGAACAGCCCTATGATCGGCGCCGCTTGTCTTATGCGTCCACATTCAGAAACCCGGTTCAGCGATGGGCGATCAAAGCGATCGAGTTGGCTACAAGCAAGCTCCATTTGTTGCGTCGCATCCGAAAATTCGAGGCAATGGGCGTGCCCGCTGGGCAACCCTTCTGGGCGCAGGCCCTCAAGGTGATGGGCATCGCGCTGCAAACGCCCGATGAAGAAATTCGTCAAATCCCGAGCAAAGGGCCCGTGGTGGTTGTCGCCAATCACCCGCACGGACTTGTCGACGGCATGATCCTGGCCGAACTGATCGGTCAGGTCCGAACCGACTATAAAATTCTAACGCGGTCTCTGCTGACGGGTGTCGTTGAGATTGACCAGTTCATGATCCCGGTCCCCTTTGATCATGAACCCGACGCTCTTGAAAAGAGCCTTGAAATGCGCCGAAAAGCTATGGAGCATCTTGCGAACGGAGGTTTAATCGCATTGTTCCCTTCCGGGGTTGTTGCCTCGTCGGACAGTTGGTGGGGGTCTGCGGTCGAACGCGAATGGAATCCCTTTACAGCCAAACTTATCCAGCGCTCTGGCGCCACAGTTGTCCCCATTCGCTTTCCCGGACGCAACAGTCGCGCCTATCAAATCGCCAGCAATGTCTCTGCCACACTGCGTCAAGGGTTGCTTTTGTACGAAGTGCGGCATGCCTTGGATAAACCCCAGCGCCCGATCGTCGGTGACCCTATCGAGAGAGACGAGATTGAAAAACGGGCCGGCAATCCACGGGAACTGCTCAACTTTCTAAGACGGCGCACTGTCTCTTTGACCAGTCGGCGCTAGTCTCCCGTATAGCCACGCAGAAAAGAAAGCTTTACAGGATGGCGATACTGTTCGGCGCTTACAACTGTTGCTCATCACGCCCTTTAAAAAAAAGTTTGGTTCATGGGCTTGGACGACATGCAATTTGTTCAGAATCTTGGTCTGCGCTTTTGCCGCAAACAGAGTTTCCAACGGAAAGTATAGCGACTGCGCAGAGCACGACCACTACAAGATACCTAGGTCGTGCCCGGCCATATTTGACGACCCCGTTTCGGCCGATAGTGCGGAAATTTGTCACGCAAAGAAGGAGCGCCAAAAAACAGGTTTTGCTTTAGGTGTGAGCATGCTTGCAGCACCAAAGGCTTCCAAAGTCTGTCAAACCGATGCCTTTCCAATTGACCCCAACGTAGATTCTCATTCTAACTCATCTGGGATGGCGCCAGTCATCCGCCTTGGTGAACAAACAAATTTTATGTTAGGGAAAGGCGCGCTCTGGTTCTTGAAGTGCAAAACAAATTAGAACGACGATTCCAACAAAGGGAGAAATTAAATGTTTGAAAACAAAAGAACTGTTCGTGCGCCTGATGGCCGTCTGATCACCATCGATCAATCCGGAGTTTTTGCTCTACCTGAAACCAATTCTGCACATCGCCACTCTGCGATCGCTGCCGGAGAAGTATGCCAGGGTGACCCTTCGCAGGTCGGCGCCAAGATTGACCCCGGCCAGCATGGAGCCAAAATTGACCCGTCTCAGCTGGGTGCAAAAATTGATCCGGGCCAAATCGGGGCCAAGATCGATCCAGGCCAAATTGGTGCCAAAATTGACCCGTCTCAACTGGGAGCAAAAATTGATCCGGCCCAAGTCGGGGCGAAGATTCAACCAACTGCTTAAAACCAGTCCAAACAACGTATTTGAGTGTTGGCTCAAGCCTTTGAGCCAACATTCGTGTCGCGCAGTATGAATCGTCATTGCGCGCACTGATAGGTTGTTCCCAGTCGCGTGAGAACTTGGTTTGAAACAATATTTTGATGGGACACATCGCATTCGCTCGCCCAGGCAGACGGTTGAGCTTTTGCGGGACCTGTTTCCGGTTTTTGGCATCACGCGTATAGCGGATGTCACGGGGCTTGATCGTGTTGGGCTACCGACAACCGTCGTATGCAGGCCAAACTCGCGATCAATGGCCGTTTCTCAAGGGAAGGGCGTGACATATGACGCTGCGGTCGCTTCTGCTGTGATGGAGTCTATCGAGATTTTTCACGCCGAACGCATTGTGGCTCCGGTCATACTCGCGAGCCTTGAAGATATCAGATACACACACAGTGTTTTGCCAGTTGATCAGTTGCCGCTTAGCGATGAGGTGGAGTTTGATCCTTTCGCGCCGAACCTCTGGATTGAAATGCAACTATTGACGGGTTCCGGAAGTGTGTGGGTTCCCTACGAATTGGTACATACAAACTACACGCGCCCTCTCCCACCCGGGAGCGGGTTCTTCCTGTCGAGTTCGAACGGTCTGGCCTCGGGCAACTCACTTTCCGAGGCAAAGATACACGGCTTGTGCGAGGTGATCGAACGGGATGCTGTGGCGCTATGGTCGCGTTTGCCGTGGCAAGAGCGTGACGCACGTCGAATTGATCAACGGACTATCGAAGATCACGGTTTGTGCCAGACCCTAAGCAAATTCAAGGACGCAGACATAAACTTGGCGATCTGGGACGTGACGACGGAAATCGGCGTGCCCGCCTACTTGGTATGGGCATGTGAAAACGGAAACGTGCCGATACTTCTCTCGCGCCCATCTGTCGGCGCAGGGTGTCACCCTTGTCGGCAGATCGCGCTCTCGCGCGCCCTGACAGAAGCTGCACAGGAACGACTGACATTGATCACAGGCGCGCGTGATGATCTGCACTCGGACTACTACTCGGAGATGAAGTTCCAAGAAACGATTGCCCGACCTGGATGCCTGAGTTATGACTCCAGGCAGTCGTATGAAAGCAAATCTCCCGAGGGAGATCTTGTTTGGCTCAAATCGCGGTTGACTGCCGCTGGACTGGACGGTGCCTGCTTCATCGACATTACAGCCGACTATGTCTCCAATCGCATCGCAGTTGTACGGGTGGTCGTCCCCGGGTTGGAGGGGCCGCATGACGACCCACGCTATACGCCGGGACTGCGTGCGCAAAATGCGACAGCGTTAATGCAATGACCGTTTTTGTTTTCTGCGGCCCCACCATTCACGAAAGTGAAGCCAAACAGATTTTGACCGCTGAATATCTGCCCCCGGCGGCTCAGGGGGATGTATTGAATGCGGTCGCGCGAAAGCCACACGCCATAGGAATAATTGACGGTTATTTTCAGTTCACACCGTCTGTGTTGCACAAGGAAATACTCTGGGCGCTTGATCAGGGTGTGCATGTATTCGGCAGCTCTAGCATGGGTGCGTTGAGGGCAGCGGAGCTGCATAGTTTTGGGATGAAAGGGGTTGGCCGCATCTTTGAGGAATACCGCGACGGTCTATTGACGCGTGACGACGAGGTCGCCTTGAATCACGGACCTGCCGAACTGAAATACCCGTCGCTGTCAGAGCCGCTTGTAAACATCAGAGCAACACTTGAGGTTGCTTTGGAAACCAAAGTCATTTCCCAAGAAACGGCCGATAAGCTACTGAATCTAATGGATCAAGAGTATTTCTCCAACCGCTCGTACAAACATATGATGCACCTCGGCGAACAGAACAATGTACAACCCGATGAATTGCTTCTGCTTGAGCGATGGCTTGAGGGCAACACGGTCAATCAGAAAAAAATAGATGCCATCGAAATGCTTAAGTCTATGGACGCATTTTTACGCGAAACACCTGGTCCGTTCACTGCACGCTTTCGGTTGGAGCGAACGTCAATATTTGATCAGCTCACGTCATGATCGCCCGCCTCAAACCATCACAACTCTACGCCAATGGTCCAGCCTACTTTGCGCTAGGTGTTTTTTTTATGTCTGCGATGGACGCAGTCGCCAAGGTGCTATCCGAGACGTATTCAGGGCTTCAGATCATCTTGTTTGAAAGCGCCTTTGGCCTTTTGTTTTTCCTTGTATTTATTGCGCCTCGAAACTGGGGATCATTGGCCTCACCAAGATGGCCACTATTGATGGCCAGGGGGGTGCTCACCCTAGGCACAATGTACTTTTTCATTTCCGGTCTTCAAAACTTGCCGCTTGCCGAAGTGACCATGATTTTCATGGTCGCGCCTATCTTTTCGATGGTCTTGTCTTCACTTGTGTTTCGAGAACATCCCGGGCTGCCACAACTACTTGCACTCGTTTCAGGCGCTATGGGCGCTTTACTTTTAATACGCCCGCCGGGCCTAGGTCTAAACGTGGCAGCCTTTTTTCCATTGGCGGCCGCGTTGTGTAGCGCACTCGGCTTAATCACGGCGCGTGCCCTTTCGCGACGGGATACACCGGAAGCAATCGCCGGATATGAATATCTCATGGTCTTTGCCGCAGCCGCTTTTTTGGTTCCCTATGGGAGCTACATTCCCGGTATTTCCGACCTCTGGCTCGTTGGCTTGTTGGGTGTTTGTGGCGCTTTGTGTGTGTATTTCAGAACGTCAGCATGTTCCTTCTCACCGATTAGTACACTGGCATCGATTGAGTATTCCGGAATGCTCTGGGCGGTCTTCTTCGGCTATTTGATCTGGAGTACCTTGCCCGATTTGTGGGGCTGGATAGGCGCTGGTCTCATCACAATTGGCGGTCTTTTGGCCAACAAAACCAAAGAGGACGCAACTCTTGTCTAGAGACACGAGTTTTTGGCGAAAACAGCCTCTTCGCACATGGATCAGAACGGACATGGACTAGCCTGCTTGACTTTATCTCTTTGTGACAAGTGACTTGTAGGTCAGGCTTGCGACTTGCCCGTATAGAAATCGGTCAATTCTACCGCCAAAGATTTGTAGAGTTGATGCACGTCTTCAATTCCCGGAACTTCAAGTTGGTCGATCCTTTCCAGAAATGGACAGTTCACCACGCTGATTGCCTGCCCTTCGTGGTCCAGCACGGGGTAGGCGAGGTTGGTCACCCCAACCGCTGTGGCTGATGGCGTTCGCTCATAGCCCAATTCGCGTATGCGGGCGACATGTTCCCTGAATTCAACGACATCCAATTCCGGCTCACCTTGCGCAAGCCTGTGATTGTCTAGCAGGTCTTCAAGGGCGGCGTCACTGCGAAACGCCGCAAGTACACGGCCGGTGCCAGTATTCCCAAGGCCAATCACGGTTCCGACGCGTAACGCCAAGCCCCAGTTCCCGGGTGAGGCGATCGAAGCGACAACAACTATGTCTCCATTGCTCTCCATACCCATATGGCAGGATTGCCAGGCCTTTCGCGTTACGGCCCGCATTTTGGGTGTCGCCATCTCAAGTAACCGCTCGACCGGAGGATACCTTTGGGAAATCGCAAACATTTTCAGGCTGAGCGAATAGAGATCATCGCCAGAGGACCGGATCACATAACCGCGTCGCACCAGTGTGGACAACATCCGGTAAATTTCGCTCTGGGACCGATCCAGAGCGCGTGCAATGTCGCCTTGTGCCAGGCCGTCGGCATGCAGCGATAGCAACTCGATGATGTCCAAACCCTTCTCTAGGGCAGGGGCGCGATATTTCTCTGAAGTTGCCGACACGTATTCCTCCCAATTCGCGCTTGCGGGCGAATGTGTGAGCAAAGTGCCTTGAATGCGCAGTGGATGTCAATATTGATTTATATGTGAATAGATGTTTTATATACGAAAAAGATGGCACACGAGAGTCGCCAAAAAAGAACTAAGGGAGAAGCAAGTGATGAATTCGTATTGTAATATTAGTAGCTTGCTTGAAAGCTGCGCTGTTTTGCGTGCTGGGGCAACGCATGCCGAATCGAACTGTGGATCGTTCGTCGAAGCTGCAGAAAATACACGGCTTTGCGTATGATCACGGGGCTCGAAGATATCTCCGATGGCAAGATTTGTATCAGCAGTCGGGTGGTCAACGACCTGCCTCCGTGTGAACGCAACAACTCGACGGTGTTCCAGAACTACGCGCTGTACCCGCATATGACCGCGCGCGAAAATCCGCGTTTCACACTGCAGATCGCCAGGCGCCCCCAGGCTACAGCAATACTTGGGCCGGACGACTTGATGAACCGCAAGTCGGCAGAGCTGTCCGGTCGTCAGCTCCAGCGCGTCGGCAATACCATCGTCTACTTAACCCACGATCAACTTGAGGCGATGACGCTGGCTGACTGCGTCGTTCTGAAGGATGCGCTCGCGTTCCCGGCCTCGGCTCGCGACCATGTAAGCGCGGGACATGTGGTTCAATTCGGCGACAGCGCCGACAATCTCATGCAGGTCGGCCACGCAGTCGAGGAAAAGGGCGCTTTGGTCGATCCGGAGCTGCCGGTTGCACTGGAAGAACCCTTGGGCGCCGGAACCTCGCTGTTTGCTGATCTAGCGGGGGTCGAGGTTAAGGCCAAGATGTTCAATCCGCGCCAGGTGGAGCAGGGCGAGACGCTGCCATTCCATCTGGTTCTCGACAAATGCCACGTCTTCGACGCGGCCACTGGTGAGGCGCTGAGAGGGTAAGCAACCATGGCCACCATCACCCATATCGAACTGCGCATGATCGACCTGAACCCAAAGGTGAAAC
Source organism: Ruegeria sp. CK3 (assembly GCF_056536565.1). Taxonomy (NCBI): domain Bacteria; kingdom Pseudomonadati; phylum Pseudomonadota; class Alphaproteobacteria; order Rhodobacterales; family Roseobacteraceae; genus Ruegeria; species Ruegeria sp. CK3. Next base: position 29,249 of record NZ_JBQFPV010000009.1, read on the forward strand.
GGGTTGATGCCATTCAGTCCTTTGTCAGTCAGGAAACGCCCATTGTGACCGTGACCGATAGCGATGGGGCACAAGGTGTGGGCTATTGCTACACCATCGGCACCGGTGGCCCGTCGGTGATGGCGTTGCTTGAAAAAACGCTGGCACCCGCTCTGATAGGGCATGATGCGGATCGGATCGAAGGCATCTGGCGCGATCTGTTGTTCCTGACACATGCGACGGCGGTGGGGGCGATCACTTCACTTGCTTTGGCCGCGATTGATACCGCTCTTTGGGATTTGCGCTGCCGCAAACAAGGGCTGCCGCTGTGGAAAGCCGCGGGGGGATCGCGGGATCGCATCCCGCTCTATTCGACCGACGGCGGTTGGCTGCATCTGGACACACAGGCCTTGGTCGATGACGCGCTGGCGATGCAGGGGCAGGGGTTCCGCGGCTCGAAAATCAAGATCGGGCGAGACCACCTAAGCGAGGATGCCACCCGTTTGGCTGCGGTGCGTGAAGCGGTTGGGCCGGGATATGAAATCTTAACCGATGGCAATCAGGGCTTTACCCTGTCCGAAGCGATCCGCCTAGCTCAGGTTTTGGAAGACTATCGTATCGGCTGGTTCGAGGAGCCACTGCCCGCGGATGACGTCGCAGGCCATGCCGAACTGTCGCAACGGACCTCGGTGCCGATAGCCGTCGGCGAAAGCATGTACTCGCTGAGCCAGTTCAAGGACTATTTACACGCAGGTGCGGCCAGTATTGTGCAGGTTGATGTGGCGCGGATCGGAGGCATTACCCCATGGCTGAAAGTGGCACATCTGGCCGAGGCGTATAACGTCATGGTCTGCCCGCATTTTTTGATGGAACTGCATCTGCCACTGGTCTGTGCGATACCAAATGCAAAATGGCTGGAATACATCCCACAGCTCGACAGCGTTACGACGGACGCGATACGCATTGAGGATGGGCTTGCCTTTCCGTCAGATTTGCCTGGGCTTGGTATCGCGTGGGACTGGCAAGCAATCACTGCTCAGTCCACGCCGATTGAGATCAGGGAGGGCGCATGATGCAAGGTATGGCCATGGTGATCGCGGCGAAGCCCGAAAAGCTAGACAAATACAAGCGTCTGCACGCTGCCTTCTGGCCACATGTGCTGGCTCAGATCGTCAAAAGCAGTATCCGCAACTACACGATCTTTTTGCGTGAACCCGAGAGCCTGCTGTTTGGGTACTGGGAATATCACGACACCGATTTCAAAGGGGATATGGCCGCATGGCGCAAGACCCCAAAACGCGGGCATGGTGGAGTTTCACCGACCCTTGCCAAAACCGTCTGCCCAGCCGCGTCGAAGGCGAGCAATGGGCGCCCATGATTGAAATATTCCATACGAATTGAGGACGACATGACGAAACCAAAGGGCCGTCTGGCCGGAAAGAAAGCACTGATAACTGCCGCGGGGCAGGGCATTGGCCGCGCCAGCGTCGAGAAATATGTTGCAGAAGGCGCGCAGGTGATTGCATGCGACATTAACGATGCAACGCTTGCCGAACTGGCTGCGATCGAGGGTGTGACGGCTCTGAAGCTGGACGTCACCGATGCGGATGCCGTGGCCGACGCGGTAGCGACCGCCGGAGAGTTGGACGTGCTGTTCAACTGCGCAGGGTTCGTTGGGGCCGGCTCGATCCTTGAATGCGAGGATGACCAGTGGGATTTCAGTTTTGATCTGAACGTCAAGGCGATGTACCGGCTGGCCAAGCTGGTTCTGCCCGACATGTTGGAGAATGGCGGTGGTTCGATCATCAACATGTCTTCGGTCGCGTCGTCGATCAAAGGCGTGCCTAACCGCTTTTCGTACTGCGCGTCCAAAGCGGCCGTGATTGGCTTGACCAAATCCATCGCCGCCGACTTCATCACGCAAGGCGTCCGCTGCAACGCGATCTGCCCTGGCACCGTAGATAGCCCCAGCCTACACGACCGCCTGCGCGCGACCGGCGACTACGAGCAGGCGATGAAGGACTTCATCGCGCGCCAGCCCATGGGCCGCATCGGGCACGCAGACGAGGTTGCCGCCTTGGCCGTCTATCTGGGCAGCGATGAGACCGCATTCACCACCGGACAGACCTTCGCCATCGATGGCGGCTGGACCGTTTGATCAGGGAGATTTGAGATGAAACTGCTGCGTTACGGTCCGGTCGGACAAGAAAAACCCGGCCTTATGGATGAAAACGGCGCAATCCGCGATTTGTCGAGTGTCATTGGCGATATAGCGGGCGACGTGTTGTCGGATGCCGGTCTTGATGCCCTGCGCGCGCTGGAAGTGAATGCGCTGCCCGTGGTAGAAGGTACGCCGCGCATTGGAGCCTGTGTCGGGCATGTAGGCAAGTTCATTTGCATCGGCCTGAACTACGCCGACCATGCAGCTGAATCTGGCATGGCCCTGCCCGAAGAACCGGTGATCTTCTTCAAGGCGACCTCGGCGATCATGGGGCCTGATGACACTGTGGAAATCCCCCGCAACTCAGTCAAAACCGATTGGGAGGTCGAACTGGGTGTGGTGATCGGCAAGCATACAAAATACGTATCCGTCGAGGACGCGCTGGACCATGTCGCGGGCTATTGCGTGGTCAACGATCTGTCGGAACGCGACTTCCAGCTGCACCGCTCGGGCCAGTGGGTAAAGGGCAAGTCCGCCGACACGTTTGGCCCCATCGGCCCATGGCTGGTGACGCGTGATGAGGTGTCGGACCCGCAGAACCTGCCGATGTATCTTGAGGTGAACGGGCATCGGTATCAGGACGGCTCGACCAGAACGATGCATTTTGATGTTGCGACAGTGATCTCGCACCTGTCGCAGTTCATGTCATTGCAGCCGGGTGATGTGATCTCGACGGGGACGCCTCCGGGCGTGGGTATGGGGCAGGACCCGCAAACCTATCTGAAACCCGGCGACCGGATGGAGCTGGGGATCGAAGGGTTGGGCGTTCAGCGCCAAACCGTTGAGGCCAGCAAGTGACCCGGATTACCGGCATTCGGACCGAGGACCTGCGGTTCCCGACCTCGTCCAGTTTGGATGGGTCGGATGCGATGAACCCCGATCCCGACTACTCTGCCGCCTATGTGGTGCTGGAAACTGACGGCGAGCATGAGGGTCACGGACTGACTTTCACCATTGGTCGCGGCAATGAGATCTGTGTGGCCGCGATCGAAGCCCTCGGTGCGTTGATCAAAGGGCTGGAGCTGGACTGGATCACAGAAGATATGGGCCGGTTCTGGCGCCATATCACGGGGGACAGCCAGCTTCGATGGATTGGCCCGGACAAGGGCGCGATCCACCTAGCGACCGGCGCGATCGTGAACGCTGCTTGGGATTTGTGGGCCAAAGAGGCGGGAAAACCCGTCTGGCAATTGGTCAGCGAGATGAGCCCCGAAGAAATCGTGTGCTTGATCGACTTCCGCTACCTGACCGATGCGATCACTCCGGATGAGGCGCTGGCGATGCTTCGTGCGGCTGAACCGGGCAAAGCGGAGCGTATCGCTAAACTGAAGGCCGAGGGCTATCCCTGCTACACGACCTCGGCGGGCTGGCTGGGCTATCCCGACGACAAGCTGCGCCGCCTTTGCCATGAGGCCAAGGAGGCGGGCTTTACTCATACCAAGTTCAAAGTTGGCCGCGATCTGGATGACGACATTCGCCGCCTGACCATCGCACGTGAAGTACTGGGCGAAGACATGAACATTATGATCGACGCCAATCAGGTGTGGGAGGTCGATCAGGCGATCCACTGGGTCAAGGCGCTGTCTTTTGCGCGACCGTTCTTCATCGAAGAACCCACCAGCCCCGATGATGTATTTGGCCACAAGGCGATCCGCGAGGGCGTCGCACCGGTCAAAGTAGCGACGGGCGAGATGTGCCAGAACCGGATCATGTTCAAGCAGTTCATCAAGGAAGGCGCAATCGACATCGTTCAGATCGACAGCTGCCGGGTGGGTGGGCTGAACGAGGTGCTCGCAGTCATGCTGATGGCGGCGAAATACGATCTGCCGGTTTGGCCCCATGCCGGGGGCGTGGGCCTGTGCGAATACGTCCAGCATATGTCGATGATCGACTACGTCGCGATCTCAGGTGAGAAGGTCAGCAAGCGGATCGAGTATGTCAATCACCTGCATGAGCACTTTATCGACCCATGCGTGGTGAAGAACGGGGCCTATTTGGCGCCGACACAGCCCGGGTTCTCGATCGAGATGAAGCCCGACAGTATCAGAGAATTTCGGTTCCTGCCTCCAATGGCAGCGGAATAAACCCCTATGGCTTGCCTCTAATAGCAACATCAATCGGGCTGCGCTTTACCCGACCTGAAGGAGATACAATACGTTCAACTTTGGGAAAACGGCCTTTGGGGCCGCCAGTATTGTTGCGCTCGGCGAAACCGCAGCTTTGTCACAACGCCGGTGTACTGCAAAAAACTTTGACCCACGATGCGCGATACATGACACCATCCAAGTATTGGCTCAAGTTTTCGCACCATACCATGACGGATGGCCAGCTGATTCGTCATGCGGGTTATGAAAATATGTATATTTGCGAACTGGCCGAGACGCTTAGACAGGTTTGACTAAGTGACATCTAACGTGTTTTTCGCGCACGGCTTTTGCGAAATTGGGACAAGCCGCAGTTGCCCCCACGTTGCATTGCTTGATTCGAAAAACGGCAGCCTCTCATGCGGCCACGAACATTTCCTTGTACTGGTCACGTAGGATGTTCTTTTGAACCTTGCCCATGGTGTTGCGGGGAAGCTCATCCATCAGGATCAACTTGCGGGGGTGTTTGAACCGCGCGAGGCTGTTGCACACCGCAGCCTGCATCTGTTCAAGGTTGGGGGTCTCGCCCGGTTCTGCGACAATTACACCAAGAACCGTTTCTCCGAAGTCTGGGTGGGGTACGCCAACGACGGCGCTTTCCAGCACGCCGGGTTGGTCATCGAGCACCAGTTCAATCTCCTTGGGGTAGATATTATAGCCACCTGAGATGATCAGGTCTTTGTTTCGGCCTACGATCTGGACATAGCCCTCTTCATCGATCCGGCCCAGATCGCCGGTGATGAAAAAGCCGTTCTCGCGCAACTCGGCCGCGGTTTTTTCAGGCATTTGCCAATAGCCCTGGAATACGTTTGGTCCGCGCACCTCGATCTCTCCAATCTCGCCATTGGGCAGGGCGTTGCCATCAGAGTCGCAGATTTTCAGCTCAACCCCGGGCAGAGGGACCCCGACGGTGCCTGGTCGACGCTCCCCTTCATAGGGGTTTGATGTATTCATGTTGGTTTCGGTCATGCCGTAGCGTTCGAGTATGCGGTGTCCGGTGCGCTGTTCGAACTGCACATGCGTTTCCGCCAGCAAGGGCGCGGAACCGGAAACAAAAAGGCGCATGTGTTCGGCCAGTTCCCTTGTGAACCGATCGTCATCCAACAGGCGGGTGTAGAAAGTGGGCACGCCCATCATTGTCGTGGCCTGAGGCATCTGACGGATAACCTCGTCCAGATCGAACTTAGGCATGAAAATAATGCTACTGCCCGCAGCCAGTGACACGTTAGTTGCCACAAACAGTCCGTGAGTGTGAAAGATCGGCAGCGCGTGCAGCAGCACGTCGTCGGATGTGAAACGCCATTCTTCGACGAGCGTTTCGGCATTCGACAACAGGTTGTTCTGGGTAAGCATCGCGCCTTTGGACCGGCCCGTGGTGCCCGATGTGTAGAGGAATGCGGCCAAATCCTCGCCGTCCCGATCGACAGTGTCGAAGCTGAGAGGCATTACCGACGCCTTTTCCATCAGGCTGCCGCTGCCATCCGCGTTCAGGGTCTCTACGCGCGCGCTCAGTTGCGCGCCAATGGGGGCAAGTTTCTCTTCACTTTTGGCGTCACAGACAATCAGAGAGGCACCGCTGTTTTCAATAAAGTAGGTCAGCTCATCAACGGTATAGGCGGTATTCAAGGGTAAAAACACCAGGCCGGCCTGCGCGCAGGCGGCATAGAGGGCCAGCGCTTCTGCTGATTTCTCGATCTGCGCCGCAACCCGGTCGCCGGGCTTTAGGCCTAACTGTGTGGTCAGGTGGGCGATCTGCGCTGCGGTGCTTAAAAAGTCCTGATGCGTTATCACCGAACCGTGGAGCAGATGCAAAAAAGGTGTGTCTTTGCCGGCGTGAGCGCCGAACAAACCGTCATAGAGAGGATTGGCCATAGGGATTACCTTTCCTGTGTCGATGTGAGAGAGGCGGACGCGGCAAGCGATTTGACCTCAGTCGAGGCGTTCACCTCGCGGGTATTGGCAAATTGTTCGTGGTTCTGCGCCACGCGGCTAAGGTCATAGAGATAGTTGACCATGGTGCCGCCGGACTGTGCCCGGCCCTTGTCCGAAGTATCGGCATCCGCATGAACCGCATGAACCAGCGCACCGTTGCCAAGATGGAACCGCGCCACCGGGTCGAAAGGCGTGTTGCCCCGGCCCTTGGCGTTCAGCAGGTAATACGCCGCCAGTGCCTTCATCTGATCGGGCTTTTCGATGTCCCATTCAATTTTTTCCTGCGTAAGCCACTGGCTCAGGCCAGGAATGGGCGACAGGGTGACAAAGGTCTTCAGCCCCGACAATTCCGCCGCCAGATCCGAGGCCACCTGCTTGATCAGCGAGTTGCCGAACGAGATGCTGGCCAACCCGGCCTGACAATTCGAGATCGAGTAGAACACAGCCGTATCCGCCTGATCCTGCGGCAGCGGATCGCGGTCTTCGGCAAGCAACGCCTGAACCGAGCCCGGGATGCCTTGGTTCAGCGCCACTTCGACAAAGATCAATGGCTCATCGGGCATTGCGGGGTGGAAGAAGGCGAAACATCGTCGGTCGGTTGGCTCGAGCCTGCGGCGCAGGTCATCCCAGCTGTCGATGGCATGGACCGCCTCATAAGCGATGATCTTTTCCAAAATATGCGCCGGGCTTTCCCAATTGATCGGGCGCAGCACCAGAAAGCCACGGTTGAACCAGCTGGCGAATAGGTGCCTGAAATCCAGATCCAGCGCCTGCAACTCGGGCTCCTTGCCGCCCAACCGCAGCAGGTCGGCGCGCATCTGAACCAGCGCGCCGGTGGCACCGGGCACCCGGTTCAATCGACGGATCAATTCCTGCCGGGCCGGTTCCACCGCAGCTGCGAAGCTGCGATAGGTGGCTTTCGAGGGATCGCGTTCGTATTCATCCAGTGACGAGCGCACCGCCTCGGGGTCGATATTCATGGCGGTGGCGATATAGCGGAAGAACACCAGCTTTTCCTCGCCACCCAGAGTGTCGAACCGGGTCAGGATTTCCTCAGCCAGCGCCAGCCCCGAAGTCTCGCCCGCTGACCCGACCAGAGCATCGGCCAGTTCGGTCAGCGGGCGGCCATCGAGAGCCGCCGCGCCCGAGCGGCGATAGCGTCGCTCGAACACGGTGGACAGAAGATCCGCCAGAAGGGTCATACCGCCGCTCCCATCACTAGGTCAGGCAACCAGGTGGCCAGACCAGGGAACAGGCAGAGCAGGACAATCGCAATTACCATGCAGGCCACGAAGGGGAGGGAGCCTGTCAGGATGGTCTTCAGCGAGATGTCGGGCGCGATGCCGTTGATCACATAGAGGTTCAGGCCGACAGGGGGCGAGATCAGGCCAATCTCCATGTTGATGGTCAGTACAACCGCAAACCAGATCGGATCGAAGCCAGCGGTGGTGATGATCGGCAGCAGGATCGGCGCCGCCATCAGGATCACAGCCACGGGCGGCAGGAAGAACCCGGCGATCAGCAGGAACACGTTGACCGCACCCATCAGAACCCAGCGGTTCACGTCCAGCGTACCGATCCATTCGGCAATCGCCTGCGTGATGAACAGCGAGCTGAGCATGTACGAGAACACACCGGCAGCGGCGATGATGAACAGGATCATCACGCTTTCCTTGGTGCTGTCGCGCAGCACGACCCAGATGTCCTTGGGGTTCCACAGCTTGTAGATGATCATTGCGATCAGCAGGCAGAGCAGGGCGCCAACGGCAGCGGTTTCCGACGGCGTGGCGATACCGCCATACATGGCGTACAGCACACCCAGAATGATGCCGAGGAAGGGTAGAACCCGCGGCAGGATCTCGAAACGTTCACGCCAAGTGTAGCTGCCAGACCCCAGACGGGTGGCGTCACCGGATTTCCAGGTCGAATAAAGCGACCAGGCCATGAACAGACCAACCAGCATCAGGCCGGGGATCACGCCGGCCAAAAACAGGCGACCAATCGAGGTCTCGGTGGCGATGCCGTAGACGATCATGGTGACCGAGGGCGGGATCAAGATGCCAAGCGTACCACCTGCAGCGATGGAACCTGCGGCAACGCCGTCGGGATAGCCGCGCTTGCGCATCTCGGGAATGCCCATCTTGCCGATGGCGGCACATGTGGCAGGTGAAGATCCGGACATGGCTGCGAACAAAGCGCAGGCGCCAAGGTTGGATACGACCAACCCTCCGGGTACACGGGTCAGCCAGCGTTCCAAGGCTTCGTACAAGTCGGCTCCGGCCCTCGTCGACGCGATGGACGCCCCCATGATGATAAACATCGGGATCGACAGAAGGGCAAAGTTATCCAGCTTTCCGAACAAAATCTCAGGCATCAGTTCCAGCGAACGCGGGCCGTCGAAGACAATCAGAAACCCGGCTGAAACGATAAGCAAACCGATGGCGACCGACACGCCCGAAAACAGAACAAGGATGGTGGCGATGGCGACAATGGCGCCGAGCAGAAGGGGGTCCATCGGCTTTACTCCAGACCAAAGGGTTTATCGATGCCAAGCAGGACGGCGACGAGGTCAGCAATCAGCTGAAGCAGCAGCAATCCAAAGCCGACCGGGATGGACAGGTAGGGAATCCACAGGCGCACACCCCATACGGTGTCGGATTTCCAGCCACGCTCCCATGCGAAGTGCCAATACTCGTAGCCGTAGAACAGCATGACCGAGACGATGGCGATGGACAGGGCCGAGGTCAGGATCGCCATAAAATAGCGGGGGCGCGGGGCCAGCGAGATCGGGATCAGGTCGACATTCACATGCCCGCGCAGGCGTTGCACATAAGGTAGACCGACGAGGGTGGCGGCGATGACAAGATAGATGACCGCTTCGGTTTGCCAAATGGTCGAGCCATTCAGGACAAAACGCACGACGATCATTTGGCAGGTGATGGCGACGGCAGCAACGATCATGGCTGCGGAACACCATCCGGCCAGTGTTGAAAGCGCAGCGACAAGACGAAGGAAAGGATTGTTCCCGGTATGGGAAGCAACGGCAGAGCTATGGCCAGCCATTTGCGTCTCCTAGTGATTGAGATGCAATTAAGTCTGAAAATCAGAACTGAGATCAGTGCTGGGCGGCATCGGAGCCGCCCAGGCGAGTAGATGGTCAGTCGACCGCCAGAGCCTTGTCCAGCAGTTCCTGCCCGTCCGGCACCTCTTCCACAAACGCCTTGTAGGATGTTTCCTGTGCCAGAGCGCGCCATGCTTCGAAGTCTTCCGGGCTCATTTCGGCGATCTCGACGCCCGCTTCGGCGAAGACTTTGGCCGAGTTTGCGTCCTGCTTCTTGGCTTCTTCCAGATAGTAAGTCTGTGCCTTTTCAGACGCGGCAAGCAATGCAGCTTGCTGATCTTCATTCAGCCCGTCGAAGGTGGATTTGTTCATCAGCAATGGCTGGTACATGAACCACAGGGCAACGTCGCCCGCTGGCGTGTAGCAGCTAACCTGTTCGTAGATGCGATAGCTGACAAATGACGATGACGACGTATTGGCCGCCTGCAAAACGCCAGTCTGCATCGCGTTGTAGATTTCCGATGACGCCATCGAGGCGATTGAGGCATCGGCCCCGGCCAGCATCTGCTCAAAGGATTTACCTGCTGCGCGGGTCTGTAAGCCTGCGATATCTTCGGGCTTGGTGATGCACTTGTCCTTTCCGGCAAAACCACCGGCCAGATATCCATGGACCAGAACCATCACGTCATCCTCGGCCATCTTCTCTTCCAACGCCTCCATGAAGGGAGATTCGGAGAGACGCGCTGCGTGATCGTGGTTTTTCACCAGACCGGGCATCAAAGTCAGGTTATAGGCGGGCTGCTGACCACCGGCATAGCTGAGCGGCAGAACGGTCATGTCCAACTGACCTCGGCTGAGCGGCTTGTACTGCTCGCGCGGTTTGAACAGCGATTTTGAACCGAAAATCTTAATCTCCAGATCGACATCGGCGGCGGCAACCTCATCGGCAACGATCTGGGCGACCTGGTGACGGATGTCCTTGTTGGACCACTGGTGCGACAGGCGCAGCTCTTTTGCGGATACAAGTGTGCCAGCAGATACAAGCGCTGCGACAGCAACGGCTGTCTTAAAAATGGTTTTCATTATTTCCTCCCTGGTTCGACCCGGCGCACCGGGGTCAGGGTATGCTTAAGCCGGTTCTGTTTTTTAGTCAACGTTTTTGTATACAAGATCATTGCTCTTGAATTTTCTACAAATTGAGTCCTATACATAATCCTATGGACTTACGACTTGCCGATAATATCGCCCAAGAACTGGAAGAGTTGATCTTTGACGGTACATTCTCTGACGGCGACCGTTTGGATGAGGTCAAACTGGCCGAACAGTTTGGAGTCTCGAGAACGCCACTTAGAGAGGCATTTCAACGACTTGCGCTGTCGGGCCTGGTCGATCTCATTCCACGACGTGGTGCTTTCGTGCGACAGCCGGGTCCGGTAGAACTGATGGAGATGTTCGAGGTGATGGCCGAGCTTGAAGCTGTCTGCGGCCGACTTGCCGCTATGCGTATCTCCGAGGAGGCGTTGAAAGATCTGACGGACGCCAACACGAGATGTCAGCAGGCCGTTGATGCCGGTGATCCAGATACGTACTACCTCGAAAACGAACGGTTTCATCGAATTATCTACAAGCAATCCGGGAATTCGTTTCTGGAACAAGAGGCCTCCAAGCTGCATCGGCGCCTCAAACCTTTCCGGCGGCAACAACTTCGATTTCGTGGCCGTATGGCGCAGTCGATGTCCGAACATGAGGACATCGTTCGCGTTCTTGAGGACGGCTTGGCGGACGATACTGCCAATGCCCTTCGTTCCCATGTCGCAGTTCAAGGCGAGAAGTTTCATAACCTGATGGCATCGCTAAAAAACACTGCTGAGCGATAAGCGGGCGGGGGTTACCACCTCCAGCCACGCAGCCCAATTCTATTCCAGCACGGGGAAATGCCATATGACAGGAATGGCATCTTTCAGAACGCGGTTGTTCGCCTCACATTCAAAATATCGCATTGAACAACAGCGCCGTTCTGACACAATTGCTGCGGCAAGCAAAATGGTAGGATTTTCGGCTATGCAACACTCTTGGATTGATAAGTTCAAAGGTCTCAGCCGCTTACCGGATACTGTGCGCGCCGACCTCATCAGCGGCAGTCAGATCGTCAACGTTCCCGCTGGCACGCAGATATTCGCGCCTGGCCAAACGGCTGACAATCTATTGCTTCTGCTGGAGGGAACCGTCCGGGTTCAGCAGAAATCTGAGACCGGGCGCGAGGTGTTCCTCTATCGTGTTCACGCCGGTGAAAGCTGTGTGCTGACCACGGCGTGTATGCTGGCTTTTGAAGACTATTCCGCCGACGGCATTGCCGAGACAGACGTTTCAGCGGTGGCTATCCCGCGCCAAACGTTCGACGATCTGGTTGCGAAATCCCCTGTGTTTCGCGAGTTCGTCTTTTCAGCTTACTCACGCCGGATCACCGATCTCTTTACTTTGATCGACGATATCGTGTTCAAGCGTATGGACGTACGGCTGGCTTCGCGGCTGCTAGAGCTGGCAGGGGTAGGCGAGACCGTACACGCAACGCATGCAGTGTTGGCTACAGAGTTGGGTACGGCGCGCGAAGTGATCTCGCGTACCTTGGCGGAATTCCAACGCCGTGGCTGGGTAGAACAGTCGCGCGGCGAAGTCTGCATGACCGACCGCGAGGGGCTGGAACGCTTGGCAAGATCGGCGGCGCCCGAGGTCTAAATCAAACTTTGCATTTGCTTTGGCAGTTTGGTGACCATGTCACCAAAGCTGTGAGCAGCGCTGTGCAATTGTCATTTCATCGATTCCCGATGGAGTGTGACATGACAACAAATATGGGCAAACTCGACCGCGCGTTGCGCATTCTGATTGCTGCGATGCTTTTATACATGGCTTTGGGCACGAGTGTGCTGGGGGGCGGATTCCTGTTCTGGCTGGCGCTGATCGTGGCGGGTGTGTTCACCCTGACGGCCTTTGTCGGCAACTGCCCGCTTTACCGCATCGTTGGCCTCAAGACCTGTCAGGACTGCTGATGATCGAGACAGCATTTACCCCTTGGGCGTCGCTGACAGGCGGCGTTCTGATTGGAGTGGCCTCGGTGCTGCTAATGTTGCTGATTGGGCGCGTGATGGGGGCAACCGGTGTTTTGGCCGGGCTGCTGCGGCCTGCATCTTCCAGTGATTTTTCCTGGCGCGCCGCGTTGCTGGCAGGCATGGCAACCGGCCCCTTGGTGGTGAGGTTGATGTGCGGGCAGATGCCTCAGGTGCAGGTGCCGGTCTCCACTGCCGCGTTTGTTCTGGGCGGTGTGGTTGTCGGAGTCGGTGTGACCCTGGGCGGCGGCTGCACCTCGGGCCACGGTGTGTGTGGAATGGCGAGACTAAGCGTTCGCTCGATCACAGCCACAGCAACGTTCATGCTGCTCGCCTTTGCCACCGTTTTCGTCACACGCCACGTTTTCGGAGGATAAAGCGTGAAACTCATCTCAACCTATTTGATCGGTCTGGTCTTCGGTGTTGGAATCTCGCTTTCCGGCATGGCGAACCCAGCCAAGGTGCTGAATTTCTTTGACCTGTTTGGTGCCTGGGACCCGTCCCTGATCTTTGTCATGGGAGGTGCACTGATAACCACCTTTGTTGGCTACAAGATGGTCTTCGGCCGTGCCGCACCCCTGCTTGAACCTGCGTTTCATTTGCCGTCGGCGCGAAAGATTGACTTCAAGCTCGTCGGTGGGTCCGCCTTGTTCGGTATCGGTTGGGGCATCGCCGGATTCTGCCCTGGTGGCGCATTGCCAGCACTGGGCACGGGTCGCTGGGAGGTCTTCGCCTTCGTCGGTGCCCTGGTTGTGGGCATTGCCTTCACCAAGGGCCTGCAGGCGGCGCTGGCTCCTGATTTGCAAACACGTACCTGAAATTAGACCCGGAGGAGACAAGATATGGCCACTTACCCCGTAAACATGGCGATCAAGCCAGACGTATTTGCGTTCTTTGACGCTGCAACGAACACGATCAGCTACATCGTGAAAGACCCGGATTCGAGCGCTTGCGCGATCGTCGACAGTGTCATGGATATCGACTACGCGGCTGGGCGTATCACTTTCGACCACGCGGATGAACTGATCCGGACTGTGATCGACAAGGGCCTGCAGCTGGAGTGGATTATCGAAACCCATGTGCATGCCGATCATCTGTCCGCCGCGCCGTATATTCAGGAAAAACTTGGGGGCAAGATCGGGGTCGGCTCCAAGATCACCGTGGTGCAGGACACGTTCGGCAAGGTCTTCAACGAAGGGACCGAGTTTCAACGTGACGGCTCGCAATTCGATGCGCTTTTCGAGGATGGCGACACCTATATGATCGGGAATATGCAGGCCTATGCCATGTACACGCCCGGACATACGCCAGCCTGCATGGTTCATGTCATGGGTGATGCGGCTTTTGTTGGGGATACGCTGTTCATGCCCGATGGCGGCTCCGCCCGCGCCGATTTTCCGGGCGGCGACGCGGGCGTTCTGTATGACTCGATTCAGAAAGTTCTGGCATTGCCGGATGAGACGCGTCTGTTCATGTGCCACGACTACGGGCCAAACGGGCGCGATATTGCCTGGGAAACCAGCGTAGCCGAGGAAAAGACCCACAATATCCATGTTGGCGGCGGCAAGACGAAAGAAGAATTCGTCAAGTTCCGCACCGAACGTGATGCAACGCTGGCGATGCCAAACCTCATTATCCCTTCACTGCAGGTCAACATGAGAGCAGGCGAGGTGCCCAAGGATCCCGACGGCAACCCGATGCTCAAAGTGCCTGTAAACACCCTCTAATGGGCCAGAAGGAGAACAGAGATGGAGTTTCGCACGATATCACCCAAATTCACCGTCAGCCCTCAGATCTCGGTCGAGGATGTCGGGACAATCGCTGCGCAGGGTTTCCGCGCGATCATCTGCAATCGGCCAGATGGCGAAGGGGCGGATCAGCCCTCGTTCAAGGAAATCGCCGCCGCAGCCAAGGCTGCAGGGATCGAGGCCCGCTATGTTCCCGTGCAATCAGGCATGGTGAAAGATGGGGATGTCGAGGCGTTTGGCGCAGCGCTTGAGGACCTGCAACGCCCGGTGTTTGCATATTGTCGCACCGGAACACGCTCGGCCACGCTATGGTCTTTTCATGAGGCTATGAAACGGCCGATTGCCGAAATCCTGACAGCCACCAAGGCAGCGGGCTACGACATGAACGGCGTGGCCCGCCGGATCGCAAATGGCGGCAAGACCCCAACAGATACGGGCGACGCCCATTTTCAGGTTGTTATTGTCGGCGCGGGGGCAGGGGGGATCTCGGTCGCTGCCAGTCTGAAATCGAGGCAACCCGATCTGGATATTGCCGTCATTGATCCGGCAGATGTTCACTACTACCAGCCCGGTTGGACCATGGTGGGCGGCGGTATCTTTGATGCCCAGACGACGGCCAAGACCATGGGCAGTCTGATCCCCAAAGGCGTGCATTGGATCAAGGCGGCCGTCGCCGCGTTTGAGCCGGAAAGCAACGCCGTCGTTTTGGATGGTTGCCGAGTGGTGAAATACGACCGACTTGTCGTCTGCCCGGGTCTGAAGCTGGATTGGGGCAAGGTCGATGGGTTGGAGGAAACTCTTGGCCGCAACGGCGTAACCTCGAACTATCGCTATGATCTTGCCCCATATACGTGGCAGTTGGTACGAGAGATGCAAAAGGGCAGAGCAATTTTTACCCAGCCTCCGATGCCAATCAAATGTGCCGGTGCGCCGCAAAAGGCCATGTACCTATCCGGCGACGCGTGGTCTCGGCGGGGCGTACTGAGCGACATTGACATCCAGTTCATGAACGCCGGTGGAGTGCTATTCGGCGTCAAAGACTATGTCCCGGCACTGGAGGGCTATGTTAAAAAATACGACGCTTCGTTGAATTTCTTCCACAACCTCGTTGCAATCGACGGGCCCGCGAAGACGGCAGTATTCGAGGTGACCCAACCAGACAATGAGCCGTGCAGGGTCGAAGTCTCCTTTGACATGATCCATGTCTGTCCCCCGCAGACCGCTCCGGATTTCGTTCGGGTGTCGCCGCTTGCGGATGCTGCTGGGTGGGTCGATGTCGATCAGGCCACGCTAAGGCACAAGAGCTATGACAATATCTGGTCCCTGGGCGATGTGATGAATGCACCGAATGCCAAAACAGCAGCGGCGGCACGCAAGCAGGCGCCCGCCGTGGCGGACAACATCGTGGCTGACATCGCAGGTCGGTCTGCGACGGCGCAATATGATGGCTACGGCTCGTGCCCGCTGACCGTCGAACGTGGCAAGATCGTATTGGCCGAGTTCGGCTATGGTGGAGCGCTCAAGCCCAGTTTTCCGCGTTTTCTTTTAGATGGCACGAAACCCAGTCGTTTGGCGTGGTTTCTGAAGGAAAGCCTGCTGCCGCCGATCTATTGGAAGGCAATGCTGCGCGGCAAGGAATGGATGGCGCGTCCTGAAAAACTGAACGTGGTCCCGGAATAGTCCTGCGCATCGGAAGACCTCAGATGATCAACCATCTTCGCCGATTTGTCCCCATTCTCGATTGGGGCCGGAGTTATACGCGCGGCTCATTTTTAAACGACCTGATTGCAGCCTTGATCGTGACGATCATGTTGATCCCGCAATCGCTTGCCTACGCTCTGTTGGCGGGATTGCCTCCCGAGGCCGGTATCTACGCGTCGATTGTTCCGATTGTGCTTTATGCGATCTTCGGGACAAGCCGCGCGCTGGCGGTTGGGCCGGTTGCGGTGGTGTCGCTTTTGACCGCCACTGCGATCGGGCAGGTGGCTGAGCAGGGCACTGCAGGCTATGCCGTCGCCGCCCTGACCTTGGCTTTTCTGTCCGGCGCGTTTCTGGTGCTTATGGGCGTAATGCGGTTGGGGTTCATGGCTAATTTCCTCAGCCACCCGGTGATTGCGGGGTTTATCACAGCCTCCGGCGTTTTGATTGCGACCAGTCAGCTCAGGCACATTCTGGGTTTCGATGCGCATGGGCACACACTGCCTGAAATGGTCGGATCAATCCTTGCCCATTTACCTGAAACAAATTGGGTGACGCTGGCAATCGGCAGCCTTGCCACCGGCTTTTTGTTCTGGGTGCGCAAGCACCTCAAACATTTTCTTGGGTTCTTGGGGGTAGGGCCGGTTCTTGCCGACATTCTGACGAAAGCCGGGCCTGTCGCCGCCGTGGTCGCCACAACTGTTACCGTCTGGACTTTGGGTCTGAATGCTCAAGGTGTTCAAGTTGTAGGTGCGGTGCCACAGGGCTTGCCTCCGTTCACAATGCCCGACCTTTCCTTAGATCTTGTAGAAGAGCTGATCGCTCCTGCGATCCTGATTTCGATCATCGGATTTGTCGAAAGTGTCTCGGTCGCGCAGACACTGGCCGCAAAGAAACGCCAGCGTATTGATCCGGATCAGGAGTTGATCGGTTTGGGCGCGGCCAATCTGGGGGCAGCGTTTACAGGGGGCTATCCGGTTACGGGTGGGTTTGCGCGTTCAGTTGTCAATTTTGATGCCGGAGCGGAAACACCGGCTGCCGGTGCATTCACTGCCGTAGGGCTAGCCATCGCCGCCTTTGCACTGACCCCGTTGGTTTACTTCCTGCCCAAGGCCACTTTGGCCGCGACGATCATTGTTGCCGTCCTAAGTCTTGTGGATTTTTCAGTTCTGAAAAAGACATGGGTCTATTCTCGCGCAGATTTTGTAGCGGTCGCCGCCACCATTGGCCTTACGTTGGGGTTGGGGGTCGAGGTGGGGGTTGCCTCGGGCGTGGTAACCTCGATCCTGCTGCACCTTTACAAGACTTCGCGCCCGCATGTGGCCGAGGTGGGGCTTGTGCCCGGCACCCAGCATTTCCGCAATATTCTACGTCACGAGGTTGAAACGATCCCGTCCATAGTGACGTTGCGCGTGGATGAAAGCCTGTATTTCGTCAACGCGCGGTTTCTGGAAGATCTGATCCAGCACCGCGTGCCTGAAGGAAGCAATGTCAGTCATGTGATCTTGATGTTTTCTGCGGTGAACGAAGTTGACTACTCCGCGTTGGAAAGTCTTGAGGCGATCAACCACCGTTTATCAGATATCGGCGTCGGTCTACATCTGTCTGAGGTCAAGGGGCCGGTCATGGACAGACTGAAGCGATCTCATTTCCTTGAACAGTTGAACGGTCTGATATTTCTATCGCAATATGAGGCTTGGATCACGGTCGGCGCGCAAGACAAAGTTGTTGAGACAGTCCGAAACCGCTCGAAGCTTTAGATTTGTCAGGCTTAACTTCCGATTGAAGCGCGGCGCTTACGCCCTGTATAGCGAGTGATAAATAGCAGTAACGAATCCTCTGACGGGGGTGTCTCCGCTCAACATACAGTAGGCGTATTCCCATATCCTTTTTTGAAATGGACAACCGTTCGTCAGTTCCTCCAACAGTTCTTTTGCGACGAAACCTGCCTTTGGCATCTGTAAAACGCCCGTTTGGGTCATAGTAACGAATATCCCAAGTGTAAGCATCCGGCCAATATGCAATCTTCTAGCCAAGACTAGTGAAACCGCGATTTGTATGTATCCCGGGGGAATAAATCGTTTTTTAACATAATCATGATTACGCGAAGAAAAATGGAGAAATCTCGCTTTTGTCGGTGTACATAAATAATGGGGCTTAGTTATTGCGTCTCCCTTCTCATTGAATTCGACACCTGAAAGTTTTTGCTTTTTTGAATCTTTCGGCGGTTCAAGCGCTTTAAGCCTACGTCGAACAGAAAGCCAATGAGCCTCTTCGCAACCTGGAAACAGACGCTGTGCGCCCTGCTAGGACTTGGTTTATCGGCAGAATACCCTTCCGTCACTGCGCTGCGGTCCGTTAAACTGGCCATTCCCTGCGGGCGCAATATCTGCGGTCAGACGAATACGGGATCAGTGGGATAAAGCGACAGTTCACTGCTGCTGCGCAGGTGTCCGCTCCCTTGCGGCGAGGTTAAGAGGATCGTCTTTGTCACTGAGGACGTTTTCGACAAGTACAATTCAAATCAAGACGGCTCAGACTCTGCCATGCGCACCGTCCTGCTCATATGTCATCATGTGTTTGTGGCACAACTTCAATGACGCGAGCGCCAAGCGTTTAGAGATTCTTCGCAGCATATTCCTGACAACCGCCGCATCTTCGTGCATGATGAAAAAATAGGCAGACTCTTTTTTGCCTTCCTGGAAGTGCTTGAATTCTCAAGGGGCGCGCTTTGGAAATATTGGTTAACGGCATAAACACGGTTCTTTGGAACTACGTATTGATCTACGGTCTTCTTGGAACCGGTATCTTTTTTACAATTCGTCTCGGTGCGCTTCAGTTTCTCCATTTTGGGGAAATGTTGCGCGTCCTGACGTCTGCAAAGAGCACGGACAAAAGAGGTATTACTCCTTTTCAAGCGCTGACAGTAAGTCTGGCTTCTCGCGTCGGCACTGGAAACCTTGCTGGCGTAGCGGTAGCTCTGACCTTGGGAGGTCCAGGCGCAATCTTTTGGATGTGGATCGTGGCATTGGTTGGAATGGCCACCGCCTATTCCGAAAGTACTTTGGCCCAACTCTACAAAGTCACATCTTCCAACGGAAGGTTTAGGGGAGGTCCTGCGTTCTACATGGCCAACGCCTTGAACGCTCCTTGGGCTGGGGTCATTTTCTCGATCTGCCTGATCGTCAGCTTTGGTTTGGTTTTTGTCGCCGTCCAATCCAACTCGATTGCTGAAGCTTTCGAGGGCGCGTTCGGATTAAACAAATTGGTGGTTGGCATAGCGCTGGCCGCAGCCGCAGCGGTAGTCATATTCGGTGGAATAAGAACCATCGCAAAGTTTGCAGAGATCGTTGTACCGCTCATGGCAGGTCTCTACCTCTTGCTTGCCTGTATTGTCGTAGTCCTGAACATTTCCGAAGTACCCGCTATGTTGTGGTCGATTGTTGCAGGTGCGTTTGGCCTTCAGGAAGCTGCAGGAGGCGTGACAGGAGGCGTCATGGCTGCTGCGCTTAACGGCATCAAACGGGGGCTTTTCTCCAACGAAGCAGGCATGGGCTCAGCACCAAACATCGCAGCAGTTGCAACACCTGATCCCCACCACCCTTCCAGCCAAGGTTTCGTTCAGGCATTCGGGTGTTTTGTGGATACGATTTTGGTCGCAACGGCAACTGCACTGCTTATTCTTATGTCGGGCGCAATCGAAATTGATGGACCTACCGGAATGCGACTGACTCAAGACGCCGCGGCGGTCCATCTCGGCGAAATAGGCCGCCACTTTATCGCGATTGCCATCGTCTTCTTTGGTTTCACATCCATACTTGGCAACTACTCATATGCCGAAAACGCGATGACGTTCCTAAAATTGGAAGGCAAATTACCGATTTACATCTTGCGATTGGGTTGCCTTTCAATGGTTGTCTGGGGCGCAGTGCAAGCTGTTGCCACAGTGTTCAATTTCGCGGATGCGGCCATGGGAATAATGGCGACCATCAATTTGGTTGCGATTGTGCTGCTCTCTGGCACCGTCTACAAACTAACGGTGGATTATTTCTCGCAACGCCGACAGAACCTTGAACCTCGCTTTGTCGCAAGCAAATTTCCCGAGTTGAGTAAGGGCGTAGATCACACTGTCTGGACGGAGGAGATCCATGCCGACACTCAAAACCACTGAAAGCGAAAAGCTTCAGGAAGTCTTGAACGACATTGCAGATCGCATTGCCGGGATGTCCGAAAGGGGGAAGGTAGCAAAGTATATTCCAGAACTCGCCACAGTTGACCTGAACCAATTCGGTATTGCCATTGCACCCATCAACGGTCCGCTCGTGTCTGCTGGGGACGCGGGCACGCTGTTTTCAATCCAAAGCATCTCAAAAGTGTTTTCACTTACTTTGGCGCTGCAACAGGTTGGCGCCACCTTGTGGCAAAGAGTTGGCCGAGAACCTTCCGGCGATCCGTTCAATTCGATCGTTCAGCTTGAACACGAGCGCGGAATTCCAAGGAACCCGTTTATCAACCCCGGTGCGATCGTAGTGGCCGATGTTCTGCTCGAAAACCGTTCTGCTGACGACGCAATCAACGACCTCTTAGCGTTGTGCCGAGAGCTTACAGAAGACAACTCGGTTGAGGTTGATGTCTCGGTTGCAGATTCAGAGATCCGAACCGGTTCCAGAAATCGTGCGCTTGCCCATTTTATGCAGGCGGAAGGCAACCTTAAGGCACCCGTAGAGGATGTTCTGTCGCTCTACTTTCGCCAGTGTAGCATCGCCATGTCTTGCGAACAGTTGGCGCTAGCAGGTCGTTTTCTTGCGGCGGCGGGTCAAAATCCGGCCACCGGCGCCACAGTATTATCAGCGCAAAGAGCGAGAAGAGTTACTGCGCTCATGATGATGTGTGGATCCTACGATGCTTCGGGCGAATTTGCCTTCCGCGTTGGCCTTCCAGCGAAAAGCGGCGTTGGCGGCGGAATCTTGTGCATTGTACCCGGTATCGCTTCTGTTGTCGCCTGGAGCCCCGGGCTCGATCAAAAAGGCAATTCCTATCTAGCAACAATCGCCTTTCAAGAACTGGTACGCGCCACGGGGTGGTCCATTTTCGGACCAAGTGTATGACCCGGATTGGGTGAACCGGTTCCAAATGTATTTAGTTCCACTTCAATGACCGGCAGAGGACACAACTGAACTCAGACCGGTATGGGTGGCGGTGCTGTCAGATGAGTGATCCGAGAATAGGCTTACAGCACTTTGAGCGGCGATCATCTTTTCATAGATAGAAGCTTAAAAAGCCCCCTACCCGCCTCAAACCAAGTTCTTCTGACAAGACTGCCCCAAGGTCTCCTCTCGGCAACCTTACCCGCGCGACTTTTCATCCAATGTTATGAGGCCTTAGCCAAATCTTCTGACAAGACCGAAGCGCCGCTGTCAATCACTGCGCTTTCTTCAAACTGCCGATAATGCCTGCCTCACAGAAACTCAAAAGGTTCAAGGTCATGCTCTCGCGATCCGCCTCGCCAATATTTCCGCTTAGGGCCAAAATTCGCCACTGCGACGTACACAAGGCGAGCATTGAAGACACGGCAAACACCAACGCACCCGCAACTCGTTCTGGACTAGCCTCAGGGTGTTTTGAGCACAGCTTTTCTACAACCCTCATGGCCACAGGATCAAAGTGTGTTTGGGCCAATTCTCGCCACCGTGTATCAGCTGAGACAATCGCCACTATTCGTGCATAAGCAAGCCACTGAGGATCTCCGCTGAAGGCTCGCGAAACGAGCGGCAGCATGAAGGCTGACAACAAATCACCGACACTCCAGTCCGACTGCGCGTCCAACAATTCAATTCTAGAGAGACGCTCTTCAGAGAGTTCCGAAGCTCGACGCGCAACTATGCGCTCGAACAGCTCTTCTTTAGGACCCCCGTGAAAATTCACGTTGGCTTTCTGAACCCCTGCGCGTTCAGCGATATCTCGAATTGAAGCGCCCTCGAATCCCCTCTCGGCAAAAACCTGTTCTGCAGCGTCGAAGATTCGCTCTCTCGCTGCGACGGATCGCTGCGACGGTGCTCTTTTTCTTTCTTTTACAGCATGTTGTGGCATCTCAAAAACCAGTTTGCCTTATTTAGAACGTTCGTTCAAGATAAATACTGTCGCAGGAGGAGACGCGAATGGAACAGGCGCAGGTGAGAGCGGGCCAGCTGGTTGAGGCAAAGGCCCGTCCCGAAGAGTGTTTTGCTTTGATCGGTGCGGGGCCAATGGGCCTTGCAATGGCAAAGACGCTTGTCGAGCAGGGAGTGCCATTTCAAGGATTTGAACTGGCCGATGATGTGGGTGGTCTTTGGAACATTGATGCACCTCGGTCCACGATGTACGAGACCGCCCATCTCATTTCTTCCAAGCGCATGACGGAATTCACCGATTTCCCGATGCTTGAGGATACGGCAGAATATCCGTCACATCGCGAAATGAAGGCCTATTTCCAAGACTTCGCAAAATCGTTTGACCTGTATAAGCACTTTCATTTCGGAGCCGAAGTTCTGAAGACCGAACCATTGGAACGCGGCGGATGGGAAATCACCTGGCGAGACAAGACCGGTACCCATCATATCCAAAACTTCGCAGGGTTAATGATTGCCAACGGTACGCTGTCGGAACCGAACATGCCGGATTTCCAGGGTGAATTCACAGGTGAGCTCATCCATGCGTCCGAGTACCGTTATCCCACCCAATTTGCCGGTAAGCGCGTTCTTGTTGTTGGCGCGGGCAACTCCGGTTGCGACATCGCGGTCGATGCCATTCACCATGGCATATCTTGCGACCTCTCTATGCGCCGCGGGTACTACTTTGTTCCCAAATATGTCTTCGGAGTCCCTGCCGACACAATGGGGGGTAAGATCCGCCTGCCAATGTGGTTGAAGCGAAAAGTCGATGGCGCGATCCTGAAATGGTTTGTCGGTGATCCACAGAAATACGGGTTTCCGAAACCGGACTACGCTCTTTACGAGTCGCATCCAGTGGTCAATTCCCTCATTCTGTTTCACGCGGGGCATGGCGACCTGAAGGTTCGTCCGGATATCGAGCGTTTGGACGGTAAAACCGTTCATTTCCGCGATGGGACCTCGGCTGAATATGACATGATACTGGCCGCGACCGGGTATAAATTGCACTACCCGTTCATCGACAAGAAACATCTGAATTGGAAGGGTTCTGCGCCTCACCTCTACCTAAATTGCATGCACCCAGAACGAGATGACCTGTTTGTTCTTGGCATGGTCGAAGCATCGGGACTGGGCTGGCAAGGACGTCATGAGCAGGCCGAAATGGTCGCTCGCTACATTTCCGGATTGCGGTCAGGCAACTCCGCGGCGCAGGCAATCCGCTCCACCAAGTCCGATGGGTATGAGAGAGCAACAGGAGGTATGAACTACATCGACCTTCCGCGCATGGCCTACTACGTGGACAAAGCGACCTATCGGAGAGAGGTAACGGGCCAAATCGCTGCACTCAAGGCGGCTGAAATATGAACGGAATAGATCAGGTCGTTCTGAATTTTGATGCCGGAAATCTAAGAGTTCTCAATGCCATCCTAGCGATCGTCATGTTCTCGATCGCGCTGGATTTACGTACGGATGACTTTCGGCGCATTGCAGGTGCACCCAAGCCCCTCATTGTCGGTCTTGCGTCGCAGTTTCTGGTACTTCCAGCGCTTACTTTTCTTATGATTGTCGCACTGCGACCGATGCCATCTGTAGCGATGGGCCTTGTCCTCGTTGCTGCGTGCCCTGGTGGGAACATATCAAATTTCATGACCCATCGGGCGAAAGGGAATGTGGCGCTATCGGTTTCAATGACCGCTTTTGCGACGGTCGGAGCCATCGTTGTCACACCGGCAAACATTGCATTTTGGGGTAACCTATATGGCCCGACACGCGAAATCTTGCAGCGCACTGAAATTGACCCGGTCGCCGTCGCAACAACGGTCGGGTTCATGCTGATCCTACCATTGGTCCTCGGGATGCTAGTAAACGCGCGGTTAAAACAATTGGCTGATCGCATCCGCCGCCCAATGCAGTGGCTCTCAATGGCTATCTTTATTGCCTTCATTGTGCTCGCGCTGGCTGCCAATTGGGCGAACTTCCTTCAGGTCGCCGGAGCCGTCATAGGTCTCGTTGTTGTCCACAATACGCTGGCATTCCTTGGAGGGTACACAACGGCAACGATCACAGGGTTGTCCGAGCGGGATCGCCGTTCAGTTACAATTGAAACAGGTATTCAGAATTCGGGGCTGGGGCTCATCCTGATCTTCGCCTTTTTTGGAGGAATGGGAGGTATGGCTGTTGCCGCCGCTTTGTGGGGCATATGGCACGCGATTTCTGGCTTGGTTCTTGCGGGCTTCTTCGCAAGGCAGGAGATTCCGGTATGAAGCGCCTTCTCATCACTGGCGCTGCTGGTGCAGTCGGAACAGCGCTGCTAAGTCGTCTGGCGCAGAAGGACAACTATGCCGTCATAGCTACGGATATCCGAGAGCCTGCAAAATTGTCGCCGAACGCGTGGTTTATCAAGATGGATGTGACCAGTAGCGATCCACACGACGTCATTACGTCAGAACGCCCCGACACCGTCGTGCATCTTGCTTCGATCGTAACCCCCGGGCCAGACACGACGCGGGACTTTGAGTACCAGGTCGATGTTGAGGGCACCCGCAAAGTTCTTGATGCAGCCATTTCCGCGGGGGTACAGCGACTGGTCGTTACGTCCTCAGGCGCGGCCTATGGCTATCACGCCGACAATCCAGCGCTATTGCGAGAAACAGACGCAATTCGCGGCAATCAGGAATTCGCCTATTCTTGGCACAAAAGACTGGTCGAAGAGATGTTGGCAGACGCGAGAGAAACAGCCCCAGATTTAGAGCAAGTCGTATTGAGGGTTGGGACGGTTCTCGGGAACCATATCGAGAACCAGATAACGTCTCTGTTCCAAAAGCCTCGCCTACTTGGGCTGAAAGGATCAGAAAGCCCCTTTGTCTTCATATGGGACAAAGACCTGGCAGAAATACTGCTGCGCGCATCGACAAACGGGCCTGCGGGCATTTTCAACGTCTCTGGCGACGGTGCGCTTACTGTTTCCCAAATCGCCAAGGCCATGGGCAAGACTGTGCGCTGGTTGCCGCCAAAGTTGGTCAAGATGGCACTGGCCGTGGCCCGACCCGTAGGGCTTTCTCGCTATGGTCCTGAACAAGTTCGATTTCTGCAGTTTCGGCCAGTGCTGGACAACACTGCACTTAAGGTGAAGTTCGGCTATCAACCCAAATACTCAAGCGCCGAAGCATTTGAGCTCTGGTGGGAGCACGCGAAGTGAAAAAAACTGCAGTCATAACTGGTGGTGCTGGCGGCCTGGGGCAGGCTTTATCTGAGGCATTGCGAGAACAAGGTTGGCATACCGTAATCATTGACCTTCCAGGCCCGCGCCTCGACGCTTTGGCGGATGAGAAAGATCTTAGTCTCTACGCTTGTGACCTGACAAAACCTAAGCAATGCACAGATATATGCACTCAGATTTTGAAGGACAGGCCTTCAATTGACATGGTTATTTACAACGCAGGGGTTACACAAATCTCGGCGTTTACCAACGGTGATATGAACTCCCATCGCGACCTTTTTGAAATCAACTATTTTTCAGCGGTTGAGTGCGCTCGGCATTTCTTATTTCCATTAAGAAAGTCCAAGGGAACGCATCTGGCGATCTCATCAGTCGCGGGGTTTGCGCCTCTTTTCCATAGAACTGCCTACGCCGCCAGCAAGCATGCAATGGAAGGGTTTTTTAAGTCTCTGAGAGCCGAGGAAACCAGTCACGGGGTGTCCGTTACTATTGCTGCACCTTCCTTTGTTGCAACGAACATCGGGCAAACCGAAAAAGACACTAAGGGTTTCGCCCGTCCGGGATCCGCAACTGACGGTGTTGACTATATGACGCCACAAAACGCAGCCAAAATCATTCTCCGCGGGTGTCGAAAACGAAAAGCATTTGTGCCCGTCGGTCGAGTTGCAACCCTATCGAACGCCATGAACCGGTTAGCTCCGTCGCTGTTCTTCCGCCAAATGATGCGCACAATTGGAAGGAGTTAGTTCTCGGTGGGTGCCGTCAGATGAATTCGAACTGGTCTCTCCTAGGGTCGTAGAGCTGTCCTTCATGCCGCGCCAAGTTCGCGCCACTCGCCGAGAGCAACGGCGCGTGTCAGCTTGAAGGCTCCTCGGCTGTTGAGAGATCGCTTTTGGTTAAAGTGGTTGTAGACGGAGGAGTGGACGGCACTGAATTTCTATAAACTTCGCGTACGCCTGAATCGCTGCATCACGCATTCTCTTCGTTGGAACGGAAGGCGTTAGTTCTCACCTCGGTTGTTAAACCACCGGCCCGTCTTCTGCTTTTCCGTCGCACCGAAATATCTGAGCGAGGCTCGGTATGATGCGAAGCAATCGGTGACAACTTCATACGCAGCAACGTGTCGCTGCATTAATTTCTTGAGAAATTTCAGTTTTGCCTGCTTTTTTCGACGTTTTGTGACAATGGCTTCACGCACCTCGCCTTCTTGATCGACAGCGCGCCACAGGTAGCGCCGCTGACCGTTTAACTTTACGAAGACTTCGTCGACGTACCATTTCGATTTTGAGTATGCCCGTAGCAGCCGGACCCGTTTTCTCCGGATCTCCGTCGCGAACATCGGACCGAAACGGTTCCACCAATACCGCACTGTCTTGCGGCTCACTTCAATGCCGCGCGCACGCATCAGACCTTCCACGACTAGAAGCGGTAGTGGGAACCGAAAATAAAGCATCATCGTAAAACGAATGATCTTGGGACTGGTTTTGAAGTACTTGAAGGGCAACCGTTTATGAAAGCTTGAAGGCTACAAGAGCGCCCTGTCCGCTTGAAGCCAAGTTCTTCTCACAAGGCCATGCCCAGATCTCCTACCCAAATGCGGAAATTGAATCCGCGACTTGTGGCGAGATTAACAAAGGGTTTTTCAACGCAATCTCTGCATGGTCGCCGTCGGTTGGTGGCGCAGTATTGGTGACCAAGGAGCTCGTTTCAGACGTTCGCCAAAATTGCGGCTAGTGTCCGGTTTGCGGACAAATTCGCCATTCGCTGCGGTTCAACCCATGGTTCACGAACGCGTGATCACTATTGCGATGGTGAGGTTGAGAAACAACCTACCTATCAGTAGGTAAGTATATTCATTTTGCACAGACACAATGAAACAGGAAGGAGACCAAACCATGCGCGTGAACGCCAACTTCAATCAACGTACCCTTGTACATTTTGAAGAGAACGATTGGGTCGCATCCCCGATGCCCGGAGTTGAGCGCAAGATGCTTGACCGAATTGGAGAGGAAGTAGCTCGTGCCACCACCATCGTACGTTTCGCGCCTGGCAGCGCTTTTTCTGCACACACGCATTACGGAGGCGAAGAATACCTTGTGCTCGACGGTACTTTTCAGGACGAGGACGGTGATTTTCCAATTGGTTCCTACGTGCGGAACCCGCCGACCTCGTCTCATACACCTGCAGCACAGGACGGCGCGACAATTCTGGTAAAGCTCCACCAATTCGATGCTAGCGACCGCAATCAGGTCCAAATCGACAGCGGCAAGGCAAGCTGGATTGAAGCAGCAGATGGTGTTTCCAGGTTGTCCCTTCACACAGATGTACGTGAAACTGTAGCGATGGAATACTGGGATGCAGGTACAGTGCGCTCTCTAGATGCTTCAGGCGGGCTTGAGGTCTTTGTGATTGATGGGAGCTTGAACGAGGGTGGCGATACCCTGTCCCACTGGGATTGGTTACGCCTACCCGTCGGGGCGAGTTTCAAGGCGACCGCTGGCACTAACGGGGCGCGAGTCTGGATCAAGACCGGCCACCTTAGTCACGTCGCAGAGAGCGTGGCATGAAGCCAAACGCAGAGATTGTCATCGTCGGCGCAGGGTTGTCCGGCCTCGCTTTGGCACATGCGCTGAAGCTTGAAGGGCGCGACGTGCTTTTGCTGGAGGCGCGCGACCGCGTAGGCGGTCGCATTCTCTCACAGAGCGGCTATGATCTCGGCCCTGCTTGGATTTGGCCGCACAACCACCGCATGCTGGCCCTCGTAGACAAGCTTGGGCTGCGAACATTTCCACAATACAGCGATGGACGATTGGCGTTCGAGGATGCTCAGGGCAATGTACGTCGTGACTTCGATTTCGCCCCCATGGGTGACGCGCTTCGCATTTCAGGCGGACTCGCTCAGATTACCGACACCCTCGCCCAAAAGCTTGATGATACGCTGCGCCTTGACCACCCAGTTCAGCGTGTGATCGAAGAAGACGAATTCGTGACCTTAAGCGGAAACGGGTTTTCAATACGCGCCGAATTCGTTGTTTTGGCGCTACCCCCGCGACTCGCCGCACAGATGGGGGTGGTCGTTCCAGATATTCCAACGTGGATGGCCGGGCATGCCAAACTCGTTGCTTTTTATGACACCCCATTCTGGCGCGCTGCGGGCCTGAATGGCGACGCAATCTCTCATCAAGGCCCGCTGGCTGAAGTCCACGACGCGTCGCCTATGGACGGCAACGAGGGTGCTCTGTTCGGCTTTGCCATGCCCGGCACGGCGCGACAGTCTGGGTTCGAAGCGCAAGCGGTGGCGCAACTGGTCCGCCTGTTTGGCCCCAAAGCAGCTGAGCCGCGCGGTGTAATCGTCAAGGATTGGAGCGCCGACATGGCTACCACCACGTCTGCCGACCTCAAGCCGCTTAAAGCCCATCCTATGTATAGTACACTAACTCCTACTCGGAGGGTGATCTTTGCAGGCACTGAAACCGCACCGTCGCACGGTGGTTTCCTCGAAGGCGCTCTTGAGGCCATGGATGCAGCGCGGAAGGAATTGTCGAGGGTGATGGTATGACATCAGAAGAGAAAATCCTTGCCGCCGCCGAGGCGCGGGTACGCACCGGCGGCTACAACGGCTTTTCGTTCCGAGACATTGCGCGCGACGCAGGACTGACCAGCGCAGGCGTACATCATTACTTCCCGACCAAGGCTGATTTGGTCGCTCGACTGGCCAGAAATTACACGTCCCGTTTCCTGGACGCACTGGATGATTGCCCATCTGACGCGCGTGTCGAGCGCCTACGCGAGCTTTTCGCGGAAAGCTTGCGCCAGGACGGAAAGATGTGCCTTTGTGGACTGCTCGCAGCTGAAAGCGGAGGTCTGCCTGAACCGGTCGCTGAGGCGGCGAAAATGTTCTTTGCAGCATTGGTAGATCGGCTTGTCAGCGCATTTCCGGACAGTGCCGATCCGCTTTCTGACGCATTAGCGGTGCTCGCGACGCTGGAAGGTGCCGCACTACTTGCGACCGTGCAGGGTGACCACGACATCTTCGAGAAAGCAACGTCAGCTTTGCACTCTTAATGGTCATTCGCTGCACCCTGCATGCGCATCAGCTTTGCGGCAGAACCTCCCGTTGCCCCGGCCTACATGAATGGCCGCATTACGTGCTTTGCGGCAGCCGCGAAAAACAGCAATAGGGGCTTCGCGGCATATCTCCGGCTTTCATGTAGCGACAGCACGCAGGAGGTCAATCCAATATTTGACAGTCAGTTCTATCTCGTTCTTACGCCACTCAGGCTAAGCTTTTCCATAAGCGCTGCTGCAGGATCGAAAAGATCGAGGCGCTTGGATGACAGATACCGAATGCGCTGAGCGAACCGACACAACAACGAGGCTGTGTCGACGAAGACGTGAGCAGCAAAACCTCAATTGGGATAGGGAAGCCAAAACCTCAAAGCATTTTGTTGATAGGCTTGATACCCGCGGTGTTGGCACCGCTCTTGTCGGTCACAGTCTTCGTCGGCAATACATTGATCTTCAACATTCTGGCGAAGAACTTGATGGCGGCTGGTTCGTTTCGACACCGTGAAAGCATGAAATCAAGGGTCTTACCGTTCTTGTCGAAAGCTCGATAGAGCTAAACCCTTGCGTCTTTAACTTAGGTGTAAATTTCGTCCATTCTCCACGAACGATCACATGGCCCTTTGCGGCGACGTGCTGCTTCAGCGATTGCACCAGATCCCCTATGATGTTGACAAATGAACTCGCGTTGCAAGAAATCCACTCTGAAATGTAATCGACCGGTGGCGATGTCGATCTGCTGCTGAAACTATACGTACCTGCGAGGGAAGATGTTTGTCTTTTTGTCAACAACAAGAACAGTCCCGCACAGGGGAACGAGTGGACGCTTACAAAGCTGACCTTTCGCACATTATAACCACAGCAAAAAACCACAGCAAAAAACAGGGAGTAAAATCATGAAGAACACACTGGCAGCGGCGCTTGCCGTAACAGCTTTGTGCGGACCCGCCTTAGCCGAGACCAAGATCGGTATGATCACGACACTGTCTGGCGGTGGCGCCGGGCTTGGAATTGACGTTCGTGACGGTTTTATGCTGGCAATAAACCAATCTGGCCGTGACGACATCGAGGTCGTAGTTGAGGACGACCAACGCAAGCCAGATATCGCCGTGCAACTGTCAGACAAAATGATCCAGTCAGAGAAGGTTGACATCATGACTGGCATCATCTGGTCCAACCTGGCCATGGCTGTCGCCCCGTCCGCTGTAAACCAAGGCGTTTTTTACCTGTCTCCAAATGCGGGACCTTCAGCATTGGCAGGAAAAGGCTGTCACCAGAACTATTTCAACGTTGCCTGGCAAAACGACAATCTCCACGAAGCAGCTGGCGCCTATGCAAACAGTGCGGGCTACGGCAACAGCTTCATCATTGCCCCCAACTATCCCGCGGGCAAAGATGCATTGACCGGATACAAGCGTTTCTTCGAAGGTGAGTTGGCTGGTGAGCTTTACACGGAACTTGGTCAAACCGACTACGCCGCTGAAATCGCTCAAATCCGTGCTTCGGACGCGGATAGCGTGTTCTTCTTCCTTCCCGGTGGAATGGGGATTTCTTTCCTGAAGCAATATGCCGGTAGCGGCGTCGATCTTCCCGTGGTCGGACCAGCATTCAGCTTTGACCAAGGCATCCTCCAAGCTGTTGGTGACGCCGCCTTGGGTGTTGTGAACACTTCGCAGTGGAACAAGGACATCGACAATCCGACAAATGCCGCATTCGTCGAGAGCTTTCAGGCCGAGTACGGACGACTACCCTCGCTTTATGCAAGCCAAGGCTTTGACACGGCAAACCTGATCCTTTCCGCATTGAACAAGGCAAGCGCTGACGATGCCGATGCGTTCCGCGCAGCTCTCAAAGCGGCCGAGTTCGATAGCACGCGTGGAGACTTTGCGTTTGGAGAAAACCATCACCCGGTGCAAACGATTTACGCACGCCAAGTGATCCAGGAAGGTGACGTTTTCACCAACAAGATCCTTGGAGTTGCCCTGGAAAACCACTCAGACGCTTACGCGGCTGATTGCAAAATGTAGCGAAAAGGCGAGCCTGTCGCGCATCATTTGCAAGACAGGCCCGCTTGTTTCCGAGGCAAATGAATGTCGACCATTCTCATCATCGAGCAGGTCCTGAACGGGCTTCAATTCGGCGTGATGTTATTCCTAATGGCAGCCGGCCTGACACTGATCTTCGGCGTAATGGGTCTGATAAACTTGGCGCATGGCTCACTTTACATGATTGGAGCATTCGCCGCTGCCGCCGTTGCAGGATACACAGGATCTTTCCTACTTGCGCTTGTTGCAGCGCTGGCCGCAGCAGCATGTGCCGGCGCGATTGTTGAAATTGTCGTCATACGGAGGCTCTATAGCGCCCCCCACCTTGATCAGGTATTGGCGACCTTCGCCCTGATCCTGATTTTCTCAGAGGGAACGCGCTGGGTCTTTGGCTCCTTTCCGCTGTTTCTGGATATCCCGGACTACTTGTCGGGCCCAGTCATTTTGCCAGGCGGGATTGAGTATCCGCTGTATCGCTTAACCCTCATCGGGGCGGGCATCATTGTGGCGCTTGGATTGTGGTGGCTTACCGCGCGCACCCGGATCGGCATTCAGATCCGTGCCGGTGAAAATGACCGAGAAATGATCGCTGCGCTGGGCGTCGATATCTCTAAACTCTATACGATTGTCTTCGCACTTGGCGCAGCTCTCGCAGGTCTGGCCGGTGCCTTAGTGGGCGCGATTCAATCCGTTCAGGTGGGCATGGGCGAACCCGTGCTTATCCTAGCTTTCGTGGTGATCGTGATTGGTGGGATCGGCTCAATCAAAGGGGCTTTTGTCGGCGCAGTTCTCGTCGGTTTGACCGATACACTTGGCGGCATCTTTCTACCGCAAGTCTTCAAGCTGTTTATGGAACCAGGAGCCGCAACACAGACCGGCTCAGCTTTGGCGTCAATGGCCGTCTACATTCTTATGAGTATCTTGTTGATCTGGCGTCCGACAGGTTTGTTTGGAGCGCGCGCATGATCCGGGAAGACTATATCAACTGGGTTGTACTGGCTGGGTTCCTTGCTGTCCCGCTTTGGGCGCTGATGACCGACGAGCCGTTCACGATCACTCTGGCCACACGGGCCGTCATTCTCGCACTTGCCGCCGTGGGGCTGAATATCGCACTCGGGATTGGCGGGCTGGTAAGTCTTGGTCATGCCGTGTTTTTTGGCCTTGGCGGTTATGCAATGGGCATTCTCGCGTATCACGCCCAAACATATACGGCATTGGATCTTGGGCTCACCAGCATCGACGGTACGAAATCCATGCCGGTGATCTGGCTTACTGCCGTGATCATCTCGGCCCTTGCCGCGCTTTTGATCGGGGTGCTGTCACTGCGTACCTCTGGTGTTTACTTTATCATGATAACGCTGGCCTTTGGTCAGATGTTCTTTTTCTTCTCGATATCCTGGAGCGCCTATGGCGGCGAAGATGGGTTGTCGATCTACGTGCGCAACGGGTTTCCGGTATTGAACACGCTTGTTCCGATCCAGTTCTTCGGTCTGTGTTTTTTGATGCTTTGTGCAGCGCTGTTCTTGCACGCACGGCTGCGGTCCTCGCCCTTTGGTCTGGCCTTGAACGCCGCGCGCCAAGTGCCGCAAAGAGTGGAAACAGTCGGATTGAATCCGACGCGCCTGAAACTTCTGGCCTTTGTTATCTCAGGTGCCATTACCGGATTGGCAGGCGCGCTATTTGCCGATCTCAACCGCTTTGTGAGCCCAACGATGTTCAGTTGGCAATTGTCGGGCGAGTTGATCGTTCTGATCATCATTGGCGGCGTAGGGCGCCTGATGGGGCCTGTGATAGGAGCCGCGCTCTTTGTGGCGCTAGAGCACTTTCTGGGGGGGCTGACCGACTTCTGGCACATCTGGTTGGGGGTTATTCTTTTGATCATCGTTCTGTTTGCCCGTGGTGGTCTTGTGGGCATTCTCACAGGCAAGGAGGGTCCTAATGTCTGATACCGTCTTGTCCACCCATAACCTCAACAAAAGCTTCGGCGCTCTGAAAGCGACACAAGATGTCTCGATTGATCTGCGTGCGGGGGAAATCCACGCCATCATAGGCCCGAACGGCGCCGGAAAATCCACTTTGATCGGGCAAATCTGTGGAGGGCTGAAGTCCGACTCCGGCAGCGTGCACCTGAATGGTCAGGACATCTCTGCGTTGCCCACACAAGCGCGCGCCAAGGCCGGACTGGGTCGGACCTTCCAAATATCCCAGCTTGCGATGGAAGATACCGTTTTCGAAAACGTGCTGCTTGGTGCTATGGGACACTCCGGTCGACCATGGCGTTTTTGGCGGGCGGCAAAGAAGGATCAAGACTTGCGCGACCGCGCCATGAAGGCACTGGTCCGCGTGGACCTCGAAGAGGCCGCCGACCAAACCACTGCAAACCTCAGCCATGGTCAACGCAGGCAATTGGAAGTTGCCGTCGCCCTGACCCTATCCCCGAAGGCCTTTGTCATGGATGAGCCAATGGCTGGGCTAGGAGCCGAAGGATCGAAAGCGTTGACCGGTTTTCTGAACGACCTGCGCGAAGAGGCCCCGATTCTGTTGGTTGAACATGATATGGACGCGGTTTTTTCATTGGCTGATAGGATCAGCGTGCTTGTCTATGGCCAGGTGATCGCGTCTGGAACAGTCGACGATATCCGGTCTTCGCCCGAGGTCAAAGAAGCCTATTTGGGGGAAGATGTATGAGCTTGCTGAACGTTGAAAACCTGACGGCATCCTACGGTCCTGTGCCAGCTTTGTTCGGCATCAACCTGGCTATGAATGAGGGCGAAGCCTGCGCATTGATGGGGCGAAATGGCATGGGGAAGTCCACCACTGTCAAAGCGATTTGTCGAATGATCGACTCTTCCGGCGGTCTGACCTTTGCCGGGAAAGATCTGCACAAAATGGCCAGTCACAACGTCGCCCGACTAGGGGTGGGCTTAGTCCCCGAAGGACGGCGCTGTTTTCGGGATCTAACCGTCAAAGAGAATTTGGTCGCCGCGGCGCGTCCCGGACCATGGGATATGACCTCGGTTGCACAGCTGTTCCCAAGACTAGGCGAGCGCAAAGGCCAGCGCGCGGCATCCCTTTCTGGGGGAGAACAACAGATGCTGGCGATTGGACGCGCCTTGATGACCAATCCACGACTTCTGGTTCTCGATGAGGCGACAGAAGGCTTGGCCCCGATCGTCCGTCAGGAAATCTGGGCCGCAATCACGCAGATTAAGCAGGAAACCCGCATGTCCATCTTGTTGATTGATAAATCCCTACGCGAGCTGTCCTCTGTTGTGGATAGCGCGGTCATTGTAGCGCGGGGAAAGACAGTATGGTCGGGCAAAATGGATGCGCTGACCGCCGATTTGGCCGAACAATATGTTGGTGTGTAGTGGTTTTTGAACTTGCACAGAATACAATGTTAAAGCTGTCCGTCTTCAGGGACTTTGGAACATATTACGGCCTTAGCTATGCTCCAGATTCATTGATTAACAGCTAGAACAGCACGGTAGCTGCTAGGGCGATGGCTGAGAGGAAGACCTTTGGACATCTGTCATATCGGGTTGCGACGCGCAGCCAATCCTTCAGACGTCCAAACATAATCTCGATCCTGTTGCGTCGTTTGTAGCGGCGCTTATCGTATCTGACAGGCTTGTCGCGTGATTTTCGACCTAGGAAACAGGGCCTTAGTCCCCTGCCACTAACGGCTTCGCGGAACCGCCCCGCGTCACAAGCTCGACCTCCCAGCAGCCAATCAGCCGATGTAGGCTGTTTGTCAAAGCCCTGGCCCCAGTATAGTCGCTCACCTGCCCGGCAGATACATCACCACCAATGCACAATCGGGTGAAGTCCTGATGTTGGGTTGGATAAATGCAGATGCGGTTTGGCTGCGGGTCGACGCTACTGGATCGGGTGCCTTGTATTTGGGCTAGTGTTCTTGCTTCTATCGCGCCGTGCCCTTGGACCCGGATGCAGGCCAACCGCTGACATTTACGGAAGACCACAAAACCTTCGACCCCTTTAAAGTCTATTGTGATGTCCAAAACCCATCGCAACTCTGGACTCCTCCAGACGCGACATGCCCCGGGTTTGATCAACCGGGTACGCGGACATGTCTGGCCAAAGCCGCCAATCGGCTGCGGATCATGAAAGATGACACTCGCGCCGCCGTGGTCGCCACGCCCCCCGGCGGTCTGGCTTGCCCTTTACACCCCGCAATCCAAAGCGCAAGCATGGCAACATCTCGACCGCGCTCATGATGCAGAGCAGATCGCTTGCAAAAAAGGCGCGGACCCTCTGGCACATCCAATGTACCTAGCGCCCGATCTACGTTCAGCTGAGCCACGGCGCACAATGCCATGTCTCGGTTCAAGAGGCCGTTTGAATGCACCTCAAATGCGAAGGCCCGGAAACCAAAGTGAGTATCATGATGCTCGACTTCCGAGGGATAATAACCACAATCCACTAGTCACTATCTCAAGTCTCGGCGTCAGATATTGCCGCAACACTCTGAACAAATGGCCGGTTTCAATGGCGACATAGGTTGCCATAATCCAGGCAGGTGAATGAAACAGTACGCGTAGCATGAATATCGAATTCACATGTTGGGCTCATTGCTGTCGCTCTTTGCGCGTTTGACGAACGACTGCTCTTTTTTTGGTTAGAATATCTCGGGTTCTGGGGTCTAAAAAATTCAAAACTCCAAGTAGCTTATTATGTTGAAACCACAGTTCCACCATTAAGGTAATCCGACAACTACACAGGAGTGCGTCACTTGTTGGACGTCAGTGGGTTAACTAAAGAGAGCATGGAGTGGGTGTTGTTTGTACACAACCGAGCTTGAAGGAACGTTGGAGTTTCGAGGATTGGGAACATGCAAAAGCCCCCATTCGAGACATGGCGCGCTTCCTTCTATTTGATGTCGCTCACCACGGCCATTTCGGGCACTAGAAGTAGGATTTGATGCTTTACAATAAAGTTTGGGCACACGAACGCTACATCCCTGGACCAGCGCGAAGTCGCTTTGTGGTGCTGCTGAAGAACCCTAACACACGAATCAAACCGAAATAGGTAAGCAATCCAGATTTTGAGTTACATCCGCACCTTGGGGAAACACATAGTCGAATACACCAATCGCCGCGTTCGAAGAAGGCTGCATAGAATGCGAGATATAACCATACGCATTGATCTTGATTTGATGATGATCGGTGACACCCTTATGGTGACGCCCCGCAAATGCGTCGGTTGGAAGGCGCTAAACGCAGAAATCTTGCTTATTTTTTGCTTTGTTGCTGCGATCTTGACGACCAGCCAAGTTCCTTTGAACCGAAACGCTGATACCTAACAGTTGACCGTTGGATATCCCCACATCCGCCGGGGTCACAATCAGATATCTTACGATATCCAGCAGCTTGTCGCGATGTGCTTCAGTGATTTCCGCACCCGCATGCCGTTGTTTCGACTCGTACAAAGAGTGGAGCCGCAGGGACGAAGGGAAAATCCTCCGCGGCTTTCTTTACGCGTACGTTCGACAATACGGCGCAAGGCTTGAAGAATGCTAAACTTCATCCCGAGCCAAAAGCGAACTAGTCGACAACCTGAATTTGCGTTCTACTTCATCGCCTTCGTGCAAAATCAAGCAATCGGCAACTTGTTGGTCTCACCCGCGCACCCGACCTTTTGCAGGTAGCTTTCCAGCGATCTAAGGAAGTTGGTATGCTTGATCGGGCGGGTATCGGTTTTTCGTTGCCCGTGCCTTGTGGTTTCTGAAACTCAGCAACGTGCTCGGTCTCACTACGCGTCGTGCAAGATATCACGGTGTCGGATTAGACTTCAGAGGGCCGCAGTCGTTTGATCACTGTCAAAACATCTATATGGAATTGTGAATGATCGACGGCATCCGCTGGTCCGATTTTGACATACCGAGACAGAGCGGGCATCTGGCAATACATGGATTTTCCGGTGCCGGGCGGCCAGATGCTGAGAAGGCCATTGCCCGACATGGCTTCATCGACAATGACTTCCTGCAAGCGGTAGCGTTCTGGGTAGACTAGTTGTGTCCGGAAACTGCGAAATGCGTCCACGTGGGGATAAGGTCATTGGCAAAATCCTGGCCGCTTTCGGATTCACCTCAAGGTTGATGACAGGCACAAGTTTATTAAATCGCTATGTTGACCGGCCATTGATAATACGCAACGCATCAGTAGGCTGTGTCAGAGAATGGCTTTTTGAGGCTATGTACACGCCGAACGGCTCGTGAATCGCGACGCAAACTCGTTGCGAAGCCACTTTTTGCGGATCAAATAAAGAAATTGTCCCGCGCCAAGTGAATCCTCGAAATCCCCAGACAATTTCCATGATTGTCAAATTTTCGCAGAGAGAGCTGTCGCCTCCTTACGGCTGGTTCGATCCTCGGAACCGGAGCATATGTATACGGGCACGGCTTTTCTTCAGGAGCACACATGAACACGCAATACTACGTACCCCATGGCGGACATCCCGGACAAGACCAGCTGCTGACGGACCGCGCCGTGTTTACAGATGCGTATGCCGTGATCCCCAAGGGCACCATGCGAGATATCGTGACGAGCTTTCTGCCGTTCTGGGACGATACGCGCCTATGGGTGATTTCGCGCCCACTGACAGGATTTGCCGAGACATTCTCGCAATACATCATGGAAGTGCAGCCGGGCGGAGGTTCTGACCGGCCCGAAACCGACGCGGATGCCCAAAGTGTTCTGTTCGTGGTCGAAGGGGCCGCAACGCTGATCTCTGAAGGAACGCACCATGAGCTGACCCCAGGCGGCTATGCCTATCTGCCGCCCGGATGCCACTGGACCCTGCGCAACCACTCTGAAAACACCTTGCGGTTCCATTGGATTCGCAAAGCCTATGAAGCCGTTGATGGGCTGGGTATTCCGGATGTCCTCGTGCTGAACGAAAACGATATCGAACCGACCCCAATGCCCGGTACCGATGGCAAATGGGCAACGACGCGGTTTGTCGACCCGAGTGACCTGCGCCACGACATGCATGTGACCGTGGTGACGTTTGAACCCGGTGCAGTCATCCCTTTCCTCGAAACACATGTCATGGAACACGGCCTCTATGTGCTTGAGGGTAAGGCGGTGTACCGGTTGAACAATGACTGGGTCGAGGTCGAGGCCGGAGACTACATGTGGCTGCGCGCGTTTT
This sequence comes from Ruegeria sp. CK3, assembly GCF_056536565.1. Taxonomy (NCBI): domain Bacteria; kingdom Pseudomonadati; phylum Pseudomonadota; class Alphaproteobacteria; order Rhodobacterales; family Roseobacteraceae; genus Ruegeria; species Ruegeria sp. CK3. The sequence continues at coordinate 67,788 of NZ_JBQFPV010000009.1, forward strand.
GCCCACAGGCCTGCTACGCCGGCGGTCCGGGCAAGTTCCGGTACCTGCTCTATAAGGATGTGAACCGACACATGCCTCTGCGCCTTGGATCCGCCGCCAACCGGCGATAGAGGCCTCTCAGTTCACGATTCCTCCGATGGCCTGAGTCAATGCTCGGCCCGCCTCGATCACGGGGCGGCTGAGTTGTTCGATCCCATTCTCGCGCACCCGGCTGGTGGGTCCCGAGACGGAAATCCCCGCAACCGCTTCCCCGTTCACGTCGAACACCGGCGCAGCGATACAGCGCATGCCCTCGTTTTTCTCTTCATTGTCGATCGAAAAACCTCGCGCGCGGATAGAAGTCAGGTCCTGTTTCAGACTTTCTACAGTCGTGATCGACCGGTCCGTGAACGCCTGTAACTGGACCGAAGCCAGCAATCTGTCCAACCGGTCTTCATCCATATGCGCCAGCAGGACCTTCCCGATCCCCGATGCGTGCATGGGCGACAGTGTTCCGGGCGGAAAGAAGGCCCGGATGCTGGCATGGGTTTCCACCTGGCTTAGAAACAGGACTGAGCCTTCTTTCTGAATGCCCAAATTGGCGGTTTCACCCGTAGCTTCCATCAGCTTGCGCATCACCGGTCTTGCCCGATCAACAAGGCTGGTGCGCCTTAGGAATCGCGAGCCTATGACGAAGGCACGGGGGCCGATATGCCAGATCTGTTCAACAGGATCGAACTCTACCAGGCCCCTGCCCTCTAGCGTGACAAGGATGCGATAGACCGTGGCCGGAGAATGCTGCATTTCATCGGACAACATCGTCAATGACTTGCCTTGCGCCTCGCTCAGATACTCGAAAACCTCCATCGCACGGTCGAGGGATTTGATCGTGTTCTGAGCCGTTTTGTCATCCCATCCCCGCGGCCTTCCCCGTGCTTTTCGAGGGGAACCAGCGCCATTTTTTTGAGAAGCCATAAGAACCTTCGGTTTTTTCGAAATTTTAATTCATCATATGAAAAACATAAGATACTGACAACTATAATTTAAATCGCGACTATTAGTTTTTGAAAATCGTTTTCAAAAAAATTTAAAATCAAGAAGCTTGCCCTTAGGATGTCCCCAACGACGGAAGGAGACCATCCATGAGCTTTCAAAATCCCGTTTTCATTCCGGGCCCGACCAATATCCCTGAAAGCCTGCGCAAGGCTTGTGACATGCCCACGATCGACCACCGGTCGCCGCTGTTTGGGCAAATACTGCACCCTGCTCGCGCAGGTGTTCGGAAGGTTCTGAAAAGCGACAGCGCCGAGGTGTTCATCTTTCCCTCGACCGGGACAGGCGGCTGGGAAACAGCTTTGACCAATACCCTATCCGCTGGGGACAAGGTTCTGGCCGCGCGCAACGGTATGTTCAGCCATCGCTGGATCGACATGTGCCAGCGCCATGGGTTAATGGTCGAGATCGTCGAAACCCCGTGGGGCCAGGGCCTGCCTGCCGACCGCTACGAAGAGATTCTGACTGCCGACGCGAACCACGAGATCAAAGCCGTGCTTGCCACGCACAACGAAACGGCGACTGGCGTAAAGTCTGACATCGCTGCCGTGCGCAAGGCGCTGAACGCGGCAGGGCATCCTGCATTGCTGTTCGTTGATGGTGTTTCGTCCATCGCGTCGATGGATTTCCGCTTTGATGAGTGGGGCGTCGATGTGGCCGTCACCGGATCGCAAAAAGGGTTTATGCTGCCTGCTGGTCTCGCGATCGTCGGCTTTAGCCAGAAGGCGATGGAGGCGACCAGAACCGGCACCCTGCCCCGCACCTTCTTTGACGTCCATGATATGGCCAAGGGCTACGCAAACAGCGCCTATCCCTACACGCCTGCCGTCGGCTTGATGAATGGCCTAAACGAAGCCTGCGACATGTTGCTGAAGGAAGGGTTGGAGAACGTCTTTGCCCGCCATACCCGCATCGCCGAAGGGGTGCGTGCCGCTGTAGGCGCATGGGGGCTGGACCTTTGTGCCGCGAACCCTGCGGTCTATTCCGACACGGTCAGCGCGATCCGCACGCCGGATGGTTTCAACGCGGCCGATATCGTCACCCATGCCGCCGAGAAATACGGTGTCGCCTTTGGCGTTGGCCTCGGAGAAGTCGCTGGTAAAGTCTTCCGGATCGGACATCTGGGCAGCCTGACCGACGTTATGGCCCTTTCGGGGATCGCGACAGCCGAAATGTGCATGGTCGATCTGGGTTTGAACATCCAACTGGGTTCGGGCGTGGCGGCGGCGCAGGAATACTATCGCGGCCATCCAGCCGCCGTTCAGAAGGACGCAGCATGATGAAGGACCTCTCCATGTATATCCCGACCTATCTGGACATGCTCGAAGCGCATACCCGGATTGAGCCTTACATCCGACGGACCCCGGTTCGAACCTCGGACTACCTGAACGAATTGACGGGCGCCCAGCTGTTCTTCAAATGCGAGAACTTTCAGGAACCGGGCGCCTTCAAGGTACGCGGCGCCACCAACGCAGTGTTCGGCCTTGACGAGGAACAGGCGAAGAAAGGTGTTGCCACCCATTCCTCTGGCAACCACGCGTCATGCCTGTCCTACGCCGCAATGAAGCGGGGCATTCCGTGCAACGTGGTGATGCCGCGCACGGCGCCTCAGGCCAAGAAAGACACGGTGCGTCGCTACGGGGGCAAAATCACCGAGTGTGAACCCTCAACCACCTCGCGCGAGGCGACTTTCGCCCAGGTTCAGGCGGCCACTGGGGGGGATTTTGTCCATCCCTACAACGACCCGCGGGTGATCGCCGGACAGGGGACCTGCTCGCGCGAATTCATCGAGCAGACCGATGGTCTGGACGCGGTGGTTGCCCCCATCGGCGGCGGCGGCATGGTGTCCGGCACTTGCCTGACCCTGTCCACCCTCGCGCCCGAAACCGCAATCATTGCGGCGGAACCCGAACAGGCGGATGACGCCTATCGCAGCTTCAAGGCGGGTCACATCATCGCCGATGACGCGCCAAAAACCATCGCTGACGGCCTGCTGGTGCCGCTGAAAGACCTGACGTGGCACTTCGTTTCGAACCACGTTTCCGAGATCTACACGGCCTCTGAGCAAGAGATCATCGACGCGATGAAGTTGACGTGGAAACACCTTCGGATCGTGATGGAGCCGTCCTCGGCTGTGCCTCTGGCCACAATCCTCAAGAACCCCGACGCGTTTAAAGGCAAGCGGGTCGGCCTGATCATCACCGGTGGCAATGTCGATCTGGACAAGCTGCCCTGGCTGAACACCTGACCCAGCCGCGACAGACATCAATCCCGACACAGGAATACGGACATGAAAGATATGACCAATCTCGACGCATTCGAAGTAGGCTATGACATTCCGGCCAAGCCCGGAATGGATGAAGCAGATATCCAGACCCCCAGCCTTGTGCTGGATCTTGATGCGCTTGAACGCAACATCAAGAAGATGGGTGACTATGCCAAGGCCCACGGCATGCGCCACCGCGTCCACGGCAAAATGCACAAATCCGTCGATGTGGCGAAACTGCAGGAACGCCTTGGCGGAGCAGTGGGCGTGTGCTGTCAGAAGGTTTCAGAGGCCGAGGTTTTCGTGCGCGGTGGGATCAAGGACGTGTTGGTGTCGAACCAGGTGCGCGACCCCGCCAAGATCGACCGCCTGGCCAGCCTGCCAAAACTCGGCAGTCGCATTATTGTATGTGTCGACGACGTAGACAACGTCGCAGATCTTTCCGGAGCAGCCGTCGATCACGGCACTCAGCTTGAGGTCTTCGTCGAGATCGACTGCGGCGCGGGACGGTGCGGCGTGACCACTACGCCTCAGGTGATTGAAATTGCCAAAGCGGTCGAAGCGGCCGACAAACTCAAATTCACCGGCATTCAAGCCTATCAGGGTGCGATGCAGCATCTCGACAGCTATGAGGCACGTAAGGAAAAGCTGGATACCGCAATTGCGATGGTCAAAGACGCCGTTGACGGCCTTAAGGTGGAAGGCATCGATTGCGAGCTGGTTTCCGGCGGCGGTACCGGCTCTTACTACTTCGAGTCTAACTCGGGCGTATACAATGAGCTTCAATGCGGGTCCTATGCCTTCATGGATGCCGATTACGGCCGCATTCTGGACAAAGACGGCAACCGCATCGACCGGGGTGAGTGGGAGAACGCTCTGTTCATCCTGACCAGCGTCATGAGCCACGCCAAAGCTGATAAGGCGATTGTCGATGCAGGCCTAAAGGCGCAATCGGTAGACAGCGGTTTACCCGTCGTGTTTGGGCGCGACGACGTTGAGTACATTAAATGCTCGGACGAGCATGGCGTTGTGATGGATACGGATGGTGTTCTCAAGGTCAACGACAAGCTCAAGCTGGTGCCCGGTCACTGCGACCCAACAGCCAATGTGCATGATTGGTATGTCGGCGTGCGCAACGGCAAGGTCGAGGCCGTCTGGCCCGTATCCGCCCGCGGCCGCGCCTACTGAGACCAAACAATCAAAGAAATCTGGCTCGACAGCAGCCTGATCCTCGCCCGTGTGCCTCCTCTCCCTTCGGGACAAGCGCATGGGCGATCGAATTCCAAGTGGAGACTGACATGTTGATCGTACCCGAGCGTGAGATCGCCGGATTGATGACTCGCCAAGCGGCCTTTGATGCCGTCGAAAGCGTCTTTGCGGCAATGGCCGCAGGCGATGCCTATAACTTCCCTGTCGTGCGTGAGGCCATCGGCCACGAAGACGCTCTGTATGGCTTCAAGGGTGGTTTTGACCGCGCCGGCCTGACTTTGGGCCTGAAGGCGGGCGGCTACTGGCCGAACAATCTTGAGAAACGCGGTTTAATCAACCACCAATCCACGGTTTTCCTGTTCGATCCTGATACCGGCAAACCTTCGGCGATGGTTGGCGGCAACCTGCTGACGGCGCTGCGCACGGCGGCAGCCTCGTCCGTGTCGATCAAACATCTGGCCCGCGCAGATGCCAAGGTGATTGGCATGATCGGGGCGGGCCATCAGGCCGGTTTTCAACTGCGCGCCGCGCTGGAACAGCGTAGCTTTGAAAAGGTCATTGGCTGGAACTACCACCCGGAAATGCTGCCCAATATCGAGAAAGTCGCCGTTGAGGCAGGCGTTCCGTTTGAGGCGGTCGAACTTGACGGAATGACCGAAGCGGATGTGATCATCTCAATCACTTCGGCCTTTGCGCCTTCGCTGATGGCACACCATGTCAGCCCCGGAACGCATGTTGCTTGCATGGGGACAGACACCAAAGGCAAGCAAGAGGTCGAATCCGCCCTGCTGGCCAGGGCGCGTGTCTTCACAGACGAGATCGCGCAATCCATCACCATTGGCGAGGCACAGCACGCCGTCGCCGAAGGACTGATCAGCCAAAGCGACGTCGCGCAGCTTGGCGCGGTCATCAATGGAACGCATGAGGGCCGCTCGGCAAATGATCAGATTACATTGTTCGACGGCACAGGCGTTGGCCTACAGGATCTTGCGGTGGCCGCAGCGGTGGTCGACCTTGCCGTAAAAAAAGGGATCGCGATCGAGGTCGATTTCTGACGCCAAAGCGAGGCTGATACCTGGTTCCGAGCGGCAAGTCGCCCATCGGTTTGCAACGGACGGCCGGGGTCTATGCCCCGGCCTATGTCATTCCACTGGGAAGATTTTGCTGGGCGGTGGATTTTCTCTGCAGTTCCAGCTTCATGCACAAGGAAGCTGCGACACCCCGCGCATCTTCAAGCGATTTATTCGACGATAAGGTACGGGACCTCGAACCAATGCTCCTTTAGGTTGGGTCCAGTTCCAATTCTATCCACGACCGCAAAAAGCCCCGGATCAAAAAGCGGAGTCAGCACGCCGTGCCAGGTGTTGCGGTGATAGTTCACCCCCTGCCCCGGCGCAGTTAGGAACGCAATCGGGTGGCCGGGTTTCCCATCTTCATCTGGCGCGACAACCACAACGAACGGCTTTTCGGACAATGGCAGAAACGCCTGGCTGCCCTCAGGGTGACGCTCCATCATATCAAGCGTGATAGGCAGGCTGAAAGCCTCGGACTGGAACACGCTGATCCCGGCGCGGCCGTCGTGGAAATCCAACTCCGCGCGGTCATGATAGCGGGCGCATTTGCCCTGATTGATGTACTTGTCCACCTCACCCTCCGCTTGGATCACATCTCCAAACGGTGCAAAGGCCTCGGGGGTCAGGGGCTGCAGCTTCAACTCGATGGTCATTCCGAGAACTTCTCGATCAAGCGCAGCTCGGCGATCCTTTCGACCTGTCTGCAGGCTTCGTCGAACTCGGTATCCCGATCACTGTCAATGCGGCGGTGAAAGGCCTCCAGGATGCTGGCCTTCGTGTTGTCCTTGACGGCGATGATGAAGGGAAAGCCGAATTTGGAGGTATAGGCCTCATTCAACGCGGTAAAGGTTTCGCGTTCTTCATCTGTCAGCATATCCAGACCAGCCCCAGCCTGTTCCGCCGTGCTTTCCTTGGTAAGCCGCCCGGAGGCAGCAAGCTTGCCCGCCAAATCTGGGTGCGCCGTCAGAACGCGAAGGCGTTGCTCGGCCGTTGCGGTACGGAATACACGCGCAAGCGCGTTGTGGACACCAGCCGCATTGTCATGGGTCGGTCCGAGTTCAAGGTCAAACGCGCCTTCGGCAATCCAAGGGCTGTGTTCGAACACGCCGCCAAATTCGGACACAAAGGTCGGCTGGTCCATTTCGGACGGAGTGAGGCGTTGCATCGGTGGGTGTTCCTTTGCCCAGTGATCGGCAATCTGTTCACGTGTCGCGAACCAGACACCATCATGTTGTCTGAAATAGTCCAGCGCGCGTTTCAGCGCCATGGCGCGACCCGGACGGCCGATCAAGCGGCAGTGCAACCCGATCGAAAGCATTTTCGGCAAGCCCGCCTTGCCCTCGGCATAGAGCATGTCGAAACTGTCTTTCAGATACCTTTCGAACTGCGCGCCATTCGTATACCCGGCCTGAATCGCAAACCGCATGTCGTTGCAATCCATCGTGTATGGCACAATCAACTGATCCTTGCCCCCTGCTTTGATCCAATAGGGCAGATCATCGGCATAGCTGTCCGCGATATAGGCAAAGTCACCCTCTTCGGCGGCAAGATCGATCGTATTCATCGAACACCGACCCGTGTACCAACCGCGCGGAGGCTGGCCGGTGACTTCGGTGTGCAGTCGGATCGCCTCGCGGATTTGGGCGCGCTCGTCTTGCGGGTCCATATCCTTGTGTTCGATCCATTTCAGCCCGTGGCTCGCGATCTCCCAGCCTGCAAGCTTCATCGCCGCAACCTGCGCCGGGGCACGCGCCAGAGCGGTCGCCACACCATAAACGGTCACTGGCAGGTCTTGCAAAAGGTGGTGAACACGCCAGAACCCGGCGCGGCTGCCGTATTCGTAGATCGATTCCATGTTCCAGTGCCGCTGCCCCGGCCAGGGAGCCGCACCAGTAATCTCGGACAGAAATGCCTCAGATGCAGCGTCGCCGTGCAAGATGTTGTTTTCGCCACCTTCTTCATAGTTCAATACGATCTGAATCGCGATCCGGGCCCCATTGGGCCAGTTGGCTTTGGGCATTTCGCTGCCATAGCCGGTCATATCTCGTGGATAAGGCTTCACATCTGTTTCCTTCTTCTTGAGTTCCTCAATACTCCGGATAATCAAAGAAATTTTTCAAAAAATACGAAAAGCAGCTTCGGATAGTCTGGCTTTGCCCTCGGACGAGAAAACAGACTAAGGAATAAGCAACTTTAGGAGTGGCACAAATGACCGGTTACCTTACCACACATGTCCTGGATACTGCGCGGGGATGTCCCGCCGAAGGACTGAAAATCGAGCTGTACCGCATCAATGGCACAGACCGCACCTTGCTGAAAGCACTGGTGACAAATGACGACGGCAGAACCGACGAACAGATTCTGCCGCAATCCGAGTTTTCAACGGGCGAATACGAGCTGATCTTCTATGCCGGCGCCTACCTTGACGCGTCGGGCACGCCGCCCGAGGACCCTCGCTTTCTGGATGTGATACCGATCCGGTTCGGGATGTCCGAGCAGTCCCACTATCACGTGCCGCTTCTTCTATCCCCATTTGGATACTCGACCTATCGCGGCAGCTAAGGTCTCCGATTTAGGCATTCGCGGATATCGAGGACCCGATACGCTCTATAATGAACTCCATGAAAAGCCGCGTTTTGGGGTCTTGCATGCGGCGGTGCGTAAACAGGCACGCCATCTGAATAGGTTCCGGCGGCGTTTCTGTTGCAACCGGAACCAGATTTCCGGCCTTAAGGTGCTGTGCAATCTCAAAGATCGGCTTCAGCGCGATCCCGTGACCTGCAAGCGCCCAATCCGTCAATACATCGCCATCGTCCGATTCATAGCGACCAGAGACACGGAATCGCTTTGGCCCCGAAACGGTCCTGAGCAGCCATTGAAACTCGGTCGCACCAGGGAAACGCAGGTTGAGGCATTCGTGATTGTCGGCGATCAAGTCGTCTCCGCTTGCCGGCATTCCGCGTTTTTTGATGTATTTTGGGGATGCGCACAGCACTCTTTCAACATCGGCGATCTTGCGAATGCGCAAGTTGCTGTCCTCGGGCTGCCCTAGGAAAAACGCAAGATCCAGACCTTCTGTTGTCAGGTCGACTTTTCGATCTGTCAGCCTCAGCCTGACATTGACCTCGGGGTACTCGGCCAAAAACTTTGGCACCTGCGGCGCGATCAACCTGCGACCCACGCCCAATGGCGCAGCCACGTAGAGAGAGCCTTTCAGATTCTCGGTAATATTGACGATCTGAGCCTCGGCGTTTTCGACGGCCTCAAGGATCTCAGCGGCCCCCCGATAAAACGATTGCCCTTGTTCGGTCGGCGTCAGGCTGCGCGTCGTGCGTTGAAAAAGGCGCACGCCGAGATGTTCTTCCAGTTGCGATATTCGCGCCGAGGTGACAGCCGGAGAAACCCTCAGATCGCGGCCTGCGGCGGACATGCTGCCCAACTCGTAGACTCGGACAAAGGTTCTGATGTTATCTAGATAGGACATTTTTTTGCATTTTTTGATACTGCTTGGTCTTTGCTAGCAATACCAGAACAAAGCAGTCTCGCATAGAGTGAGCGGAAGCAAAGAATCTTAGGAGCAAACCCATGTATGATCTGGCCGTAATGTGGGAGTGGATCGCCTTTTCCGTCCGCTGGCTGCATGTGATCACTGCGATGGCGTGGATTGGGGCATCTTTTTACTTTATCGCATTAGACCTGATGCTTAAGCCAAACCCTGCGCTGCCGGATGGGGCCTATGGCGAGGAATGGGAGGTCCATGGCGGCGGGTTTTACCACACCGTAAAATACCTGGTGGCCCCCGCGCAGATGCCCGAGCATCTGACCTGGCACAAATGGCAAAGCTACACGACATGGCTGTCCGGCGCCGCGCTTCTGATGATCATTTACTGGGTTGGAGGAGAGCTGTTCCTACTAGACCCGACCAAGGTCGATCTGGCGCTGTGGCAGGGAATTCTGATCTCGGGCGGCTCATTGACCATTGGCTGGTTGCTCTATGACCAGATGTGCAAATCCAAGCTGAGCGATCATCCCACCGTTCTGATGCTGTTGTTGTTCGTGATCCTGGTGATCATGTCCTGGGGCTACAACCAGATATTCACCGGACGGGCCGCGCTGCTGCATCTTGGGGCGTTTACCGCAACGATCATGACGGCCAATGTGTTCTTTCAGATCATGCCAAACCAGCGCATCGTGGTCGCAGACCTCAAGGCGGGTCGAACCCCTGACGCCAAGTACGGCAAGATTGCCAAAGTACGCTCGACGCACAACAACTATCTGACCTTGCCGGTCGTGTTCCTGATGCTGTCGAACCACTATCCGCTGGCGTTCGGCACCGAGTATTCATGGATCATTGCAAGCCTGATCTTCCTGACCGGCGTCACCATTCGCCACTACTTCAACACAATGCATGCGACTGGAACAGGCCCGCATTGGACCTGGGCCGTCACGGTCCTTCTGATGATCGCGATTGCATGGCTGTCCTCAGTCCGGTCCGGCGAAACATGGGAAGAGGCCGAAGCGCGCGAACTGACACCCTATGAACAGAAATTCGCCTCGGCCGAGGGGTTCGAGGCCGCTTATGACACGGTCCTGGGCAACTGTTCCATGTGTCATGCGCGCGAGCCGGTTTATGGCACAATGAAATGGGCGCCCAAGAAGGTCTATCTTGAAACGCCCGGCGACGTCGCCCGTCAGGCTGATCAAATCTATCTGCAGGCCGGGATCAGCCACGCGATGCCGCCGCCAGCTGCGGTACAAATGGATGACGAAGCCCGTCAGACTATCATCGCATGGGTGCGTGAAGTAAGAGGCCAGTAAGCCCCGACTTGTAGCAGGTGAAACAGGCCCCTCCTGCTGGTTTATCCAAAGAAGCTCTTGCTGTGTTTCGCGATGTGTTCGACGAACAGGCGTATTTTGGGATCCTGAAGTTTTTTATGCGGGTAAAGGCAGCCGAAGATGGTCGGCAATGGTGGTGTCGAGGGCAGAACCTCGACCAATTGGCCTGACACGAGATATTCTTTCACATCAAAGCGCGGTTTGTTGACGATCCCCTTGCCAGCCAAAGCCCAATCCGTCAGGACATCGCCATCATCCGCATCATACTTGCCCCGAACCTCAAGTTTGCGCGGACCCATGTCGGTGTTCAGGGTCCAGAAATACTCGGGCGATCTGGGATAGCGCAGCAGCAGGCAATTGTGATGAGAGTGCAATAGGTCATCCGGCGTTTTTGGCACGCCGAAATTCGAAAGATATTCAGGCGAGGCACATAGCAGCCGGGCACAATCCGCGAATTTCCGCAGTTTCATCGTGGAATCGCCCGGCTCTCCGATAAAGAAAGCGATATCCAATCCATCGGCCAACATGTCCACTTTTCGGTCGGACAGTCGCATGCGAATCTCGGTCTCTGGATAGCGCTCCGAGAAATCCGGAACCAGAGGCGCAACAATCCTACGCCCCACTCCCAACGGCGCGGTGATACGGATTGCGCCGCGAGGGGCGTCCGAAAAACTGGCGACGCGCGCCTCGGCGTGGTCCAACGCCAGCAAAACGGCCTTGGCCTCATCATAGAAAACCTCGCCGACTTCTGTTGCCGTCATCGAGCGGGTCGTTCTGTTGAACAGGCGCACGCCCAGATGGTTTTCAAGTTCTTTCAGACGTTTGCTGGCCACTGCCGGTGTTAACCTCAGATCACGACCGCCGGACGTGATGCTGCCCAGCTCCATCACCCGAACGAAGACCCGCAAGCTTTCGATGTATGACATTCATTCCTCCCACTGCGGGAAGACTGCGATGGTGGGATTTCTTTTTCAACGTTTTGTTGAAAGTATTTGTCATTTCCGACGATTTTAAGACTCAATCTCTGACTCTATGGTCCTGCGGCGACCCACCCGAAGGCAGGTGTAGAGGGAGACCAACATGACGCCGCGCACTGACATCCGATTTGTCCTGAATGGCAAGGATGTATCTGTTCCAGACGTATCAGCCGACCAGACTCTTCTGGATTTTCTACGTCTCGAACGACGACTGACCGGCACCAAGGAAGGCTGCGCCGAAGGGGATTGCGGTGCATGTACCGTGCTTGTCGGGCGGCTTGGGCGGACAGGTCTTGCCTATGCCCCAGTGAACGCGTGCATTCGGTTACTCGCCTCTTTGGACGGCAGCCATGTCGTGACGGTTGAGCATTTGTCCGGCCCCGAAGGTCGCCTTCATCCGGTACAGCAAGCCATGGTCGATCATCACGGCAGCCAATGCGGGTTCTGCACACCGGGCTTCGTCATGGCGCTCTATGCGCTGTGGATGCAAACGCCCGAACCAACAGAGGCGCAGGTCGAAACCGCCTTGCAGGGCAATTTGTGCCGCTGCACCGGGTATGAGCCGATCATTCGGGCGGCTGTTGCTGTCAGCCGCTACGGCACCCCGGCCTCGGACTACCTGAACACCGAACGTGAGGCCATGACCGCGCGTCTGGCGGCGTTGAAAGACGGGAGGCGCGTCGTCTCGGGACCGCAGGACAATCTGAGCATCCTTCCCTGCAACGTGGATGACTTGGCCGAGTGCCTGCAGACGTATCCAGAGGCCACCATTGTCGCGGGTGCAACGGATGTGGGCCTTTGGGTCACGAAATTCCTGCGCAAAATCGGACCGGCGATCTTTACCGGACATCTCGAAGACCTGAAAGCGGTCGAAAAACAGGGCCAGCACCTGCGGATCGGTGCAGGTGCCAGCTACACCGATTGCCAGGACCTACTGTCCGAGCATCTACCGCACCTCACCTCATACTGGGATCGTATTGCCGGGTGGCAGGTGCGCAACATGGGCACAGTGGGCGGCAACATCGCCAACGGCTCTCCCATCGGGGACACGCCGCCTGTGCTGATCGCGCTTGGAGCGGAAATCACGCTGCGGCGAGGGTCGGATGTGCGGACCTTGCCGCTGGACGCATTCTTCATCGACTACGGCAAACAGGATCGCCAGCCGGACGAATTTGTCGAAAGCATCCGCGTTCCCCTTCCCCAGCCAAAGGACCTAAACGCCGCCTACAAGATCTCGAAGCGCCGCGACGAGGATATCTCCTCGGTCGCGGCAGGCATTCATATGTCGGTTGAAGATGGCATCATCAACGACGCCCGCATCGCCATGGGTGGCATGGCCGCGACGCCAAAGCGCGCAGCGGCTGCCGAGGCCGCTCTGAACGGTCAGCCCTGGTCGCGGGAAAGTTTCGAAGCGGCAGCAACTGCTCTGTCTCAGGATTTCTCGCCCCTGACCGATTGGCGCGCCTCGTCCGACTATCGGATGCTGACGGCCCAGAACCTGCTGCGTCGGTTCTTCCTCGAACATGACGCCCAGACAGACACCCCCGTTCAACTGGCTTGTGCGTAACAAGGAGACGACACAATGAAAGACACCGTTTCCATCGTTGGAGCCGCCCACACCGACGTCAACCACGACAGCGCGATCAAGCATGTTACCGGAGGGGCCGACTACACCGACGATATCGCCCTGCCCCAAGGCGCGCTGCACGCCTATCTTGGCGTGTCCGACGTGGCCCATGCCAAACTGTTGGGCATCGATTTTGCGAAGGTTCTGGCGACACCCGGCGTTGTGGGCGTTCTGACAGCAGATGACGTGCCGGGCGTCAATGACATCAGCCCGACGCATCTGAACGACGAGCCGGTTTTCCCAACCGATACCACTCAATTTCACGGCCAACCCCTGTTTGCCGTCATAGCCGAGACTCGCGACATCGCGCGCCGCGCCGCCGAGCTGGCAGAGGTAGAATACGAAACCCTGCCCCATGCGCTTGACCCCATTGAGGCGCAAAACGCTGGCTACCCGCATGTCACCGCACCCCTCAAGCTAGAGCGCGGGGATGTTGCCCCGGCTCAGGCGGCGGCTCCAAACCGGATTCAGGGTCGGATGCGCGTCGGCGGTCAGGATCACATGTATCTTGAGGGTCACATCGCCTTTGCCATTCCGGGCGAAGATAATGATGTGGTCGTGCATTGCTCGACCCAGCATCCGTCCGAGGCGCAGCATATGGTGGCCCAAGTGCTTGGGGTGCCGTCCAACGCCGTTGTGGTCAATGTGCGCCGCATGGGTGGTGGCTTTGGCGGCAAGGAAAGCCAGATGAACCTGTTCTGCGTTGTGGCCGCCATGGCCGCGAAAAAGTGGAACCGCGCCGTCAAGATCAGGCCCGACCGGGATCAGGACATGACGGCGACCGGCAAACGCCATGACTTTGTGATCGACTATGACGTGGCCTTTGACGATGCGGGGCGCATTCAAGCCGTCGAAGGCAGCTTTGCCGCACGCTGCGGGTTCTCGGCAGATCTTTCGGGCCCCGTGACCGACCGGGCGCTGTTTCATGCGGATAACGCCTATTTCTACCCGAATGTGCGCCTTAGCAGCCATCCGATGAAAACCAATACTGTCTCAAACACCGCCTTCCGCGGATTTGGCGGGCCGCAGGGGGTGATCGCGGCGGAAAGGATAATCGAGGAAATTGCCTACGCCACGGGACAGGACCCTCTGGATGTGCGCAAGGCCAATTTCTATGGCACCGAAGAGCGGAACGTAACACCCTATCATCAAGTGGTCGAAGACAGCATTCTTGACCGGCTGGTCGGAGAGTTGGAGGAGACCTCAGACTACCGCCAGCGCCGCCAAGACATCATCGCTTTCAACCAATCCTCACCGATCCTGAAAAAGGGGATCGCTCTGACGCCTGTGAAATTCGGCATATCGTTCACGGCGACGTGGTACAATCAGGCCGGCGCGCTGGTGCATGTCTACAAGGACGGCTCGATCCATCTGAACCACGGCGGCACCGAAATGGGGCAAGGCCTCAACACCAAAGTCGCGCAGGTGGTGGCCGAGGCCTTCCAGGTTGATTTCAACCGGATCAAGATCACGAAGACCACGACCGAGAAGGTCCCGAACACATCCGCCACTGCAGCTTCCAGCGGTACCGACCTGAACGGAATGGCCGCGTTGAATGCGGTCGAGCAGATCAAGGAACGGCTGGTGAAATTCGCCTCGGAAAACTGGGATGTGAGCCCCGAGCAGGTGCTCTTTCACGCCAATCATGTTCACATCGGCGAAGAGGTTCTGCCCTTTGACGCTTTTGTCAAGCAAGCTTATCTGGCGCGTGTGCAGCTGTCGGCAGCCGGGTTCTACAAAACCCCCAAGATCCACTGGGATCGTGACAAGGGGCAAGGCCGCCCGTTCTACTACTACGCCTATGGGGCATCCTGTTCGGAAGTGACCATAGATACCCTGACCGGAGAATACCGGGTCGACCGCACGGATGTGCTGCACGATGTCGGACGCTCATTGAATCCCGTTCTCGATAAAGGTCAGGTTGAAGGGGCCTTTGTTCAGGGCATGGGCTGGCTGACCACCGAGGAGCTTTGGTGGGATGATGCCGGTTGCCTGCGCACCCATGCTCCGTCGACATACAAGATCCCGTTGGCCTCGGACCGCCCGCGTGTCTTCAATGTCAAACTCGCCGATTGGTCGGAAAACCGAGAGTTGACGATCAAACGCTCCAAAGCCGTGGGCGAGCCGCCTTTCATGCTGGGAATTTCGGTGTTCGAGGCTCTGTCAATGGCTGTAGCATCCGTCGCCGACTACCGAGAATGTCCTCGCCTGGACGCCCCCGCCACGCCCGAGCGCGTCCTGATTGCCGTTGCCCGCCTGCAAAACGGTGCCTAAACGATGCCTGCCGCGCAGTCCCTGAAGACGTTTCTCTCCGAACAAAGCAGCGTGATCCGCATCGCGCTGACACGTGCGCGCGGGTCTTCGCCCCGCAACGAAGGGACTGAGATGTTCGTAGCGCCAAGCGCGCTGTGGGGGACGATCGGCGGTGGACAATTGGAATTCATGGCCATCAACGCTGCGCGGGACATGCTGCGGGATGGGTCGCTACACCGGGAAATGGATGTACCGCTCGGACCCGAAATTGGCCAGTGCTGCGGGGGACGGGTCGAGTTGCAACTGACCCGCATGCGGTCCTCGGACAAGGGGGCCGCAACCGACCGGGCGGCGCTGCGCGACGATGCCTTGCCACATGTCTACGTGATGGGGGCGGGTCATGTGGGACGCGCACTTGCGGATCTTTTTCAGCACTTGCCTGTGCGCTGCATCCTTGTTGACACACGGGCCGAGGAAATCGACCTCTGCACTGCGGATGTCGAAACCCGACTGAGTGCAATCCCCGAAGCCGAAATCCTCAGTGCGCCCGAAGGCAGCGCCTTTATCGTCCTGACCCATGATCACGGGCTGGATTTCTTGCTGACCACCGCCGCGCTTGAACGTCAGGATGCGGCCTATGTCGGGATGATCGGATCCGCAACTAAGCGGATCAAGCTGAGGAATTGGGCACATAAACAGTGTGACGGACAATCCATCGAACATTTGAGATGCCCCATCGGGGCAAGCGGTAGCCGCGACAAGCGGCCCAGCGTCATCGCCACCTTCGTGGTGGCCGAGGTGATTGCTGAACTGACCTCTGAAACTGCCGCGACCGCCCCAACCGGGGCAACCAAGGCGCCCCTTGCGGGCCAACATCACGACCGGAGAGGGAGATCCGCCTGACATCCACCAGGCAATTCCGGTCCTATCAGAGGAGGAGACCGTCATGGACGGGAGGACCTACGAATACAAGCTGTTTACCCGCAGCGACTTCAGCGCTTTCTGGGCGCTTTTTACGGATAATCTAGTGAACCTGCTGATCCTTTCCGGGGTCTGTCAGTTCGTGTTCCAAATGCCAGCTGAGATTGTCTTTGGCCGCATCGTGCCTGGTGCCGCCATAGCAATCCTGGCTGGTGTCGGAGTTTATACGTTTCTCGCCAAATGGGCGGCCACCAGGAAGGGCGAAGATGTCACCGCCCTGCCCTACGGCATCTCGACGCCGGTCATGTTTGTGTATCTTTTCGGCGTGATCGGACCCATTTACTGGGCCACCAATGACCCGATGCTGGCCTGGCAGGTAGGTATCGGCGCGGGCTTCATGGGAGGGATCGTTGCAGCCCTTGGGGCGTTTGTGGGTCCTTACCTCAAGCGAATTACTCCGCGCGCCGGGATGCTCGGCACGCTGTGCGGCATTGCGCTGGTCTTTATCGGCTCCGTCCCCCTGGCCGAGGTGTTTGAGAACCCGATCATCGGTTTTACCTCGTTGCTGTTCATCCTTTGGGGTCTGATCGGGCGATTCCGCCTGCCGGGCAATGTGCCTGCCGGTTTGGTTGCGATTGCGGCTGGTACGGTGATTGCCATCATCCTTGGTGAATCGAAAATCGACACAAGCGGCATCGGCTTCTACCCACCAATCCCCTATTTCGGCGACCTCATCGCAGGTGTGCAGTACCTGTTCGCCAACCCAGAGCTGTTTCTGGTGCTGATCCCGGTCCAGATCTACAATTTCATCGAAACCATGAACAACGTGGAATCCGCCGAGGCCGCGGGCGATCACTACCCCGTCGGGCTGTGCCAGGTAACTGATGGCGCGGGCACGATGCTGGGCGCGCTGTTTGGCTCTCCTTTCCCGACGACCGTTTATATCGGTCATCCGGCCTACAAGCGGCTTGATGCACATGCGGGCTACATCGTAGGTGTGGCCGTTGTGATCGCGGCTGCCGCTTTCCTGGGCTTCCTGTCCTTCCTTGCGGGCCTGATACCGATTGCCGCTGCAGCACCCGTTCTGGTCTTTGTCTCGGTCAGCCTGATTACCAACACGGCCTGGGCGGTGAAGCCGATGCACATGGCCGCGGTCTCCTTCGCGATCCTGCCCCATATCTCGGCCTTTCTGATGGTCAAATGGGGATCGCTGATGAACGCGCTTCGCAGTAGCGGTGTCGAAGGCCTGCCAGCGTTGGGTGACGAGGGCCTGACCGCCGCACTCCTGATGGAGGGAGCCCATTACGAAGGACATCTGGCGCTTAGCCAGGGTGCGATCATCACTGGTCTGATCTGGGGGGCCATTGTGGCCGACGTGATTGACGGCCGGTTCCGGATGGCAGGGGCGTTTGCCGTCGCTGGCGGGCTGATGTCGGCGGTAGGAATCATCCACTCTTACACGCTGCAGATGCCACAGTTCGACGGGATTACCATCGGCTATCTGATCGTCGGCGGGTTCCTCTACCTCTACCCGATGCTCGCCCCGAAAGAGGATCTTGAGCATCGCGTGATCGTTCCAGATGAGCCCGATCTCATCGACGACGATACACCTGCACAACAGGCCTGATCCATGATGGGGCAGCCTCATGGCTGCCCCCTGCCCGTTTTCCCACGACATACGAGACATTCCATGACACAGAGATTGCTGCGCGGTCGTCTGCTGACCTTTCATCGCGAACCACAAAACGGCGACGACGCCGGCGCCTATACCTATCTTGAGGACGGCGCGCTGCTGATCCGGGACGGGATCATTCAGGACACCGGCCCCTTCTCGGCGATTAGCGCGAAGGCCGGAGATGTGCCCGTGACGGACCATCGCCCTCATCTGATGATGGCGGGATTCATCGACACCCATATCCACTTCCCTCAAGTGCAGGTCATCGCCTCGTGGGGCGCGCAGCTATTGGACTGGCTCAACACCTACACATTCCCAGAAGAAACCCGCTTTGCCTCGGATGGGCACTGCGCGACAATGGCACGGGCGTTCTATGATCAGTTGATCGCGCATGGCACCACGACGGCGGTTGCCTATTGCTCGGTCCACAAAACATCGGCTGACGCGTTCTTTACTGAGGCGACCAGACGAAACATGCGCATGTTGGGTGGGAAGGTCCTTATGGACCGTAACGCGCCTGAGGCGCTGCAGGATACGCCCCAATCCGGATATGACGAAACCAAAGCCCTGATCGCCGACTGGCATGGCAAAGGGCGCAACGGCTATGTCATCACGCCCCGGTTTGCGATCACCTCAACCCCGGACCAAATGGCGATGTCCCAGGCGCTGGCGCAAGAGCATCCCGACTGCCACATACAGACACACCTGTCGGAAAACAAGGACGAGATCGCCTTCACCAGACAACTCTACCCGCAAGCCCGGGACTATCTGGATGTCTATCAGTCTTACGGTCTGCTGGGACGAAAAACCCTGCTCGGACACTCCATCCATCTTGAACCGCGCGAGATCGACACGCTGGCCGAAACCGGCGCGCATCCCGTGTTCTGCCCGACCTCGAACCTGTTTCTAGGCAGCGGCCTGTTTGATCATGCCGGGTTGAGCGCGCGCGGTATCGTCAACGGGATCGCGACGGATGTTGGTGCTGGCACCAGCTATTCGATGCTGCAAACCCTCAACGAAGGCTACAAGATCCTGCAACTGCAAGGGACAGCCCTGCACCCTTTGCAAGCATTCCATTGGGCAACCCGCGGCAATGCATGCGTTCTGGGCCTCGAAGACAAAATCGGTACGCTCGCCCCGGGAAGCGAAGCGGACGTCGTTGTTCTGAACGCACGCAGCACCCCGGCCATGGCCCTTCGAATGGACCGGGTGGACAGCCTGTCACAAGAGCTGTTCGTTCTGCAGATGATGGGAGACGACCGCGCGATCGAGGAAGTCTATGTGTCGGGGACACCCAGCAAGGTTGCAGGGTCGCAACCTGAACGAGCCAAAGTCCCTGCCTAGCGGCACCTGGATCGCGGGCCCATTTCGAGCCCGCGACGGTCTTTAATTGAAAGCCCTGATCAGTCGACTTGCTCGATCCGGGCTAGACCCTTCAAAACCGCGCGGCCAAGTTTCTGATCGCACAAGGCAAAAAGCGCGGGATGCCTCGGGTGCCCAATGAATCCTTCTGATGCAATGAAAAATCAATCTGTATCCCGTCATTCCACAATTTGAGTAACAAGGCAGGTGACGGCATCATCTGCTGCGACTTGGCGGCGAGTACTAGTGTTTTAGGTTATGACGCGGGCCTGCAAAGAGATTTGATTTTCTCGCAGCCACCACTTCCAATCCTTCAACTTGCGATGTGGGGTTCCGACTTGTTTGCTTGGCTTCTGCCTGCGTTTTTCGTGATCTCGAATCTACCCCTCAAACTTCAAGGCGATGCTTTTTTGCGTCGCAACGCTTTGACAGCAGAGGATGAACCCTTTCGAGATATCTCCGTCTTCAAGTGCAACTCGGTTCCGCATATGGGCGGCCCCTTCGGTAAGGCGGGCAACACAGGCACCACAAACACCGGACTGGCAACTGTATGGTGGGTTCAAGCCTTTCGCTTGAGCAGCTTCCAGTATGGTTTGACCCGCAGCCACCGGTACGTCATGCCATGCACCATGCAGATTTATGCGGGCTGTCGCCGCGACTCCTGACGTGCTGAGATCGGGTTTGACATCGCCGCCAAAACTTTCCGTGTGAATACGATCGTCTGGCACGTCCAAATTCTTAAGCGCCGCCCGCAGGTCCGTGTTCATGCTGCCCGGACCGCAGATCCAGTATTGCGTGTCCTGCGCCACCGGTGGGGTCTCAGCAATAGCGGCCTGAACGGCGTTTGCATCCAAACGACCCGTACGCCAAGGGCTGAACCAACTGAACAAGGAGGGGTGGGACAGAACATGTCGCACAAAAAAGCGTTTTGAGTATCGCGCTTGAATTTGCTCCAACTCGTCCCGAAAAATGATGCTGTCCGCGTTGGTATTGCCGAAGACCAAATTTGCAACAGAGTGCGGCTCGTCCGTCAAAACGGCATTGATCATCGCGTATAGAGGCGTAATGCCGCTGCCCGCGCCAAAGAAATAGTGCGTGCGGCGTTTAAGGGGTCCGGGCGTTAAGGTGAACTGTCCAAAGGGGGGCATGACTTCGATGATATCCCCTACCGACAGAGCATCACCGATATGGTTCGACACGATCCCGTCTTTCACACGTTTCACAGTGATGCGCAGTGCGGATCCAGGAGGGTTTGAGATAGTGTAGCTGCGCCTATGCTCCTGTCCTTCGATCAAAAACCTGATCGTCAGATGTTGCCCTGCTATCCATTGAAACAGATCAGCCAGTCTGGCAGGGACATCTAAAGTAACACTTGTGACTGCACCGCCGATCTCTGTGCGGATGTCAGATACGGTCAATGGATAGAAGTTGCGTTGCATTAGATCACCCAATCACCGGTAGTCATAGGTTGTGGTCAATGACCGGATCACCATCCGGCCAAGGTAAGGTTCAAAGGCAAACTCATCTGTTTGACGCATTTTGCCGGCATATCCCTGCCAATCATATTCAACATCCGTAACCGCGGTTATGTGGTGGACCTCATCTTCGGTGCGGGTGGTCATTCTGGGCGTGGATCGCTCAGTTTCCTTGTAGCCCGCCAGATCCTTGGGGAGTTCAGCATCGGTAGCGGCGGTAACGTCCCCCACACGGTAAGTGAAGACATCATCTTCCTGCCCCGCACCGTATTTGAGAACGATCCGATGAGTAGCTTCGGGATGCCAGATTTCCCACGTAGCCAGAAGGCTATCTTCGTCTTGAGCCGCAAGGACACAGGCAGAGATCTCCTCAGGCGTTTCTGCTTGCGCTGTCAGCACCAAAGCCAACGCGATAGCCACGCCAATTAGGGTGGCTTGAACGGGTGTCTAATCCATCTCCGCATTGTTCAATCAGCCTTCATGAACTCCAAAACGGCTTTCTGGTGCTGGGTAATCGGACTTTCACCAATACCGGCCGGGCCGATTTCCAAGTAAGGGCTTTTCAGGGACTTCTGCTGTTGTTCGCAGGCATAGATATCCTCGGTCGTGAAGTCTCCGGACGCCATCGGATCGTCCTCCCCGGCGGCATCGTCCCCTTGGTACTTCGCACCGCCAAAGTCCTTCCAAAAACCCCAGCTTTTCCATTGCTGTTGCTGGAACGCCCAACCCGATACGTTGGCGAGCTTCGTGCGATTTTCGATGCGGGTCAGGTCAGGCGCCAGTGGTGTGATGACAAACAGGTTCCAACTTTCCTCACTGGCCCCAATGCCAATGCCCGGAAACAGCATCGGAACCCAGGCGCCGACATGGGGTTTTGGGATCGCGAGGGGCATCGGCAGGTTCGCCTCATGATCCTTGGCGTACTCCGCTGAAGGGGGCTCCCAAAAGTGATAGTGCGGCCCCTTCCAACCGTATTCTGCCTTGGCATGATCATACATATGAAGGGTGTTCGAGTGCAGGTGGCTCAGGTGATAGACGTCGATGTAATTCTCGACAACGATTTTCCAATTGGCCTTGATCTCATAGGTGTTCCGGCCTTCGGTGTACTCTACCAGTTCCTCGGGTTTGTGCGGACCAAGGAATGGATCGACCTCGCCAAACCACTCCGCAAGCGTGGGCGCGTTCGGATCAGGATGGACGAACAGCATACCGCGCCAGACGTCTACGCTCGCCGGTTTGAGGCCAAGGCAGGATTTATCGATACCACCGGGAAATTCCGACGCCTCATCGGGGACGGAGATCAGATTGCCTTCCAGATCATAGGTCCAATCGTGGTAAGGACACGTCAGCGCTTTTTGCGTCTTGCCAACCGCGCGGATCAGTTGTGTACCGCGATGGCGGCAAACATTGTGAAAGGCCCGCAGACGGTGATCGCGCCCCATGACGATAAACAGGTTGTTCAAACCTGCCTGCACCGACAGATAGTGCCCGGGGCCTTCGATATCCTCAACCAATCCTGCAAAACGCCAAGTGCGTGAGAAGATTTGTTGTTGTTCACGGTCGAACCAATCCTGCGAGGTATAGGCTTCGACGGGCAGGTGATGATACATTTTGGTCATCTTTGTCCTTCAGGTCATCAGATGGGCGTATTGCGGAAAAAGGCTGGCGGCGAGCATCATCAGTCCTGACAAAGCCCAGAGGCAGGCAATGGCCCAGAATAGAATTGGATCGTCGTGTCGGTTGATCTCGAACACCAGAAAAGCCTGACCATTCAGGATGGTCGGAATGGTCCACCACAGGAAGAGCAGCCCCCAGACCCAGTAGTATCCCAGGACAGCTGCAGCCAACAGTACAGGCAGAGCTATATAGTTCGCGGTTCTGGCGTGGCTCATAGCTCGGCCTCCAGCGTAGAGGCAAGCAAAGACGCCGCCAGCTTCAATTCCGCGCGCCAGACTTTGGGCGGCTCGAGTGGCGACAGGGCATCCATGCTGACAAAGATTGCGGAAATACCCTGAGTCACGGCACGAGTGCTTGCATCCGGCGCGTTAGGGGCGGCGCGCTTCAGGACATCCTCAACCACGTCAAAGAAAGCACTTAGGCAGTCCATAAGATCCTGCCGCAATTCGGGACGATCCGGAACAACTGTCACCAGCGCCTGATACGCCAACATCAACCGCGGATCAGTTCCGCTGTTTTCGGCAAAAAGAGCGTCCACAAGATCGGTTGGCGTTGCTCTGTCTGGCAGGGCCTGTCGCAGACCGTCCAGTGACATCGCAAAGCCTTCAAGGGTGTACTCGGCAAGTGCGGCAATCATTTCGTCCTTGTTGCCAAGATAGTGGCGCAGCAGGGGGCGCTTGACGCCAGCTTCCTCTGCAATCAGTTCCTGGGTCGCGCCGTCAAGGCCGAACCGCGCCACACATGTGAGGTACGCATCCAGGATTTCCTGAGATCGTTGGTCTTTCAGAGATGGTCTTGGCATTGCGGCCCCGTAGATTGTCATTTTTGACAAATAATGATTGAAGATTGTTTGTCAACTATGACAATCTACTTTGAGACCAGCGTGTGAAAAGAAACTGTGTTTCGGAGGGGCTAGATTGAGGGGCCAGCCACCATCCCCTGCGTTCGCGAGTGCGACAGTCCGCCCCTCCACTCTTTCAACAGGACCGCAAACCGGTTCGGGAAAGAGTGTTCAGTCCGGGCAAAATGCCAGCAAAACACCTTCACAACGACTCGATGTTTCCCAAAAGAATAGAGGTCATATCCACCGCAAACGAACCGTCTTGGACAGTGACATCCATCTGAGTGTCATAGTTCACCGCATTTCGCGTTATCCCCGAGAAGTCGGCATCTGCGTCCAGAAAAACCCATTTCGCGGGATATGGAGAAGTTTGTCCGACCGCCGCCTGCAGGATGGACAGCGCGTCCAGTGCGTTGACGGCTCCGTCCTGTGTTATGTCGGCGGCAATCAGGTTCTCCGGAGCCGCCGGCCCCCATGTCGGATCCAAACCAACCGAGATACGCAGAACCTGCAACGCATCCAGAGCGTTAACCCGTCCGCTCGCTGTTGAATAGGTTTTGACGACCTCTAGCTCTCCGGCCAACGTCCCGTTCGGAACGTTCAGATCGAAGCGTCCGGTCTCATCCGTGGTTGCGGTGACGGTGCCGCCTCCTGTCGGAGTGAACTTGACCTCAGCGTCTGCAATGCCGGGATTGGCCGTCTCGGAATCGATGCTCACGCGGCCCTGAATACCGTCCGAGCTTGCAGGCTCCAACCCGCCGAACGTTCCGAAATCCACGGGGATGTGATCTGGTCCACCGAACCCGGAGCCAAAAACCTCTTCTTTCGTCAACGGCCCTCCGGTCGAGGAAATCACGTGGACGACCTCATTCAGATACTGGATGTCGGCCCCTTGGGATGTGGCGGTAAAGGTCAATTGATCGGGGGTGCGCAGCAGAAGATAGTCGAACATGTCCAGCCGATCGGTGCCGGCTTCGAAATCCGTTATCGTCGTTGGGTCGCTACCGTATTGCATGACGAATATGTCAGCCCCTGCCCCACCGGTCAGTGTCGTCTCACCGCTACCTGCAATGAGGATGTCATCTCCGTCCCCACCGGACAGTTGGGCATCCAGCACCCCCGCACTGAGCATATCGTCTTGCGCCGTGCCCATAACCGGCCCGCTACCGTCCCGAACGACGCCAAGATTTGCCAAAGAAACGCTCAGCTGCGTTAGTCCGGGATCCTGCTGCGAGGTTGCAAGCACCTGAAGCTCATCACCGATATGGGCAAGGCTGAGGGTCTGGACATTCCCCAACCCACTATCCAGCGTGTCGGCAAAGCTATCCAGGTAGACCAACTTTCCATTCGGGGTCAGCGTGAACAGGCTGACCCCATCGTCGGACCCGCCTGCCACGACAAATGCACGACCATTCACCTCGATCACCGACAGGTCCTGAACGGATTCAAACCGGGTATTCAACGTATCAAGAACATGATCCTTGGGGATCAACTGACCATCGCTGCGCAATCCCATAACGCTGAGGGAATTGCTGCCCGACCCCGCCACGATGACCCAGGATTGCCCATAGGCCTCGACCACCTCAATCGCCGTGGGCGTGGATATCCCCATGGTCGAAACGGCGGCACTGTTGTCCAGAGCGCTGAGGCTGCCATCGCTTGCGGAAACGTCAAATACGGCGATTTCACTATTTGCAGCGTTCGCGGTGATCACGAATTGCTCAGACCCGACCCTCGCAGCATGCATCGAATCGGCTTGGCCTGAGACCAACGACACGACCGAAAGCGTGCCGTCTGGGTTGATTGCATAGCTGACGATCTGATCGGTATCTTCATGCGCGAGGGTCAGATAGCTTTGCCCTCCGACGTCCAGTTGCGCCATCGCCGAGATGTCTCCGCCACCGACGAGCGTCTCGGTTTCCTGCAGATCGCCAAAGGTACCATCCGCGTTGAGCGTGTACCCCACCAAACCCGTTGCATCATTGATATCAAGGGCCAGTTGGTTCTCAGCGCCCAAGGTGATTGGCACACCCGTCCGCCCCACCTGATACAGGATCGGGCCGCTATGATAGACCGTATCCACCAGCTGCGGCCCAGCCCCTTCGGTGAGGCGCCAGGCGGCAACGCCACCGAACGGACCGGTGACGGAATAGAGATACGTATCCCCGTTAAACGTTTTTAAAGCCGTATCGCCGATACCTGAATCGAGCGCCGGGCTTCCCGTTGCAACCACAGTTTCGAATTGAAGCATCACCTTGATCACCCCCAATGCCACGCCTGGCAGTGACCTGAGGATGATCTGATGCCCAGACCGAAACAAAAGCGGGAATGTGGTGAAAACGAGGAGTTCGGCTTCAGTTTAACTCAATTTTTTCAGGTTCGCCCGCGGCGGTAACCGGAAGGCAAGACAGATGAACAAAGCGTCATGTCGAGGACAGCCTTCCCAGGATCGCGGAAACCAAATCTGAGGGGCAAGATGATGAAAACACCTGAGCGCCATACTGAAACGCCAGCCGATCTTTCACGGGCAGACCGCGATCGCCACAAGCGTTCATGGATCGAGCGCACCCTGCGCAAACTGTCCGGGCGCAGCGTTGCGGGCGGATTGGTGTCGGCCTTGCTGGCCCTTCCGGCTTTTGCGCAGGCGACGGTTGAGGAACTCTATGCGTTCCAATTCGCGGATACCATCCCGGGTGTGAAATCTGCAAAGCTGATGGACAACGGGGATGTGCTACTGAAAATGCTCGATGGGCGCACCATGGTTGTTGCGGCGGAACATGTTCAGGTCCTTGAAAGCGGCTCGATCATGATCGCCGAGGCGATGGTTTCGCAGATCGTCGAATTCAGCGCTGTCGCCGAGGCCGGAGCCGCCTCAGCAGCAGGTGGTCTGGGCGGCATTGGTGCTGCGGCGGCGGGTATTGGTCTCGCCGGTGCTGCGGCGGCAGGTGGCGGCGGCGGAGGCGGCGGGGACGATCCAGCCCCTACGCCAAATTTCCCGACACTGAATCTGGCAGAGTTGCAGGCCACCTCCCTCAACAACACTCTGACCAACGCAACTGCGCCGGACGATGCGACCTCGGTCGAGGTTACGATCGGCTCCGTGACTAAGACCGTGACACCGGAGTCCGAAGGGAACTGGACCGTCACCCTCACAGCGCCCGAGGCGAGCGCCCTGGCCCAAGGCCAGTCCACCGTGACCGTTCGTATGCTTGATACCTTGGGGGACGAGATCTCCGTATCGACGGCAACCGTGGTCGTAGACACCATCCCACCAACACTCAGCATTGACAGATTCTCGGATGGCGCCGTCATGAACGCCGCCGAGCAGGGAACCGATCTTGTCGTAAGTGGTGCGACAGACGCGGAAAACGGGCAGTCGGTGAGCGTCACCCTGAATGGCCAGACTTACACCGGCACGGTGTCCAACGGCCAATGGTCGGCAACCGTTCCAGCCGCCGATCTGGCAGCCTTGTCGGATGGGGCAACCATCAGCGTGACAGCGGATATTTCGGATCGCGCTGGCAACCCGGCCGTTCAAGCCAGCAACAGCTTCGATACAGACTTCACGGCTCCAACCCTCACGCTCGATCCGGTCGGTGGAGGGTCCATTGACCTTATTGATGTAACCTGCGATCTGACCGTGACCGGGGCGACCTCGGCTGAGGACAACCAAACTGTAACGCTTGTATTGGATGGGCAGTCCTTTACCGGCACGACGCTGGGCGGCAGTTGGTCTGTCACTATTCCCAACGCGGACCTTGCCGGGTTGACGACGGGCACTCCGGCAGAGATCAGCGTTTGGCTCGCGGATGCGGCTGGCAACCCGGCGACCACCGTGACGGCCACAGTGCCCGTCGACCTCTCTGGTCCATCCATTGCCATTTCGCCCTTGTCCGTAGGTGATGTCCTGAACGCTGCCGAAGCCGGTTCAGATTTGACCATTTCAGGCACAACCGGAAATGTTGGCGACAACCAGCAGGTTTCCGTCATGCTGAACGGCCAGATCTATACGGACCTCGTTTCGAGTGGCACTTGGAGCATAACCGTCCCGACAGCCGATCTAGCGTCTCTGTCCGATGGCGGCGATTTTACGATAACAGCCAATGTGTCTGACGCGGACGGGCTAGCTGCGCCTCAAGCAACGGCGCAATTGGCCAAGGATATCAGCGCTCCGACAGTCACTATCGACAGCTTCTCGGACGGGGCTGTCATGAATGCGGTAGAGCGCGGAACCGACCTGACCATTTCGGGTTCCACCACAGCTGAAGACGATCAAACCGTGACCGTTGGCGTGAATGGGCTCACCTATACTGCCGAGGCTTCGGGCGGTTCGTGGACCGTTACCGTACCAGCTGCTGATCTATCACTCTTGGCAGACGGAGCAACAATTGCGGTAACAGCAGATGTCTTGGACATCGCCGAAAACCCGGCTGTTCCGGCGACAGGCAGCTTCGATACAGATTTCACTGATCCAACCATCGCGATCACGAGCGTTACGGACGGCTCGATCATGAACGCCGCCGAGCGGGCAACGGATCTGACCATTTCGGGCACAAGCGATGCAGGCGTTGGGGCTGTCGTATCTATCACGATCGCACGCGCCGACGGCACGGTTGACATCGGCGAGACGACAACCGTCACCGGTGGCAATTGGACGTTGGTGACAAAGGCGTCTGATCTTTTGGGGCTTCAGGATCAGGAAAGCTATACCATCACCGCGACCGTGGCTGATGCAGCTGGAAATACGTCCCAGACCACAATGAGCTTTTTAACTGATTTTGCGGCACCCAGCATTACCCTCGATCCACTGTCCATCGGATCAGTCCTGGATGTCGTGGAACGTGGGCAGGACCTGACGGTTTCAGGCACAACAACGGCCGACAACGGAGACACTGTAACCATCACCTTGGACGGCGAGGCCTATACAGCCACCGCAATGAACGGAAGTTGGAATGCGGATATTCCAACCGGCGATCTCGCGGCCTTGGCAGACAGCACTAGCTTCCAGATCTCGGCATCGGTTGAAGACGCTGCAGGCAATTCCTCCAACGCGGCAACAGGTTACTTCTCAACCGATTTCCGACCAACCTTGAGCCTCGATTCGATTGGAACCAATGGGGCGATCTCTCTTGCTAATGCGCAAAGTTCCGGGATTACAGTCAGCGGCTCTTCGGTCGGTCTGGTTGCCGGTCACACAGTGGACATCCTGTTGGGCAGTACATCCGTTGGCACCGCAACCGTCGCCGCAAATGGAACATGGTCTGCGCCTATCGCAGCCTCCGCTTTTGCCGCCACAACGGCCGGGACGGATCTGAACTTTTCAGCCGAAGCAACAGTGTCAGGAGGGCCTGATCCCGTTCCAGTGAGCGCTGAAGCCACGGCTCATACGCCCGCAGCCTATGTCATCTCGGAAGTTGGTAGAAGTGGCTCAACCGTTCAATTTGCGGTCTATTCGGAATCGGATCGGGATCTGTCGAGCGGGTTATTTGTAGACATGCGATTGGAGTTCGACTCTGCTCAGGTCACCTTTGACAGCGGCTCCATAATATTCAACGGGCAATTGCCTCTTGCCGTAAACGCAGCCAACCCTAGTTTCGTCAATTTTGCCGGAGCAACGCTGAGTTTCTCCGACATTTCGTCGCCTCTGGTGCAGTTTTCTGTCGACATTCAGAACATCAATCAACCCTTTGAGCTGAAGATCGTCACGCCAAACGGAGGCGACTCTGTCTACCAATCAGGGTCGACCACCTACGACGTCATAAGCGCAAGCAATGTGGATACGTACATCAGGGGTGGTGATGGCGACGATACGATTGACCTTGCGGAAGCTGGTCGAGACATCGTTGTGTTCGAAGCAGACCCGGCGGCTAATGGCACGGATATCATCACGGGTTTCAGCATCGGAACAGCAACGGAAGTCGCAGATGCCCTGATGTTCAAGGGCCTTGATGTCGCGACGTTGCGAGGCACGGGAACGGGTGTGGAATTCCTGAGCCACGGCGACAATCTCGGCACAGACACAGGCTTCATCGGTTTGACGACCATCCTCGGCGATCTCACGGCCAACACCATAGAGTTGGCATTGGAGAGCTTGGTCGGTGCGCAGTCCGGAGACGAGATATATGCCCTGACGACCGACGGCACCGACGCCAAGCTCGTCAAGGCCAGCTATTCGACATCAGACGACGTCACTGTCGATACGCTCGCAGTATTCGATGGTCTGAATGATCTGAGCAGCCTGAGCGCAGACAATATCCTCCACACTGATCCCACAGGTGCCACAGCCTGATCCTTTTCGAGGACCAGCCGGGAATTTGGAAGGCCGCCATGACAAGCACCCACCTCAAACCGCTCACATTCCAAAGATTTGGGAATAGGTTCTGGAAACGCTTCACCTCATTTGACCATACGAGGCACGTGACTGAGTGCTCAGTTGTCGAGGCTGAAGTCTTCCCCGTCGCGGCTTCTTTTCCGCTTGTTTTCCGCAAAGCGGAGGGCCTGGTAGAGCCGGTCGCAGTGTTTTCCCTGACAGAAGAGGCTGAAAACCCATTTGTGTCTCAAACAGGCGGATGGTTGGCACCCTACTTGCCCTCTGCGATGAGGTGCCCGCCTTTCGATGCCGAACCAATACCAAGAGGTGGGCAGGTCAAGGATGCTCAATTCCAGTTGCTGATCGACGAGACCCTTGGCTTGATCAGTGATGACCCCAGAGATGAGGCCTTCTACCGTGACACAGGAGCGCTTTCTTCCAACCTTGAAGCCTTAGTGACGTTCTTCCAAGGTCGAATGTCGTCCGCACAAACCACAAAGGCCATTTGTGATGTGCTCGCGGAAATGAACTTGTTGGACCCACTCACCCAATACGAGAGCTGCATTTTGCCAAGGAGCTGTTGGGGTATCTCGACCGATCGGTTGAACAGTTTGACAAACAAGCAGCTGGCCACACTGACGGCTTGTGGCGCTCTGCGGCTAGTCCACGCGCATCAAATCTCGCTGTCTCACATACCTTGGTTGGCCCAAGCACAATCACGAATGACACATAATCCGGGTTCAAAGGATGCTGAGCGGAAGGCCAATGCCGAAGGCTTCTTATCTGCATTGGCCGATGCGCAAACGAGCGAAACCTCTTGGGGCCAGAATTCGGAGATACACGCTCGTGCCCGTTAAACCCTGGTCGCATGCGACGCAACAAAACCGAAAACAGATCCGATCAGCGGACGCACTCCATTTCTTCGCTGCCCAAATTTGCTTGAGAGGAACTGATTGATGACGCGGCACGAAACCCAACCGGACACATCACGTTTGACAGAACTCGAAACGTGTATGCTGCATGTGGGTGAAACACTTGAACGTCCAATAGCAAAAGCGTCTCTCTTTGCCGCGCAGTCAAATTTGGAAAATGGCCTCTCGATAAGTGATGCACTGGCGCTTGCCCGCCAAAGCGGTCTTCAGGCAGGGTATGGTAAGCGCTTGCTGAGCAAATTGGATGACGACTTGTCACCAGCCATACTGTTGCTGGAGGGGGGACGATCCGTTGTCTATCATGGGCGCAGCGACGACGGCATGCTGTTGGTGTACGACCCTTGCATCGGGCAGGGAACCGGGACAATTCCTGAGAAGCAGTTGGAAAAAGTGTATACCGGCTATGCAATCTTATTTCGCCGAGACCATCAAGATATCACTAAGAACGGTGAGACCCAATGGTCTGGACATTGGTTCTGGTCTGCTTTAGCCGCCAGTCGGTGGTCCTATTACCAGGTCATTCTCGCAGCAGCGCTCGCCAATCTTCTAGGGCTCTCAACTTCTATCTTCATCATGGTCGTCTATGACCGAGTTCTTCCAAATGAAGCAACGGAGTCTCTGATTGCACTGACCATAGGCGTGGGCCTCGCCCTTGGCTTCGATTTCCTACTCAAGATTCTAAGAGCTGGATTCATTGATCAGGCCGGTCAAAAGGCTGATCGACTGATGGGACGGCGCATTTTTGACAAGTTACTCGATATTCAAATGAAATCTCGCACCGGATCGACCGGCGCGATTGCAAATACAGTTCGCGAGTTCGAAACTCTGCGCGAGTTTTTCACGTCCGCAACATTGGTTGCGATCGTCGATCTACCGTTCATCGCTCTGTTTGTCTTAGTGATCTACCTGGTGGGCGGCCCGCTGGCCATCGTTCCTGCGATGGCAGTACCCATTGTTCTGCTGACTGGCTTGCTCGCCCAACCTATGCTATCTCGGTTGGCCGAGCGGCAATTCAAGGATGGTCAGTCCAAACAATCTGTTCTTGTTGAGGCCGTCTCTGGCCTCGAAACCATAAAGACCACTTCTGCTGATCGTCAGATGCGTGCCCGTTGGGAAAGCGCAATAGAACGACAATCGAGCCACGGAGTTCGCAGTCGCGCGATTACACAATTCGCCCTGAATCTGACCGGCCTCACGCAACAGGCGGCACAGGTGCTGATCGTTTTCTATGGCGTTTTCCTGGTCACGGAAGGACAAGCCAGCATAGGCGCCCTGATCGCCGCAGTCATGTTGACGGGTCGCGCCTTGGCACCCTTAGGGCAATTGGCGCAAACTTTGACGCGGTACAACCAGGCGCGTAGCGCTTTTCGAAACCTCAACCAGATTATGCGGGCAGACAGTGAGCGGCCGGAAGGCAGATCCTGGATCGGTCGTTCACGCTTCAAGGGTGCAATCTCGTTTAGCAACGTTCATTTCGCGTACCAGGATCAATCAGAAGATACCTTGAAAGGTGTTTCCTTCACCATCAACCCGGGTGAGAAAGTCGCAATTCTTGGCCAAATTGGCTCGGGCAAAAGCACAATTTCGCGACTGTTGCTGGGGCTCTATACGCCGCGGGTCGGGTCGGTCATGCTGGATGGGTTGGACATTCGGCAAATTGACCCAGGCGATCTACGACGAGGTGTCGGCTCTGTTCTACAGGATGTTTGGCTGTTTTCCGGCTCGATCCGGGAAAACATCGCCAGTGGCACCATCAGACCGAGCGACGAAGAAGTGATTGAAGCCGGGCAAATTGCCGGAGTTGAAGATTTTGTGGCGCGTCATCCATCAGGTTATGACCAACTGCTTGCGGAAAGGGGCGAAGGGCTTTCTGGTGGACAAAGACAAGCGATTGCCCTGGCACGAGCCTTGATTGGCAAACCGTCGGTTCTGCTCCTGGATGAGCCAACAAGCGCCATGGATGTTCAAACCGAAGCGCGCGTTCTGTCCCGCCTCAAGCAGGCGACCCTGGACACGACGATGGTGATCGTCACGCACCGTCCTAGCCTCTTGGAGCTGGTGGACCGCGTTATTGTCATTGACGACGGCCAAATCGCGAAAGACGGGCCAAAAAGCCTTCTGTCACAACATGCAAGCCAAAACAGGAGGCACCTGAATGTCGCAGCATCATGATCTTGCCTCATTGGCACGCGCGACGCGCAGAACTTCGCCTTTGCGGAATTCTCTTCTGCTTATGGCAATTCTCACATGCCTCCTCGCAGCCGGGCTTTGGGCCTATCTGACCGAGTTGGACAATGTAACCCGCATAGATGGCCGAATCGTGCCATCTGGGGACATCCTGATCATCGAAGCAACAGAGCCAGGCGTTCTGAAGGCATTGAACGTGCATGAAGGCCAAGTGGTTCAAGCCGGGACCTTGTTGATGGAATTCGATACAACCCAAATCGACAGTCAGTTGAATCAGGAACAACAACGTGCTTTTGGTCTGATGGCTCGGATTCAGCGGCTACACTCCGAGATCAAGGGCCGGGACCTTCATTTTGACGCTACGCTCGTCACAGGCGCACCGGATGTAGTTCAATCTGAAACGGCTTTGTATCAGGGTCGGCAAGCCGAGTTGCAGGCGGAAATTGATATCTTGCTGCGACAGCAGCAACAACGCCACCGGGAATACGAAGAAGGATTGGTGGATCAGGTTACGGCAGAAGAAACGCTGATCGTTCTGGCTGAAGAACGGGCGATGATGGCACCTCTGGTCGCCAGCAAAATGGAGCCCGCGACCACGCTTTTGGCCCTTAGGCGCAGTGAGGCAGAATGGAAAGGTCGCCGGGTCAGAGCCATAGCCGCGACCAGTCGACTAAAAACCGGTCTGGAAGAGATTGACGACCGGATTCGAGCGGCGCGCAGCAGATTTCGAAGCAATGCTCTGACCGACCTCGCCCTTGCGACAGCTGAGCTGTCCGCCCTGGAACCAATGCTGCCAGCTCTGCGGGATCGAGCGTCTCGAGCCAAGGTTCAATCCCCGGCGCGCGGCATCGTAAACCGTATCCACCGCACCACTCTTGGTGGCCTTGCCCGCACCGGAGAGGAACTGGTCGAGATCGTTCCATTGGATGACAGTTTGCTGGTCGAAGCCTATGTTCGCCCACAGGATATCGCGTTTCTTCATGCTGGACAGCCCGTGAAAGTCAAAATCACCGCCTATGATTTCGCCCGCTACGGCGGGCTGGATGGGGAAATTGTTCGAATTAGCGCAGATACCATCACCCGGTCCGAGCGCAACGACGAAGAGGTCTTTGTCATCGAGATCCGGACCAACGGCACAATGCTCGACGCCTCGGGGGCCGCTGTTGAAATCATTCCTGGCATGATTGCCGAGGTCGATATTTTGGCTGGGCGCAAAACCGTTCTGGACTATTTGCTCCAACCGGTCGTGAAAATTAAGGACCAAGCGCTGCGGGAATAGCGCAGCCTCGATCACAGCACCACACTAAACTCATTCACGTCGCGTGAAATCCTGTTGTTATAACGAGTTAGGCTTCTTGAATTGCTGGTCAAACAGCCGGCGGAACGCCCCGTTTTCTTCCAACAACACATTCAAGGTCCCTTGCTCGACGATTTGACCATCCTGAACGACCATGATGTTGTCCGCTTCCAGAACGGTCGATAGTCGGTGAGCGATTACGATTGTCGTGACCCCCTCCGTCAGCTTGTCCAATGCCTCTTTAACCAGAGTTTCGGATTCTGCGTCAAGCGCACTTGTGGCTTCATCCAGCAGAAGGATTTCCGCTTTGCGCAAAATTGCGCGGGCAATTGCGATCCGCTGTTTCTGACCTCCGGACAGGAAAGCTCCGTTTTCCCCAACCTGAGTGTCATAGCCCTCTGGCAACTGAGAGATGAAGTCATGCGCATGCGCAGCGCGTGCAGCTGCAAAAATTTCTTCATCGGTCGCGTCCGGCGCGACATAGCGCAAATTGTCCATGACGGTGGTCGAAAACAGGAACGTGTCCTGCCCGACATAGGAAATCTTCCGGCGCAGCGATGCAAAACTGACTTCGGTGAGATCCTGACCGTCAATCTCTACATAGCCCTGATTGGGATCATAAAACCGCATTATCAGGCCGAAAACCGTGGATTTTCCTCCGCCGGATTGGCCCACGAGAGCCGTGGTTTTTCCTGCTTCGAAAGTAACATCCATGTCTTTGATAACGGGCAGTGTCCCCTGATACCCGAAGGTCACATCACGCAAGCGGATTTCGCCTGGACCTTTAACCATCTCTTTGGGTTCTGAATGTTCCTGCATCGAATCCTGTTCATCCAGAAGCTCGAACATCATACCAATTGGCACCATGCATGTCTCGATTGAAACCCGCATTTTCGACAAGCGTTTGGCGGGTTCATATGCCATCAGTAGGGCCGTGATAAACGACATCAGTTGACCCGCCGTCGGAGGCTCAGATCCTCCGATCCCCAAAGTGCTGATAACCAGAACACCGGCAACGGCCAGGCCTGCCAGAAACTCCATCAACGGGCTGGCGATGGCCTGCAAAGAGGCGATGTCGTTCGAACGTTTCTCGACGCGTTTGATCGCAATGTTCATCCGATCGGTCATGCGGCCTTCAAGGCTGAACACCTTAATGACTTTGATCCCGTTCGATGTTTCCTGCAGGACCTGGATGATCTCGGAAAGGTATTTCAACTCGGCCTGCATTATTCGCCGTACGTTCTTCAACAGATAGCGCACGCTTATCAAAGCAACCGGACCAACGACAAAAAACAGCACGGAAAGCAGCGGTTGCTGATAGATCATGACAATAATAAGACCCACAAGCGTTAGCGCGTCGCGCACGAAACTAGTTACGATGATATTTACCAGGTTCCGGGCGGCCCCCGCCCCTGCGGTGACCCTCATCAATAGGTTGGAAGACTCAATCTCGGCAAAATACCCAATACCGCGCTGCAGTAGCCGATTGTACAGCCGCTCCTGTTGGACCGCGATAATTCGGTTCCCCGCGCGCGCCAAAAAAATCGACTGAATATAGGAAGCGAATGCCTTAGCGCCGAACAGCCCGACGACAACAAGCGCGATCCAATGTGCCTGCGACCTCATTTCGGGGGTGGTCATGGCATCGACGATGTTTTCCATCATCCAAGCCGTACCAGCGGTCGTGGCGGCAACGACTACCATCGCACCCATCGCGATGCCGTACATCCACCCTTGTTTGCGCAGGCTTTCCACGACAAGCCTACCGATATAGCCCGATCGCCATTTTGCCCAGGCCTTGCCGATCATTTCACACTCCAGATCGTCGGTGTCGCCGCCCTTATCGGGCAACCGCACGGTTAAACAGCGGTGTCTTATACCTCTGCCCCTCGGTCGTCGAGGTCGCTCTAGTTAATCAGGACAAGCCCGAGTTTCCAGCCCGCCCGTGCAGATATCCTTGAAGCAGGGTCAAATGCGCGCACCGGGACTTTCAGTGCCAGACCACATCGCCCAGGAAAATATAGCCTGCGCCATAGATCGTTTTGATCAATCGCGGGTTTTTGGGATCTTCGCCCAACTTGGTTCTGAGACGGGATATACGCACATCCATTGCACGATCAAAGCTCTCGCCAGCCGCGCCGCCCAAAGTTTCCTGCATTTGGGCGCGGCTGATCAGCCGTTTTGGGCTTTCAAGGAACAAACGCAGCACTTCACCTTCTGCATGGCTGAACGCGGTTTCTGCACCGTTTTGATCCTCGAGAACATATCGGTCAAAATGCGCGACCCAACCGTTGAAACTGGCCGTCTCCGAATGCGCCGCCTGCCCCTTAGGAGCCCGCAACCGCGCCCGCACACGGGCAACGACCTCGGCGGGGTCGAACGGTTTGGTTATATAGTCGTCGGCCCCGAGCTCTAGCCCGGTGACCCGATCCTGCACCTGCGCGCGGCCTGAAATGATAATGACGGCTGCGCCCTGTTCCAAGGCAAGGCGATGCACCAGCGCCAATCCATCCGTATCCGGCAGGGACAGATCAACCAGACATACATCGGGCGTAACACGGTTCAACGCGGCCTCGAATTCTCGGGCACGTGAAAAGCTCTGGGTTCGAAAACCTGCGTCTTGCAGGGTCTCCGTCAGAATATGGCGAATCTCGGGTTCATCATCGAGAATGGTCACCAACGGTTGAGTCATCACGCAGCCTCGGTTCGGATCAAAGCCGAAAGTTGTTTGGGAGTGAACGGTTTGTGCAAGACGGGCACCCGACCGATCGCCCGCTTCAACACAGGATCAGTCGATGGCAACGACGTCATCAAGATACATGGCAGCCGGGGTTTGAGACGCTCCATCAGGTCCAGCCCGGTTGCCTCCCCTTCCAACCGGATATCGGAAAGGACCAGAACAATGTCATCCAGTTCGCTCACCAGCGTCAATGCCTCGTCGACCGAGGTTGCCTCGATGACCGAAAACCCAAGCTCGATCAGCATGTCGCGAAACTGGAGGCGTAAGTCCTGATTGTCTTCGACCAGAAGAACCAGCCCGCCGCGCATGGGGGGCGCAGGACGGTAGGGAAGCCGCAATACCACCGACGCACCCGAAGGCGTGTTCTTCAGGCTCAGGTCCCCTCCGGCCAGTTTCACCGTGTCATAGACCATTGGCAAACCAAGTCCGGACCCGTCGCTGCCTTTAGTGGTGAAAAACGGATTGAGGGCTTTGTCCAGCGCCTCGGGCGAGAACCCCGGCCCGGTATCAGAGACCGTAATCTCAACCCAAATCGCGCCAATCGCATGGGCGCTGATGGTGATCTGACCGTTGTTGCCGCAAGCGTCGCGCGCATTCAGGACCAAATTCAGCAAGGCATCCTGCACCATGCCCGGGTCCAGCATCAGGGCCTGGTCCGGCAGAGTGTTGACCACCGACAGCCCCACCCCTCGCGGCAGAGAAGGTGAGGCGAGAATGCGCAGATCCTCAAGCAATTGCAGCATATCTGTTGCTTTGGGCTGCGGCGTCCGGTTCCCCGTCATATCCGCGATCCGGTTCAAAAGCTGCCCGCCGCGCTGCGCGGTTTGACGGGTCGCCGCAATCAGCTCATGCGCTTCATCGGGCAGGTTCATTTTGTCCAGCCGCCCCTGCATCCCCAGAATGATGGTCAACAAGTTCGAAAAATCATGCGCCAGCCCGCTGGTCATCTGCGCGGCCATCTCGCGGCGGCGGGTTTGTTGCAACGCGACTCGGGTTTGGGTTTCCTCGGTGATGTCCACGGACATGATGTAGACGCCACCTTCCCCATCGGGGGTAAAGGACACGCGAATGCGGCGGGAATCCTGTTCTTCCGTGAACTCGAAAACGGACGTTTCGCCGCCATAGGCTTTTGACAGATGCGGCTCGACTCGTGAAAAAGCGTGTAAGCCAAGGGCGTCGGAGATCTGCAGCCCTAGAATATCAGATGGGCGACCCGGCAGCACCGAGCTGAGCCGCCGGTTTGAGTAATCGTAGCGCCCATCGACATCGAGATGCGCGATATGGGCGGGCATCATCTCGGTCGTCATGCGCGTGCGGGCTTCGATCTCGGTCAGTTCGCGCTTGGCCTCCTCTAACGCGGCGATGGTGGCGGCAAGCTTGCGATTGGTGGCCGAAAGTTCCTCGGTATGGCTGAGCAGCTGGTCCGAAAGCTCCTCGGATCGGGCGCGCAGCAAGTTTTCGGCGCGTTTCGTGCCTGTGATATCTGTGTACACTGCAACCCAACCACCCTGCGGCAGAGGCGATCCCTCAACAGCGACAACCTGCCCGTTGGGGCGGACGCGCTCCATGTAGTGCGGCTCAAACGCCATGGCTTGCTCGACGCGTTGCTGCACCATTTCATCTACATCGCCCTCGGGCCCGTATTCTCCGCGGGTGACGAGGAAGTGAATCGTGTCACGAAACAACGCGCCGGGTTTCACGAGGTCGTCGGGAAGGCCGAACATCTCTTGAAAGCGTCGATTGCTGAGAACCAGACGCAGTTTGTTGTCATAGATCGACAGCGCCTGACCGATCAAATTCAGCCCGGCAGTCGTCATCGCTTTGATGCGCTTTTCGCTAACGGTCAAGATCGCCCTCCTTGCGGCCTATCCGTAGCATCAGATTTAGACTTGGTGTAGAGGCGAACGCCCAGCCGGTTATTTTGTCCCAAAATCTGCAAGCAGGTACGCGCCAAACAACCGTGGCGTGCAAGCTGCAAGTGTCGCAGCCGCGCAATCCCAGATTTGTAAATCCGGCGACAAAGGCATACAACCATTGCAGATTCAGGCTTTTTTGCATCACATACAGATATGAGCAGCCCAACCATTTCTGCCGAACACGAAAGCGATGGCACCCGGATCCGCATTGCAGGCGAAATGCTGACGCAATTGCTTGCTCCGGTCGAGGGGCCTTTTGCAGGCATTCAGCCAGAGGGCGGGCATGTCACGCTGGATCTGTCGGATGTGGAAGCATTGGATACAAGCGGCGCGTGGTTGGTTGCGGATCTTGCCAAGCGGTTCACGACGGCTGGCGCGCAACTGGAATTCCGGGGTGTTCAACCGGCACATGCCGCACTGATCGAGACCGTATCGCAGAACATCCCAGACCATCCCGGAAAACTGGCCCCGCCTCGCAATGCCGTGGATTGGGTCGCCAGCGTGGGTCAAAAAACAGTTGGCGCGTGGACGGACACGCTCTCGATCCTGGGGTTCCTAGGTCTAACGCTGCATCGGCTTGGGCGCACACTGGTCATGCCCTGGCGTTTGCGCAGAGCTGCCCTGTTTACACATATGGAGGAAACCGGGTTCAAGGCTCTGCCCATCGTGGCATTGATGGGGTTTCTGATCGGCGTTGTTCTGGCCTTTCAGGGGGCCACGCAACTGAAACAATTCGGTGCCGAGATTTTTGTGGTCGAGCTGATCTCGATCTCGGTACTGCGAGAGCTTGGGATCCTTCTGACCGCTATTATTGTTGCCGGTCGGTCGGGGTCGGCCTTTACCGCGTCAATCGGGTCGATGAAGGTGCAGGAGGAAATAGACGCCATGCGCACTCTGGGCTTGGACCCAATCGAGGTGCTGGTGGTGCCGCGTGTTCTGGCCCTGTTGATCATGCTCCCGATTCTGGGCTTTGTCGCCGATTTGGCAGGGCTGTTCGGCGGTGGATTGATGAGCTGGATCGACCTCGGCATCAGCCCCGGCATGTTCGTCACCCGTTTGAACGAAAGCACGGATGTCTGGCAATTGGCCGTTGGGCTGATCAAAGCGCCCTTCTTCGCGTTGGTCATCGGCGTGATCGCCTGCTGGCAGGCCATGCAGGTTAAAGGCTCGGCCCAGAGCGTGGGTCAGCGCACCACGGCCTCGGTCGTGCAGTCAATTTTCATGGTGATCGCCATCGACGCCCTGTTTTCGATCTTCTTCTCTGAGATTGGGATCTGACATGGACGGCACGGTGCAACATCAGACCACTCAGGCAGACGCGCAACGCGAGGCGGTGATCCGCGTGCGCGGGCTTCGCAATCAGTTCGGGCCGCAGGTTGTCCATGACAATCTGGATCTCGATGTCTGGCGGGGTGAGGTCTTGGGCATCGTTGGCGGCTCGGGCACCGGTAAATCGGTACTACTGCGCACGATTGTGGGGCTGAACACGCCAGCGGCAGGCAGCATCGAGGTACTAGGCGTAGATGTCCTGAATGGACCCGAGGAAGATCGCCGCCGTATAGAACGCCACTGGGGCGTGGCGTTTCAGGATGGTGCGCTGTTTTCCTCGCTCACCGTTTTGCAGAACGTCATGGCCCCGCTGCGCGAACATACTGGCCTGAGCGAAAAACTGATGGAATCTCTGGGCGCATTGAAGATCAGCCTAGTGGGTCTGCCACAGCTGAGTTGCGGCAAGTTTCCATCCGAACTTTCGGGCGGGATGCGCAAACGGGCCGCGCTGGCTCGCGCCTTGGCCATGGACCCCGAGATCGTGTTTCTAGATGAGCCCACCGCTGGTTTGGACCCAATCGGCGCCGCCGCCTATGATGAGTTGATCCGAGAGTTGCAGCAGGCATTGGGCCTGACGGTTTTCATGGTCACCCATGATTTGGACAGTCTGTATGCGATCTGCGACCGCATCGCGGTACTTGCAGAAAAACGCGTACTGGTTGAAGGTCCGATAGAAGAGATGACCAAGGTCGACCATCCTTGGGTTCAGGAATACTTCACAGGCCCCCGCGCCCGCGCGGCACAGCAGAAGGGGTAAGGCAGGTAAGGCGATGGAAACCCGAGCGAACTATATTCTAATCGGAGCATTTACCCTTGCAGCACTATTGGGGGCTTTTGGCTTTTTCCTATGGCTCGCCAAGTTCGAGGTGACCCGCCAATACGCCTACTATGACGTGTTGTTCGACAACGTTTCTGGCCTGTCGGCCGCTGGCGGGGTGAGTTTCAACGGCCTTCCTGTCGGTCAGGTGATCTCATTAAATCTGGATGATGACGACCCCTCGAAAGTGCGGGTGAGGATTGAGGTCGATGCAGATATCCCCGTCACCGAAGACACGATCGCCCAATTGCAATCGCTTGGTGTAACCGGCGTTGGCTATGTCGAACTGACAGGAGGATCGACCACCGCCGCCCGTCTGCCGCAAAACAGCGTGATTAAAAGCAAACGCAGTACAATTCAGTCTCTGTTCGAAGGCGCGCCGAAGGTTTTGGATGAAGCCATCACACTGTTGCAAGAGCTGAACTCGGTCGTCGATGAAAAGAACCGC
Organism: Ruegeria sp. CK3; assembly: GCF_056536565.1. NCBI lineage: Bacteria > Pseudomonadati > Pseudomonadota > Alphaproteobacteria > Rhodobacterales > Roseobacteraceae > Ruegeria > Ruegeria sp. CK3. The sequence continues at coordinate 108,988 of NZ_JBQFPV010000009.1, forward strand.
AAGGCCGTCTCGGATATTCTCGAAAACCTAGCCTCCGCCACCGGGCGTTTGGACAAGACCATGTCGGATTTTGAAACCGTTTCCGGCAATATCGGCGATGCGGCCAAGGATATCGGTGAGTTCACCAAACGTCTCGACCCGCTGATCGCTGCGGCTGAAACCACGCTTCAGACCGGAAACGAGACGCTGCAATCAGTCAAAACGGCGGCGGACTCGGCGACAGGCGCGTTGGATGAAGCCAAAACAACCTTGACAACGGCAAACAGCGTCATGGCCGAAGACATCAAGCCCTTTATTCAGCGCGGCTCGGAACTGGCCGAGAACCTGACGCGGCTGTCAAATGAGGCCAGTGTCTCGCTAGGTGTGATCACCGAAACTGTGGCGAATGCCAACACCACGCTGGCGTCAATCACCACCGCGATGGACTCGACCAAAGGCGTATTGGCCTCGGCCGAGCGTGCCTTTGATACGGCCAACCGGGTGATAGACGAAGACGTGGCTCCCGTGGCTGAAGACATCCGCAAAGCGGCCAATCAGGTGACCGAGACCGTCTCAAACATCACCAATAAAATCGACGAGATCTCGGACGACGTCCTCAGCGCCTCGAACTCAGCGAAGGAGCTGCTGGGAACGGTCGACAAGATCGTACAAGACAACAGCCGGCAGGTGTCGAACTTCCTACGCGTTGGCCTGCCTCAATTCGTCCGTTTTGTCGAAGAGGCGCAGCGGCTGGTCATTTCCCTCGACCGCTTGGCTGACAGAATAGAACGCGACCCGGCACGGTTCCTGCTGGGCACCCAAGCATCGGAGTTCCGTCAATGATTAGGACCCTGTTTCTGACCCTGTCTTTGACGTTGCTGGGGGCCTGCGCCGGGCTTGGTACGCTGCGACAGGCCTCAAAACCCAACAACCTGTATCTGCTGACACCCAAAAGCACGTTTTCTTCTTCGCTGCCCCGGGTCCAAAAGCAGATCGTCGTGCAAGAGCCGACGGCGACGGCCGCCGTCAACACCGACCAGATCGCCATTCAGCCCACTGCGCTTCAGGTGCAATACCTGCCGCAAGCGCGCTGGGTCGATCGCGCGCCGCTGATCGTGCAGGCGCTGATGGTCGAGAGCTTTGAGAACTCGGGCAAGGTTGCTGCGGTGGGTCGATCCACAGTCGGTCTGCGCGCGGACTATGTCATTCAACCGGACTTGCGTGAATTTCAGGGTCTTGTCGTATCGGAAACTGAGGATTCCACGTCGGTAAGGGTCGAGGTGCGGATGAACATCAAGATCATCGACGAGTTCGAAGACAAAATCATCGCCTCAAGCTCATTCCGCGAATATGTCGTCTCGGCCAGCGATCAGACCCCTGATCTAGTAGAGGCCTTCGACATCGCGCTTGGCAAAACCATGCGCGATGCCGTTGAGTGGAGCGTGCGTAAAATCCACTCGCACGCGGCCAACAATCCCCGACCGTCTTTGCAATAGACCCTAGAAATGCTGGGCAGACGCGCGGTTCCAATCGTCGGCAAATTCGGCTGGAATAGCGTCCGACAGCAATGCGCCTTCTTCAAGGATTGTGTGCATTTGCGCGTAGGAATGCTCCCGCTCGTCGGCGGTCCGGCGCAGGATGTCACGGGGGTGAAGCTCGGCCACGGTTGATTTTCCCATCGCGCCCAACAATTCGCGAAAGCTCTCCAACGTGGCATCGTGATAGCGATGTACCCGCTTGCGTTTTTGCGGCACGTTTACCGCCCGCCCCCGGATCGGGTCCTGGGTCGCCACACCGGATGGGCAGCGGTTGGTGTTGCAATGCAGCGCCTGAATACAACCAACCGCAAACATCATGGCACGCGCGGCGTTGCACATATCAGCCCCCAGTGCGAATTTTTCGACCAGATCGTAGCCTGTGGCCACTTTGCCCGAACAGATGATGCGAATTTTGTCACGCAGACCCACGCCTTTCAGACAGTTGTTCACGAAAATCAACGCCTCGTTCAGCGGCATTCCAAGACGGTTCGTGAACTCGACCGGAGCCGCCCCCGTGCCCCCTTCGGAACCATCAATGGTGATGAAATCGGGCAGGATCCCTGTCTCCAACATTGCCTTGCAGATTGCCATGAATTCGGACGGGTTGCCGATGCACAGCTTGAAGCCGACCGGTTTTCCGCCTGACATCTCACGCAGGTGTTGGACGAATTCGAGCAGCTCGGTCGGGCCGTCAAAGGCCGAATGAACCGGCGGAGAAATGACGTCCTGATGCTCTGGCACGCCTCGGATCTCAGCAATCTCTTTGTCGACCTTGGCCGCGGGCAGTACCCCGCCATGCGAGGGTTTAGCCCCCTGAGACAGCTTGATTTCGATCGCTTTGACCACGTCCTTAGTGGCCTTTTCTGCAAATTTATCCTTGTCGAACCCGCCGTCGGGGGTCCGACAACCGAAATAGCCGGTGCCAATCTGCCAGATAATGTCACCGCCTTCGGCCAAATGATGCGGAGACAATCCGCCCTCACCCGTGTTATGGGCGAAACCGCCATCTTTTGCCCCACCATTCAAAGCCCGAATGGCGTTGGCGCTAAGCGCCCCGAAACTCATCGCCGAGACGTTCAGGCGCGACGCGCTGTACGGTTTTTCACATTGCGGCCCGCCCAACATGATACGTTCTTCGCTTTCATCCACGTGTTTGGGCGCCAGCGAATGATTGGCGCGGTGATAGCCTACGGTCGTGATGTCGTATTGCGTACCAAAGGCCTGAGTATCGACCTGACCTTTGGCGCGGGAGTAAATCAGGCTGCGTACGATCCGGTTGTAGGGACGACCGCTTTCGTTGGTTTCCACGAAATACTGACGGATCTCGGGACTGACGAACTCCAACATGTACCGGAAATGGCCCAGCACAGGATAGTTGTTCAGCACGTTATGCTTGGTGGTCAGAATGTCGTACATGCCGATCACCGCATAGGGGATCAGAATGATCAGGAGCCAATGCACCGGGTGCCAGACAAAGCCCAAAAGCAAAACCAGAGGCAAACAGACGAAGCTGAGAAAGTAGTAAAGCCTGCGTACAACCATTCCTGATCTCCTTGGGTGGGTTGTGTTGGAGGGCGGCGTAAAATCCATTCAGATCAAAACCGAAAATGCTGAATCAAAGTGAAACAGCTTGGCTTTTGATTGCAAGCCCCCAGACAGTTTGCAATCAAAGGGGACGCGTTTGTGAAATCGCGTTACGGGTTTGATCGATCTGATGTTTTAAGGCGCGACGCCTGACAGGCTGGCATTAAGGGCAGGCAGAGTGAACACGCAGAACTCTCAATCAGGTACCCAAGGCCGCGTCCTGATGTTTCTTGCCGTTTTTGTCGGCGGCGCACTGGGTTCTCTAGTGCGGGAGTTTTTTTCAGTAGAAATCCCGGGCGCTTCGGTCCTGACTGCAACGTTCGGGATCAACGTTTTCGCCTGTTTCGTCCTTGGCTGGCTGTATTCCATTCGCCATCGGGTTCACGCGCATGTTTTGCACCTCGGAGCCGTCGGATTTTGTGGTGGCCTGTCCACGTTCTCTTCATTCGTGGCCGAGCTTGAACGGTTGGCCGCAAACACGCTTGGGGCGGCAGCGACTGCGGCCGGGTTGGAAATTGCCGTTGGCCTGGGTGCCGCAATCGCTGGTGAATCCCTCGGGCGGCGTTTTCATGCAGGTCGGGGGTCCGTATGACGGATCTGTACCTGCATGCTCTGTTTGGCCTAGGCGGTGGTTTGGGTGCTGTTCTTCGTCATTGGGTGGCGTTGCGGATCACGCATGACCTCCCTCTCTCAACCTTGATAGTGAACGTGCTTGGCAGCCTGTTGCTTGGGCTGTGGCTGGGCTATCTGGGAGGCCCCGTCGACATGGGCGAGGAGGAAAAGCGATTGGTATTCGGCTTTTGCGGCGGGTTTACCACTTTTTCCAGCTTCGCCTATCAATCGCTAGAGCTGCGACGCAAGCAAACTCTGGCTCTGGCCGCAGGCAATATCGTCGTAAGCCTTGTAATGTGTTGGGGCGCGTTGTGGTTGGGTCTCGTCATAACACGCTGACGTACCGGCTACATTGCGTGCATGTGCATTCGAACCGCAAGGTTGCCCAAGATCCAGACCGTTCCGAGAATGATGATCAACAAAACGAGGGTCGAGAATAGGATCAGATCCAGATCCTCGCGGCTGCTGCGCCGACGATCTATGTGCAGGAAATAGACCAGTTGAAAGATCAGCTGCGCCAAACCCAACAGACCGATGGTCAGATACACTCCGGTCGTTTCAATACCAAATACCTGCGCAACGCCAAACATCGCAAGTGTTAAAAGCAGCGAGCCTCCGTAGCCGATGACATAGCGCCGCCGCTCGCGCCGGTGCATCTCGGAGCGTTTATCCATAGGTCAGACCTCCGAAATAGACGATTGTGATGATGCCGATCCAGATCAGGTCGAGAAAGTGCCAGAACAATGCAAGCCGCACGACGCGTGAGATGACCAGATCGGTCATGCCCATGACGCGCAGTTGAATGCCTAAAACAATCAACCAAACACAGCCTGCCGCTACGTGCAGCCCATGCAACGGCACCAGCCCGTAGAAGGCAGAAAGGAAGCCGCTGCGCTGCGGGATACCACCCTTCTCGACCATTGCCATGAAGTCTCGGATCTCCAGCACAAGGAAGCTGAGGCCCAGGAACAGCGTTACTCCGAACCACAGAATGATCTTTGACCGTGGCAGGTTGTATTTCAGAGCCAGCATGGCCAACCCGACGGTCAGGCTGCTGGTCAACAGGATCATGGTCTGCGCGAAGATGCTTTTGAGGTCGAACAGCTCGTGCGGGCCGGGACCACCCGCCTGCGCGTCGATCATCGTGATGTAGATCGCGAACATCAGGCCGAAATAGACCAGGTCGCTCATCAGGAAGACCCAGAAACCGAAGGTGACGACTTCGGACGCTTTGTGAGCGCTGGCATGGCGTTCACCGAGGTTGATGCCGGGGTAGCTATGGGTCGGGGCGCGTTTCATGTCACCGCCTCCATATCGGGTCGGGCAAGGCCACGGTTTTCAGTCGCCGTCTCGTGGTCGCGATCCACGGCGGTTTCGCTGTGAACCAGTGCGAGCCAGGCTTCGTGGTCTTTGCGGACCTCCTCGGCGGGGATGGTGATTTCGGTGCTGGTATCGAAGGTCCAGATGATGAAGGCAAGAATCATCGCAACCGTCATCAGCGCTGCCAGCCACCAGATCCACCAGACCAGCGCAAACATCCAGATACCGCTGGTCACGCAGAGGATGAACCCGATCCCGGTATTGCGCGGCATATCGATATCCTCATAGGCGTCAGGGGTGGGATAGGCCGAGCCGCGCTCTTTGGCGGTGGCGAAGTCATCCCGCGCGGTCACTTGCGGGATGATGAAAAAGTTATAGGGCGGTGGCGGTGCTGGGATCGACCACTCCAACGAGCGGCCATCCCACGGGTCGCCCACAGGAACGCGAGTTTTTTCGCGGTCGCGGATGCTGACCCAAAGCTGGACCAGAACCGATAGCAGCGCGGCTGTGATGACCAACGCTCCGACCACAGCGACGATCATATAAGGGTGAAAGCTCGGGTCCTCCCAACTGAACGACCGGCGTGGCATGCCCATTAGGCCGACAAAGTAGAGCGGCAGGAAGGTCAGCATGAACCCAATAGTCCAGAGCGCAACCGTCACCCTGCCCCACCCTTCATTTAGGCGAAACCCAAACGCCTTGGGGAACCAGTAGTTATAGGCCGCGAGCAAGCCAAACAGCACGCCTGGCAACAGTACATTGTGGAAATGCGCTACCAAAAACAGGGTGTTGTGGACCTGATAGTCAACGGTTGGGTTGGCCAGGATCACTCCGCTAAGGCCGCCAATCACGAACAGCATTAGGAAAGCCAGCCCATAGAGCATTGGGACCGAAAACCGGATACGGCCCCGCCAGAGAGTTGCCATCCAGTCATAAACTTTCACTCCGGTGGGAATGGCAATCAGCATGGTCGCGATGCCGAACACGGCGTTGATCAGCGCACTTTGGCCCATGGTGAAGAAGTGGTGCAGCCAGACGGTGAAGGACAGGACCGCGATGGACATGGTGGCAATCACCAGCGAGGTATAGCCATAGATGCGCTTGGCCGAGAAGGTCGCAAAGACCTCGGAATAGATGCCATAGGCGGGCAGTACGAGCAGGTAGACCTCGGGGTGGCCGAACAGCCAGAACAGGTTGGCGTAGTTCATCATGTTGCCGCCGAGGTCGTTGGTGAAGAAATGAAAATCCAGATAGCGATCAGCGGCTAGCAATAAGGCCGCGACCCCGAGCGGCGGCATCGCAAAGACGATGAGGATTGAGCTGCAGATGATCGTCCAGCAATACATCGGCAGCCGCATGAACGTCATACCCGGTGCGCGCAGCTTGTAGATCGTGACGGCAAAGTTGATCCCGGTCAGTGTCGTTCCGATTCCCGAAACGACTATTGCCCAGATCCAGTAATCGGGCCCCACACCAGGGTTGAACGCAGCCCCGGTATAGGGCGGATAAGCGGTCCATCCCCCGGTCGAGAACTCTCCGACCACCAGAGAAACCATCAGCATCATGCCCGCCGAAACCGTCAGCCCTAGGCTGATCTGGTTCATCACTGGAAAGGCGACGTCCCGCGCGCCGATCATCAGTGGAATGACGTAGTTCGCGATGCCAAAGACAAAGGGCACAGCAACAAAGAAAATCATGATCGTGCCGTGCGTGCTGAAGAGTTCGGCAAAATGCTCGGCCTCAAGAAAACCGTCGCCCGGTCCGGCCGCTTGTTGGGCACGCATGACAACGCCTTCCAACACACCTCGGGCCAGCATGACGATGGCAAAGACGATATACATGATGCCGATTTTCTTGTGGTCGGCGCTGGTCAGCCAGTCGCGCCACAGCGGCCCCCACAGCCGAAACCAGGACAGCAGAAAGACAACCGCTGCCGCTCCGACAAGCACAACGGCGGCGGCGGCATTGGCGACGATCTCATTTGCGTTGGGGTTCTGGATCAGTCCGGCAATGGGAAACGCGTCCCAACTGAGGCGGCCGAAGAAACCGGTGTCTGATGTCATTGGCCGACCCCCTGCCCATATGATGTCGTGCCCGGTTGCTGATCGTGCGGCAGGGCTTGGCCAGAGTGATAGCGATGCAAGATCGACTGAAACAAATCGCCGTCATCCAAGCGGAAATACAAGGCGTTTTCAGGCATATCTGAGGTTCCGAGGGCCTGCTGCACCTCATCCCGGTCCGAGCGCATGGCGACGGTCCTATACGTCGCGTCATCCAACACGATGCCGTTCCGGCGCACAGTTTCGACCCATGTGTCAAAATCCTCTGCCGACAGGGCAAGCGTTTCGAACTTCTGTTTCGTGAAACCGCGCCCATTGTATTGCGTATTCTCGCCCTGCATCTGTTCGGGTTGATCTGCGACTAAATGCAGCTGAGTGGTCATGCCCGGCATCGCGTAAATCTGCCCGGCCAAGGCAGGGATCATAAAAGACTGCATTACCGTGTCCGTCGTCAGAGTCAGAGCGATTTGCTGTTTGACGGGAATTCCCATCTCACCCACGGTCGCGATCCCCAGATCGGGATAGATAAACAACCACTTCCAATCGAGACCAACGACCTGAACCTGAACGGCAGGTTCATCCCCAAAGGGTGCCGCGTAAGGGTCCAGGCGATGGGTTGCTTTCCATAAGTAGATCGACAAAATCGTGACGATCACCACAGGAACGCCCCACATCACCATCTCGAGCCGGGGCGAGAAGTCCCAATCTGGCCTATAGGCAGCTGTACCGCCCTTCCGACGACGATATCGCAGCGCAATAAGCGGAACCAGAACAAGAACAGGCACAACAGCGATCAAAATCAACCAAGTTGCCCGCAAAAGATGTGCCTTCTGCACCGCCGCGATCGGCCCCTGAGGGTCCATGAAGCTGTCACTGGCGCCTGCGGTCCGGGCCGATGACACCACCACCACAAGGGCCATCAGCATCGCCGCCGATATGAGGGCCGTTCTGACCTTGGTCATAGGCGACTGTCCTCTTTCGCATCCGTTTCAGTGCAACTATCGACAAAGGCAAGAGATTTCTCAAGGCTTTTGATCGCAGCCTTCAAGCTGGCGCCAATGGTGCTCTGGTTTCGGTTGACTTGCAGGCATCGTCGGGACACAGCTTGGCTAAGATGCGTATTCTCATTTTGATTTTTTGCCTTGCCGTCCAACCCCTGGCGGCCAACGCGCAAGATCGCGCCAAGGTTGAGCGCCAGTTTCAAAACTGGTTGCAGGAAACGGTGTGGCCGCAAGCCCGTGCCAAAGGCGTTTCGCGCCAGACCATGACACAGGCTCTGTCCGGCGTGACATTGAAATGGGACCTTCCCGATCTGGTGCCGCCGGGCAGCCCGCCGCAGTCATCAAAGCCACAATCCCAGGCCGAATTCGGAGCACCGGCGCGCTATTTCAAAGCAGGCTCTTTGCAGGGCGCGACTGCTCAGGGGCGCAAAATGGCCAAACGGCACGCCGCGGTGCTTGCCCGTGTCGAGGCCGAAACCGGCGTTCCAGCCCGCATCATCCTCGGCATCTGGGGACGTGAAAGCGGCTATGGTCAAGTGGCGATCCCTCACAACGCGTTTAAGGTCCTCGCGACAAAGGGATTCATGAGCTCCCGCTCGCAATATTTCACAGCCGAGTTGCTGGCCGCCTTGCAAATCGCAGAAGCAGGGCATTTGAACGGTCGTGAGATGAAAAGCAGCTGGGCCGGAGCGCTGGGGCAGCCGCAGTTCATGCCCTCGAGTTTTCTGACCTACGCCGTGGACGGAGATGGCGATTCCAGCGCAGATATCTGGCAATCCGAAGAGGACACGATCGCCTCGATCGCCAACTACTTGTCGAAGCATGGCTGGATTTCGGGCCGTGATTGGGGATTTGAGGTTTTTGTGCCTGATACAGTCAGCTGTGCATTGGAGGGTCCTGATCAGGGTCGCAAGATCGAGGAATGGACCTCGATGGGGATCACGCGCGCTTCGGGCCGTCCATTTCCAGCGCATGAACTGCCTGCCCAAGGGTTCCTAATGATGCCCGCAGGTCGAACCGGACCGGCGTTTTTGGTGACCGAGAATTTCTATGTCCTGAAAGAATACAACAAGAGCGATCTATACGCCCTGTTCGTGGGTCATGTCGGGGATCGGATTGCATTCGGTGTCGGAGACTTCACGGCGCGCTGGGGTCGGGTTGACACACTATACCGATCAGAAATTGCAGCGATGCAAAGAGGGTTGGAACACCTTGGCCATGATGTCGGCGGTGCAGATGGGCTGCCAGGTTTCAAAACGCGGCGCTCAATCGGGCGCTGGCAGAAAACGCAAGGTCGGGCCGAGACGTGTTTCCCTAACAATGCGCTTGTCTCTGAACTTGGGCAGTAACCATCCTCAGTCTAAGTCAACAATGTTTATTGTTCATCACTATCGTTGCTTTTTTAAGGTCAATTGACAGGCTTGCCCAAATTGGCTTGATGCACGGTCTTTCCATTGTCCGGACGTATCGCACAGGCTTGGCGCGGCTGTTTAGAATCAACCCGTTATGGATACATCGCCAAGAACGCGATACTGGAGCGCTTCAACGAAGCGACCTCGCGGCTTGAGATGCCAGCCCAAGCAACCAGAAACTGGCAACATAACTGTCTTTTGACTTGCGGTTCCCGCCATGGCACGATCTGACCGATTTAAGCTCAGGCCCTTCGGGTAATATTGAATGATCTGGCCCCAAAGCCTAAGAGGAATAACCCGATTGGTTTCGACCACGAGGGGCAACTAGATTGAGAGGCACTATGACACGCAAGGTCACCAAGGCGATTTTCCCCGTAGCAGGACTTGGAACACGCTTTTTGCCCGCGACGAAATCCGTCCCGAAAGAGATCATGACGCTGGTTGACCGCCCTCTGGTCCAGTACGCCATCGACGAGGCCCGCGCTGCTGGGATCACCGAGTTCATATTTGTCACGTCGCGCGGAAAATCCGCGCTTGAGGATTATTTCGACCATAACCTTGTTCTGGAACAAGAGCTTAAAGCCAAAGGCAAGGACAAGCTGCTGGATACGCTCAATGCGACAAACATGGAAAGCGGCGCCATCGCCTATATCCGCCAGCACAAGGCGCTTGGGCTTGGCCACGCTGTCTGGTGCGCGCGCCGCCTGATCGGGGATGAGCCTTTCGCCGTCATGCTGCCCGATGACGTTATCGCCGCCGACAAGCCCTGTTTGCAGCAGATGATCGAAGCGTATGAAGAAACCGGCGGCAATATGGTTGCCGCGATGGAGGTTCCGCCCGAACAGACCAGCTCCTACGGGGTGTTGGATGTGGGCGACAATGTGGGCACGGTCGTGCGTACGCGCGGCATGGTCGAAAAACCCAAGCCCGAGGATGCGCCCTCAAACCTCGCCGTAATCGGACGCTATGTGCTTGGGCCGTCAGTTCTGTATAATTTGAACCAAAAGAAGAAGGGCAGCGGCGGAGAGATACAGCTGACCGACGCCATCGCCGAAGATATCCGCAACGGTGTTCCTGTCTTTGGGTACAAATTTGACGGTCAACGCTTTGATTGCGGATCTAAAGCTGGGTTCCTGCAAGCAACCGTCGCATTTGCCTTGGCCCGCGATGATCTGCGCGATGACCTGAGCGCGTATCTGCACGACCTTGTCTCGGCTGAGAAAGCCGCCCAGTAAACGGGCGATAAGACACACAAATGAAAGACGCTGCGCGATCATGACAACCGTATATCCAGTAATTCTATGCGGGGGGTCTGGAACCCGTTTGTGGCCGCTCTCCCGGAAAAGCTATCCCAAGCAGTTTGTACCCTTACTGGGCGAAAACAGCCTATTGCAGGATTGCGCCCTCAGAATGCGTGGGCCTGAAGCTGCGCCTTACGCCAAACCTGTCATCCTCACGAATGAGGCGTTTCGCTTCGTTGTGCCAGAGCAATTGACCGAGATCGGCATAGACCCTGGCCCGGTTCTGATCGAACCCGAAGGACGCAACACCGCGCCCGCCGTTCTGGCCGCAGCCTTGTTCCTGAATGAAATCGACCCGGATGCGGTTATGTTGGTGGCCCCCTCTGACCACGTCGTCCCCGATTCCAGCGCCTTTCACGACGCAGTCATCGAAGGTTTACGCGCGATTGCCGAGCGTGGTGATCTGCTGACCTTCGGCATCACTCCGGATCGGCCGGAAACCGGCTATGGCTACCTGAAACTGAGCCAAACGCCCGAAACCCGCGCGGTCCCTCTGGATCGGTTCGTTGAAAAGCCCGATCTCGAAACTGCCCAATCCATGCTGGCCGATGGCAGCTATCTGTGGAACTCGGGCATCTTTCTGTTTGCCGTTCGCGACATCATCGCAGCATTCGAACAGCACGCTCCTGCCCTGATGAGCCCTGTCAAAAACGCTGTCGAAAACGCCAAAAGTGACCTTGGTTTCCTCAGACTGGATGCCGAGGCATGGTCTCAGGTCGAAGATATCTCGATCGACTATGCCGTGATGGAGAAAGCGGACAACCTGAGCGTCGTGCCCTATGCGGCCGGGTGGTCGGATGTTGGCAGTTGGTCCGCGGTGCAAGAGTTGACCCATCCCGACGCAGATGGCGTCGCTACCTCGGGTGAGGTCACGGCGATTGACTGTCAAAACGTGCTGGTCCGCTCGGAATCTCCGGCGCAGGAAGTTGTTGCGCTGGGTCTGCAAGACGTGATCGCCGTCGCCATGCCCGACGCAGTTCTGGTCGCAAGCATGGACAAGGCGCAGGATGTCAAAAAGGCCGTGACCGCGCTGAAGGCCAAAGGTGCGAAACAAGCCGAATCCCTGCCCGTGGACCATCGCCCTTGGGGCTGGTTCGAAAGCCTCGTGATCGGCGACCGGTTTCAGGTCAAGCGCATCCACGTCCACCCCGGCGCGGCGCTTAGCCTGCAGTCGCATCACCACCGGTCGGAGCACTGGATCGTGGTGGAAGGCACTGCCAAGGTCACAATCGACGAGGAAGAGCGTCTGGTTTCTGAAAATCAGTCTGTCTACATTCCTTTGGGTGCGGTCCATCGGATGGAAAACCCCGGCAAGGTGCCCATGGTGCTGATCGAGGTCCAGACAGGCACGTATCTGGGTGAGGATGACATCATCCGCTATGAGGACATATATTCACGCAGTTAAACTGTTTGAATTCAGTTTCTTGCACGAGATTCAGGTGAAAAGGTAAACAGAAACACCTCCGGGCGTTCGCTGCGGTCAGATAGATTTCATGCGTCTTGCGGCAGGGTAGCGCGCAACGAAATGTCGGACCGACAGCCTAAGGAGGACGCCCGTGTCTCAGACCTCTCCCCGATTGAACCTGCCGTTTTTGCAGCCGTCTCAGGCGCAGAAACATGTTACCCATAACGACGCCCTGCGCCAGTTGGACCTCGTGGTGCAGCTGAGCGTTGTGTCGACCAGCAGCACAAGTCCACCCGTCGCCCCGGAACAAGGTGAGATTCATGGGCTGAGCGCCAACCCGACCGGAGATTGGGACGGTCACGCAGGGGAATTGGCCGCCTGGATTGATGCCGCCTGGCACTTCCTAGCCCCACAGACAGGCTGGCGCGCTTGGGACCAGGCAGATGGGCAGGTGAAACTGTGGGACGGTAGCGCGTGGATCACCCCTCCGGTCGAGACCACGAACTTGCCCGGTATAGGCGTTGCCACTGGCTATGACAGCACCAACCGCCTATCCGTTCGTGGCCCTGCAACTTTGCTGAGCCATGAGGGCGGAGGCCATCAGCTGAAGATCAACAAGTCCGCCTCTGGCGAAACCGCGTCGCTGCTGTTTCAATCCAACTGGACGGGTCACGCCGAGATGGGCCTTTCCGGCAGCACCGGGTTTTCGATCAAGGTGTCACCGGACGGCGGCAGTTGGACAGACGCCCTGCGGCTTGATCCCGCCACGGGTATCGCCAGCGGCGCCGCCGTTCAAAACAGCCCGACGGATACCACGGCTGGGCGCTTGATGCGGGCCGACTATGGGTACGGGCCTGGCAATCTGCTGGGGTCGGTGTCGGAAAACGCAGGTGCGCCGACGGGTGCAGTGATCGAACGCGGCAGCACTGAAACAGGCGACTATGTCCGTTTCGCTGATGGCACTCAGATTTGTACCGCAACCTTGACCGCCACAGGTTGTACCACTGCTGAAGGCGCGCTGTTTGCTAGCAACACGGAGACGTGGACCTTCCCGGTCGCATTTGCGGCAACCCCGTCTGTCAGCGGCAGCGGTGGTAGCGCGGGCCGGTTCGTCGGGGTAGACGAACCTTCGACCAGCCAAGTCGTTTGCAAAGTTCTTTCCACCACATCAAATGCAACAGTCCACGTGCCGTCTCTGACCGCGATTGGGCGTTGGTGCTGAGGAAAATGGCCCGGACCTTGGGGTTCGGGCCTCTATTTCGCGCGAAGATCGCCCTGAGACTGTTCAAGGAACCAAGCGTAGGTTTCGCGAATACCGTCCTCAAGCCCAATCGAGGCCGTCCATCCCATATCCGCCAGACGTGACACATCCATCAACTTGCGCAGGGTCCCGTCGGGTTTTGAGGTATCCTGCGTGATCCGCCCCTTGAAGCCCGTGACCTTCGCCACCAGCGCCGCAAGCTCGGCAATCGAGATGTCAGACCCGCACCCGATGTTGATATGGCTGAGCATCGGCTGCGTGTTGGCCTCGTAGACGTCGCGCGGAAGGTCCAGCACGAATAGAGACGCCTCGGCCATGTCATCCACGTGCAGGAATTCACGGCGGGGTTTGCCGGTACCCCAGATCACAACCTCATCTACACCGTCCCTCTGCGCTTCGTGGAAACGGCGGATCAGAGCGGGCAGCACATGGCTGTTTTCGGGATGGAAATTGTCGCCCGGCCCATAGAGGTTGGTCGGCATGACCGAGCGATAGTCAACACCGTGCTGCCGGTTATAACTTTCGCACAGCTTGATCCCGGCGATCTTGGCCACCGCGTAGGGTTCGTTGGTAGGTTCCAAAATACCTGTCAGCAGGGCGTCTTCGCGCATCGGTTGTTCCGCCGCGCGTGGGTAGATGCACGAGCTGCCAAGTTGTAACAGGTATTTGACACCAGCCTCAAACGCCTGATGGATCACGTTGCACTCGATCATCAGGTTTTTGTAAATGAAATCCGCAGGGTAGGTATTGTTGGCATTGATGCCACCGACCTTGGCCGCAGCCAGTACAACAATATCGGGCTTCTCGGCCTGCATGAAGGCGCGCACCGCAGCTTGATCGGTCAAGTCCAGTTCGGAATGCGTGCGGGTAATCAGGTTCAGGGCCTCTCCAGCCGCCTGCCGGTCCTGCAATTTGCGCAGAATACCGCCGCCAACCATACCGCTATGCCCTGCTACGTAGATTTTACGCATGATTGGTTCCTCAGCCGTTTTCCAAGCTCACGGGCATCTCATAGCCGTGTTGCTTGAGCAATGCATGGCGCTGCGCTGTTTTGAGATCCTCGCGCACCATCTCAGCGCACATGTCCTGTACCGTCAACTCGGGCACCCAGTCCAGTTTCTGCTTGGCTTTGGACGGATCACCCAGCAGGGTCTCCACCTCAGCCGGACGGAAGTAGCGGGGGTTGATCCGCATCACCACATCCCCGGGCTTCAGCGCCGGAGCACTGTCGCCTTCGACCGCCTTGACGGTTGCAATCTCATCTACGCCTTCGCCGGTGAATTCCAGCGTCACGCCCAGTTCGGCGGCGGACCATTCGATGAACTGGCGCACGGAGTATTGCACCCCAGTCGCAATCACGAAGTCCTCGGGCGCGTCCTGCTGCAGCATCAGCCACTGCATGCGGACATAATCCTTTGCATGGCCCCAGTCCCGCAGGCTGTCGATATTGCCCATGTAAAGGCAATCTTCGAGGCCCTGAGCGATATTCGCCAGACCGCGCGTGATCTTACGGGTCACAAATGTCTCTCCTCGACGCGGGCTTTCGTGGTTGAACAGGATGCCGTTGCAAGCATACATCCCGTAGGCTTCACGATAGTTCACGGTAATCCAGTAGGAATAAAGCTTGGCCACAGCATAGGGCGAGCGCGGGTGGAACGGCGTCGTCTCACGCTGAGGCGTTTCCTGCACCAGCCCATAAAGCTCGGACGTGGAGGCCTGATAGAAGCGGCACTTCTCCTCCAGCCCCAGAAACCGGATCGCCTCGAGCAGGCGCAGCGTCCCAATCGCATCCACATCAGCCGTGTATTCAGGGGACTCGAAGCTAACCGCCACATGCGATTGGGCCCCAAGGTTATAGACCTCATCAGGCTGAACCTGCTGGATAATACGCGTCAGATTGGACGTGTCGCTCAGATCACCATAGTGCAGATGCAGCTTGGGGTTCGGCTCGTGCGGGTCCTGATAGATATGGTCGATCCGCTGCGTGTTGAACGAGGAGGCACGCCGCTTGATCCCATGCACCTCATAGCCTTTTTCCAGAAGGAACTCGGCCAGATACGATCCGTCCTGACCGGTAATGCCGGTGATCAATGCCGTTTTGGTCATAACTGTGCCTCGTTTCCACAAATGCTTCTGTTCGAAGTCTCAAAAACAGTAAGAGCGTATGGAATGCAACCCAAGGCGACAATCTGGCATTGCACCTGACCACGATTTCTTTGATTGTGCAGGCGCATTTCGGCCGAGACAAAAAGAGGAATTCGAGCTTGCGTATAGCGATGATAGGCACCGGCTATGTGGGTTTGGTGTCAGGAGTGTGTTTTTCGGACTTCGGCCATGATGTGATCTGCGTCGACAAGTCCGAGCATAAAATCCAGTTGCTGCAAGCCGGTGAGGTTCCGATTTATGAGCCGGGGCTGGACACCCTCATGGCCAAGAATGTGGCCGCCGGGCGGCTTAGTTTTACGACCAACCTGCAAGACTCGGTAGACGGAGCGGATGCGGTTTTCATCGCCGTCGGCACACCGACGCGACGCGGGGACGGGCACGCAGATCTGACCTATGTCATGGCTGCAGCCGAAGAGATCGCCAATGCGCTGACCGACTATGCGGTGATCGTGACAAAATCTACCGTGCCCGTCGGCACCAACCGCAAGGTGCAGCAGGTCGTCACCACCGCAAATCCGAATGCGCAGTTCGATGTGGCCTCGAACCCGGAATTCCTGCGTGAAGGAGCCGCGATCGACGACTTCATGCGTCCTGACCGGGTTGTGGTCGGCGTGGAAAACGACCGCGCTGCCGAGGTGATGGCCGAGATCTACCGCCCGCTTTATCTGCGAGACTTTCCGATCCTGACCACCGATCTGGAAAGCGCCGAAATGATCAAATACGCCGCCAACGCGTTCCTCGCGACCAAGATCACCTTCATCAACGAGATCGCCGGCCTCTGTGAAAAAGTGGGCGCCGACGTCAAGGAGGTGTCCCGCGGGATCGGGTTGGACGGCCGGATCGGAAATAAATTCCTACATGCCGGACCTGGCTATGGCGGTTCTTGCTTTCCCAAAGATACCGCCGCTCTGGCTCGGATCGGGCAGGAACACGCGCATCCGATGCAGATCACCGAGACCGTGATCCGCGTCAATGACGGTGTGAAAAAGCGAATGATTGAAAAGATCCGCGACGCCTGCGATGACAGTTTCAACGGCAGGACCGTGACCGTGCTGGGGGTGACGTTTAAACCCAACACCGACGATATGCGCGATGCTCCGTCCCTGACCATCATTCCAGCCCTTATCGGTGGTGGGGCCAAAGTACGCGTGGTCGACCCGCAAGGCCGTGCTGAGGGCGAGGCGCTGCTGCCAGGCGTTGATTGGTTTGATGACCCATACGCGGCGGCCAAAGATGCCGACGTCGTTGTTCTTCTGACCGAATGGAACGAGTTTCGCGCCCTGAACCTAAGCGAACTTGGTGGAGCGATGAAGACGCCGCGCATGGTGGATCTGCGCAACGTCTACTCTCAGGACAGTGTCGAAAAAGCGGGTTTTGAAACCTATGTGGGGGTCGGGCGTTAACCGCCCGCCTCAATCTGCATAGAGCGGAACCGACGCGTCTGCCCCTTCGGCCAGTGCTTTGCTCTGATCCCGCCGCACTTGCTCATACGTTGCTAATGCATCGGATGAGAACAATTCTGTAGGTGCTTGAACCGGCACGAAATTGCTGTGTTTGTCCGAGCCTCTCGCCAGCAGCGCATAGTCCCGGTCCGCCACCAGCTGTTGTGCTCCGGGACTGAGATAGCGGATAGCCAACCCGATCCGCCGGTCCTCGGACTGGTTCGGCCCCGAACCGTGGATCGTCAGCCCGTGATGCAGCGACATCTGACCTGGCGCGAGCTCGATATGGGTCTTGTCGGTCTCCGCAACCTCGACAGCCACCTCTTGCCCGCGGGAAAGCAGGTTCGTTTCCGAATATGTATCGGTATGCGGCAAGATCGGGTTCTTGTGGCTGGCGCGCACGAAATCCATGCACCCGCTGCGCTCTGTCGCGGGGGACAGAGCAATCCAGGCCGTGACCTGATCCGGCGTTTCCCCCATGCCCCAATAGGTGAGATCCTGATGCATACCAACAGTTTGCACGGTGTTGGCCTCTTTGATGAAAAACTCGGCCGACCAGATCATGATATCAGGGCCCAGAACGCCCTCGACCACATCGAGAACGCGGGGATCCTGAGCGATGCGCGCCGCAAGTGGCATGACCAGATGCGCATTGACCCGCTTATAGGTGTTCAAAGGCAAGGGCAGATCCGCATCCAGCCAGTCGCTCTCAATCTGTTCCAACTCGGTCCGGAAACCAGCAGCCTCAGCTTCGGAAAAGACGGAGAGGGGAAAGAGATAGCCATCCTCCCAATACTGGTTGGATTGTTGCTGCGTTAACGTCGTCGCCATGGGGTCACCTATTCGCTCTATGCGCAAAGGGTATCCGCGAGGAGAGACAGGTCAAAACCAAACCTCTTGCCTGTCAGAATAAGTCTAGCTTAGCCTGCGCTACATGTTGCCCCGCATCCCATCCCTCAACTGGCTACGCGTGTTCGAAGCAGCCGCCCGTACAGAGAGCTTTTCCCGGGCCGCATCGCAGTTGAACATGTCACCAGCGGCCGTCAGCCAACAGGTCAAGGCGCTTGAGACCCGGCTGGGCACACCTCTGTTTCACCGCCATGCCCATGCCGTCACGCTAACAGAAGCGGGGCGAGCCTATCTGCCCTCAGTTCAGCAATCCCTTCTGATGCTGGAAACGGCCACCACCGGGTTGTTCGGGGAGACGCGGGAACAGAGGTTATACGTTCAGTCGGTTTTGTTGTTTGCCCATGGCGTCTTGGCCAAAGGCCTTCCCGCGTTTCAGGCCGCGCATCCTCAGATCAATCTTTCGCTGACCACCGGCAATGCGAATTCGGATTTCACCAACCAGTTCACCGATCTACAGATCGTGTTTGGCAACCCTGCGCTATTTGGCACCGAAGGAGATGAACTGCTGCGCGAGGTTCTGTTTCCCGTCGCCCCGCCTGAGGTTGCAGCCCAGATCCACACACCGCAGGACCTGCTGCGTTTCACCCTGATCGAAGTTTCGACCCACCGTGCCAGCTGGCTCTACTGGTTCGAAGCGCTGCGTCTGCCGACCGGACAGGCCCGGTTCTTCTTTGCCGACAACTCGATCATGGCGGCTGAGCTGTCCGCCAGCGGACTTGGAATCGCATTGGCCCGCGCGCCCGCATCTGACCGTATTATGGAGGGCTCAGGACTGGTGCCTTGCCTGCCCGACCTGCAGGTCAACGGGCAAGAGGCTTATCACCTGATCTATCCCTCTCGTACAGATTTGCGCCGGCCGGCTTGCCTGTTTCGCGACTGGCTGCTGGACTACAGCGCTGCCGTCCAAACGCGGTATCGTCCCTGACCGGTGACTTCGCGGACCAAACCGCGGCGGGTAAAGCGGTCGATGTTGCGTTGTACTGCAGCGCGCGAGGCTTGGGTCAGTTCTTCGGCAAGTGGGGCGGATACCATTGGCCAGGCGCGCAGCGCTTCAATCAGCAAAGGCGGCGTTCGACCGCTGAGATCGGCTGTTGCCTCCTTCGCCCGCGCCTCCCACGCGTTGATCCGGTCCAGATGCAACAAGGCTGCGAGCGCCGCCTGTCCGGCCCCGCGAATCCAGGCGGACAGTTTTTCCTCAGGCGATCCGACTCCACGCAGCGCGCCCGGCCCGGACAGGGCCAACGGCATGAAAAGCGCCCCGCCCCGCCCCATCGAGGCCGCATGCCGGGCGGCAACAACAGCTGCTTCCGTATCCTGACCGGGTCCTTGCGACACGGCCCGCCATGCATGAAAGGCGATCGCGGCCTGAGTGACGGGGTGCAGCGCCTCGACGCTGCGCATCACGTCCGACAGGTCTGCAATGGCCTCCGGCACCTCTTCGATCCCTTGCGCCATCCGGTCCAGAAAGGCGGTCAAACCAGCCTCCCATCCGTCATGGGAAGGGGCCGCGCCCGATGACAGGCGGCGCACCGCCCAACCTGCCCGATACAGGGACTGCACGTCATCGCCGGTCGCGCCGATCCGCAGACTTGTCCAAAGCGCCAAGCGTTCGACACTGATCCGGTCACCCGTCCACCAGCCCAGATCGGATACATCCATCAAGGCCAGACGATGGGTCCACCCGTCTGGTCCTGCCCGCAGCCGTTCATCCAATGCGCCGAAGGTTACCGCCAGATCGGCAAGCTCGGATGACAGCCCGGATTGCGCGGCCTGCCACTCTCTGGGATCGAACAATTGCCGCTGATCTGCCCGAGGGCCAGGGGTCAGGAAATCATCCTGTGGCGAGTCATCCTCGGGCGGGAGAAACCACAGATCATCCTCATCCTCCGGGTCACCATCATAGATGCTGCGCGGCCCGAGGTCTTCGGCCTCATCATCGGGATCGGATGTGACAGGTTTGGGCTTCATACCCGCATTCTTCGGCTATTTCCGACCACTCACAAGGGGTTTTCCATTTGGATGACTAGCTTTCCCAACTTGCATGGGAAAATCTTCTCGAAAGGCCGGGCATCCAAGTCCGGTCGCTGATCTAGACTTTAGGGCAGACTTAACCCTGACAGCCGCCCATCGCCCACCGGCGTAGGTTGACCTTCAAACCACCGCCAAACGGGTGCTGCTTTGCCACATTGCCTGCCGCTGGGCGTTTGACATAGGTCTGCGCCTGATCGCACAGGGCCTCATGCGTCCACTGGTGGCAACTCGAACAGTTCTGATCTTTCCACAATTCATCCGGCAACCCATCAATCGGCGGGAACTGAGGTGAACCCGCGACCAGTTCCTCGATCGACTTGCCCCGGACATGGGTGTTGCCAAAAGTCAGGATGGATTTCATGGTGACCGCTGCGCCGGCGTCGATGCTGCCCGAATTCTGCGCCTCGGGTGTCTCGACATTGGCTTCGGCTTTGCGAGTCACGGTCTCGCTTTCCAACTGCAGGGCCGCCAGACGCTCGACCGCCTGATCGGCGAATGCGCCACTGGGAAAGCTGTGCAGGTAAACCTCATAAGAATGGATCGAATCGTCGACCTGCGCCAGTTCATACATCAGACGGTCCGTCTCGGTCGCTTCCGGGGCCTCTTGCGATGGCGTTGGCGTGGGCAGAGTTCCAAAGGACTCGGCCAAAATCGTCTGCAGCAGATCATTGGCCTGCGATGCATGAACACTGTCTGGATAGGCCCGCTGAAACAGCATGATCTTCACCGGGTCGCGGCTGTTCACAGCCTCCTGCCACTGTTCTTCTTCGGTTTGCTCCGGTTTCGCGATCAGGGTTTCGTTCGCGCGCGCAAAGGCGAAATCCTGCGTCAGGGACGAGGTATCCCAAGGCGTTTGCAACCCACGCGTTTCGCTGAGAACATCAACGCGCACCTTCTTGAACAATTGCTCGATCGCCATGCCGGGCGTGTCGATATGCTGCGCAAGGCTCAGCGTGAATGGGCTGTTGCCGGTTTCGCCATCCAGCGCAACGCCGCCGGGATCGGTGGCATAGGCGAGAAAAGTGCCGGTCGGGGCTTTCATCTCGGCCAGACCGTTGTCATCCATATCTGCCAGATCCTCGAACGGGTTGTTCCGGCAAGCGTCCAGAATGACGATATTCGTCTTGTTGTTGGCCGAGGCCATCTGATGCAGGACCGAACGGGCCTCAACCGCCATCAGATCCAGATCGGCCGGATCGGACAGCGAAACATCCACGGGCAACAGGTAGTTCGATCCGAAAGACTGAACCCCGTGACCCGCATAATAAAACAGGCCCACGGCGGTTTCGCCGCCCTTGCGCAGATCTCGCCCGAACTGGGCAATCGCGCGTTTCATCTCGATCTGGGTGCTGTCGGACAGATGCCGCACCTCGAACCCGAGCGCGGTCAGCTTCTCCGCCATCAGCCGCGCATCGTTGATTGGATTGTCTAGGGCCGAGACCGAACCATAGTCGGAGTTTCCAACCACCAGCGCGATTCGCGGCTCGGCCCAAGCCGAACCGGTCCAGAGCATAGCGATCATCGCAATAAGGGTTCTAAGTACGCGTTGCACCTTTGGTTCTTTGCCTTTTTCTGGTCTCATGGTCCGTGACCCCTTGGGCACCACTCAGCCCCGAAATATTCTGATATTGTTTTTTGGCTTTCTTATGGCCGTGGCCTGAAATATCCCAATTAAAGTATCAAGACTAGGAAGAGGTTCACACATGCCGCGTTTAAACTTGGTGCGAAATGCTTTTGCTATGACGGCACTGGTATTTGCAAACACGGCGTGGGGTCAAAGCGCCGATCCTTTTGAGCATGGCTGGAAATTGGACTCCGAAGCCTCGGAGCTGCAGTTTCTGTCGGTCAAGAAGAACGCGATTGCCGAAAACAGCGGTTTTGCAACCCTGACGGGCGTTATCAGCCCTGAAGGTGGCGCCGATATTCGGGTTCAGATGGACAGCGTTGATACCAAGATTGACCTGCGCAATGTGCGCATGCGGTTCCTGTTTTTCGAGACCTTCAACTTCCCCGAGGCTGTGATCACAGCCCAATTGCCGCCCGAGCAGCTGGTTGATCTGCACCAGGCCCGGCACAAGATCATCGACCTGCCCTATAGCCTGTCGCTGCATGGGGTGACAAAAGACAGCGTGGCGCAGGTGGCCATCACTCTGGTCGACAATGACCGGGTGGCCGTGGCGAATACGACGCCAATTGCGATTGCCCTGCCCGACTTCAACCTTGAGGAAGGACGCGGCAAGCTCGAAGAGGCCGCCGGTGTAGATATCCTGCCCTTCGGCTTTGTCAGTTTTGGCTTCGTTTTCGACCGCGCCCAACCCGGCACGCCGCCTCAGCTTGAGGTCGCCTCGGCGACACCGGGGGCTGCTGCGCTGGAAACCAAAGGTGATCTGGATCGTGAGGCCTGTGAGGGGCGGATGGAGATCCTGTCGCGGACCGGCAATATCTACTTCAACTCGGGCAGTGCGCGGCTGACCAATGACTCGATCCCGCTGCTGAGCAATCTGCATGACATTGTCGACCGTTGCCCGGACCTGAAGATCGAGATCGGCGGACACACGGATAGCGATGGCTCGGATGAGGCTAACCGCGTTCTCAGTGAACGTCGTGCGCAGGCGGTCAACACCTATCTGGTCGATCAGGGGATCGCGCCCGAACGTCTATTGACGGTTGGTTATGGTGAAAGCCGCCCGGTTGTGTCGAATGACACCGCAGACGGCAAACGCCGCAACCGGCGGATTGAGTTTGTGCCGGTAAACTAGACTCAGTTCTCGGCCAGAATGATCGGGTCGAACCCACCACTGCGCCATTGCCGCAGGGCCGAAATGAAATTCGGCCCCGGCACACCGTCGATGGTGCTGTTGTAATAGCCTGCCTTTTGCAACAGCCGTTGAACCTCCATCAGGGTATCGCGCGACCATTGGTCTGAGGCGAGGGACAGCTGATCGAGGATCGCTCCGTTATCCTCAGCAGCGCCGCGCAGAAGCATGCGCGCGGCCTCCAACGGATCACGAGGCACGCCGCGCCCTTCGTCCAGAAGGATCGCGGCCGCGAGATAGCCCTGATATTCGCCATCACGCGCAGCTTTCTGGAAGTAGCCCAATGCCTGTTCGGGCTCACCTGCGGCACCATCTTGCGCCAGCACCCCAAGATTGAACGTCGCCTTGGCCGACCCACCGTCAGCGGCTTGCTGCAAAAGCGCGACGGCGCGCGCATCGTCTTTGGGAACGATCTGGCCTTCAAACAGGGTGACGGCGAGGTTGATCATGGCATCCGCGCTGCCCCCTGCCGCCGCGCGCTCGTACAAGTCCAGCGCTGCACCCATATCCTGAGGGACGCCGGTGCCGCTTTCATGCAGTTGCGCCAAAGACACCATCGCCCGTAAATCCCCTTCGGCAGCAGCCTGTTTGTAGAGGGTCACGGCACGCTCCACATCCCCCGCAGCAATCGTCGCGCGCGCCAGTAGCGCCACATAGTGCGACAGCTCCGGCGACTGGGCCGCCGCCGCGCTGCACGCCTGAATGGCCGTCAGCGCATTTTCCTGCAACCGGCTGAAAGGAACGCCCGTGATACTGGCCGTGCGGTCGCGGGGATGGGTCGCGAGGCGTTCACAAATGCCGCCCGGCGTGCTGTCCTCGGGTCGTGGGATTGAGGCGATCAGCCGCTGCGCCTGCGCGGCGTGGCTACCATCGGGGTATTGCTCTAGGTAGAATTCAAGCAGAGGCCGCATCCGACTGCGTTGAGCCAGCTTCCAAAGACGCTCGGCCTGTTCGTCCTGATCTTCGACGCTCAGCGCGCGGGTCTGGGTGCCGCCCTGCCCGGCCTCATCCAGAAACGCAAAAACCTCATTGGCATGCGCGCCCTGTGGGTAGCGGTCGATATAGAGCTGCATCAGTGAGGCATCCTGCGCATTGGCCGCCACCTGCCACAGCAATGTCTCTTCCGATGCCGTCACCGGGCTGTTGTCAAACCGGAACTGCCGCGTCAGCGAGGAATTGTCCCACGGGATCTGCCGCCCGCCAGTCGCCGCCAGAACATCCTTGCGGACCGAGATCAGCAGGTCCGAGATATCCTGTCCCGGCGTGTAAATATGGCTCAACAGGGCTTCGGTGAAAAAACTGTTCCGCCCGGTGCCATCAAAGGCCACGTTGTCAGGCTGCGTGGCGTAGGCGAACAGAAAATCCGCCGCGCTGCCGACACGGGCTAGCCCTTCGTCAACGCTCAGCACACCGTCTTCGAACGGGTTGTCACGGCAGGCGTCGAGAAACACAAGACGAATACCGTCGGACCGCTCCATCCTCGATACGAACTCCTCCATCGCAACGGTCTGCTCCGGAATATCCGCGGCACTGGTCAGATTGGCATCGACCGGAACCAGATAATTGCGCCCGTCCACCTGAAACCCGTGCCCTGCATAAAACAGCAGCGAGACATCGGAATCCGCAGCCGTCGCGCCATAGGATTCAGCCAGAGACAGCATCTCATCCCGAGTCAAATCTGTACCCAGGAACACGTCGAACCCAAGCCCCTCAAGCGCGATGGCCAGATCCGAGGCGTCGTTGATCGGATTGTCGAGCGCCCCGACGGTCTGGTAATCCGAGTTCCCGATGATTAGCGCCACACGTTTGTCTGCCAGCGCCGCAACAGCGCTGAACAGGGTCAAAAGCATGGCCGCGCAAAGACGGATCAGGAACATGGGCGCAGAGCCTCCATGGGGTTAAAGACCGATGGCGCGCGACAGGCCAATCTCGGCCTGACCAACCGCTGCCACGATTGTATCTACCTGCTGGTTCTGGATACTGACAAGCTCGGGGTCGGTTGCTCGTATCAATGTGATCGCCTTGCGGATTTCGCGCTGCGCCTGACGGATTTGACGGCGGGCTTCCTGCACTGCCTCGCGGCGGATCGTCTCCCGCTCCTCAGCGGTGGTGGCAAGTGCCAGACGACGGTTCGCATCCTCGCCCGCTGCGCGAATACCAGCACTAGCACCTCGGATGATATCGCCAACGGATTCCAGACCCGGCGGCAAACCCTGAACGATCGCATCGAGGTCCGAGGCGTATTCGTCCATCGCATCGGCAATACAGGCCAGATAGGCGCTGACATTGTTGCCCTGTTCCGCACAGGAAGAGATTACCTCGTCAAAGTCCTGCGACGCATTCTCGACCGTGCCTAGCGCCGCTTCTGCTTCGGTTGTCGTTGTGGTCGTAGTGCCACCGCCGCCACCTCCGCCGCCGGTGATGGTTGTATCCACGGTCGGGGTGATTTCAATGGTTGGGGTCGGCGGGGTCGGAATGACAGTGTTCCCGATGATTGCCGTGCCAGGCAGCGCGGAAACGGTATAGAACACCTCCGAGATACTCAGGAGGGAACTTGTATCCACGGTATAAGTCGTGGTCCCATTTTCGGTGCTGGCAAACGTCAAAGTCTCAAAGATCGGCGACGTATCCAGCGAGTCACCCGACGGCCCGAACCGAAAGACAGACGGGCCACCAGAAATTGTACCCGTGCCGGTCGTCGTTTCAGCCTCACCTTCGGGGATGAGAAGCGTGTCAGGCACCACAAACAAGACTGGTGAGGTCGTGTAGTGAAGTGGGTTTGTCCCGCCTTCTGACCCGCTCGCTCCAGGCGCCCACGTGTTGGTAAAGTCCCAACCTTGAGCCGACGCAAGGTTAAAGAACCCAACGGTATCCTGAAGCTGCGCTGTGGTGAGTGCTGTGCCCCCGGCGCTGGTGGCCAGACCAGAGGTATCGGTATTCCAGAAGGAACCTGAAACAGATCCAGAGTTTGAACCGACTAACCCACCGAGTGTTGGTGTGTTGGGACCTGAAAAACTGGCACCGCCCGTTGAATAGCTTCGGGCAACTGTGCCGCCATTGTTGAAGCCTACGAGGCCTCCGAGCGTCGCCGAGTCTCCGGGCGCTGAACTCTGGTTGCTGCCTGAGACACTTCCGGTTGCATAGGAATCCTGAATAAGGCCGTTGTTGTCACCCACCAAGCCACCAACGGAAAAATCACCCGCCGTAGAACCACTGACGGTTCCTGTAGCGTGAGACCGAGTTATGGTTCCGTTGTTTTCGCCGACCAAACCGCCCGCGACGACCAAGTTGGCCTCGGTCGTGGCGACGGTCACACTGGCTGTCGAGAAACTGTCGATGATTGTGCCATCGTTGAAACCAACAAGACCACCGGCCTGTTCGTCACTGCTGGAAAAGCTTCCGGATACCGAAACGCCGGAAATTGTGCCGCCGTTTGTGCCCGCTAAGATACCACCGCCCCCAGAGGAAACGCTGGCCCCGTTGATGCGCAGGTTTTGAACGTTGCCATCAAGATTGTTGAACAGGCCACCGAACGAACTGGTCGAAATGGTGAGGCCGTTTATCGAAAAGCCGTTGCCTTCAAGTGTACCACCCGCAAAGTCGATTGGATCGAACGAACTAAGTGGCGCGGCACTGATAGAATTGGCCAGGGCGTAGCTGTTGCCGTCCGAAATGCCTTGAAGGCCAAACACATCCGTCAGGAGAAATGGCGACCCGGCGGCACCAGTGCCACCGAGCGCACGGGTGAATGTTGCGCCGGACGCAATATCAAGCGTTGCCGCCGAGAAACTCGGAAGCGTAGAACTTACCTGTGACCAGGCTCCATTCGTAAGCGTAAAGGTATCGACGTTGATTGTACCACCTGTGCCGGTACCAATCGTTGTGGCGGCGTTCAGCTCTAGCTCCCCGCTTGTCGCGGTGATTGCAGCATTGATCGTGATCGAATCATTGGCAAGCAGCGTTAGCCGAGAGCCGTTGCCCCACGTGATCGGATCGTCGACGGTGATCGTGCCAACCTGTGAATCGTCGCCACCAAGGTCGATAGGGTCTCCGTTCGGCTGGAGAGTGCCGCTTCCTGCGGTCGTCAGAGTGACGTTGCCGAAGCCAAGGTTCGTTTCAATTGTACCCGGCGTGACTGAACCCGGACCGGTTGCCGTGTCAGACACCGTGATATTCGTGGGGTCCAGCAGCAGCGTGCCATATGCACCAAAGGGTGCCCGCGTATCAGTCAGGCCATCGTAATTCAGGGCCAGCTTGCCCGACACTTCGACAAAACCGCCATCCCCGGCAAGATCACCTCCGCGCGCAGAGTTGAACCCCGAGAACGATGTGTAGTCATCCGACCAGACGATGATCAGACCGCCATCGCCCTGATCTCCGCCATTGGCACTGATTACCGTTGTGCTGTCGACCAGCGTCGTACTGGCCCGTTGCAGATCACCGCCGCCTTGCAGGTCACCGCCGACGCGGATCTCTCCGCCATTTCCAGTGCCCGCACCGTCTGCGCTCAGAGCCGCACCTGCCAATTCGATGGCTTCACCGGTAATTGTGATCGACCCACCGTTCTGATCTCGAGCCACCGGGCGCGGAGAGGCCTCGACCAGTGTCACCCGTGCCGAGGTATCAATGCGGCCCGTCACCTGTACGGCCCCGCCGCTGCCGCCCAGAACAACTGCTCCAGACACGCCACCGACCGAGCGCGCCTCGATCACGCCAGACATGTTCACGACCCGACGCGCTGCATCACGGGCGCTGGCGGCCTTGAGGTGAACGACACCGCCATCCGCCTCGATCCGGCCCGAATTGGTGACCAGAGCCTCCATCGCGGCGTCATCACTGTTCGAAGGAACCGCAACCTGTAGAAACCCGTCGCCGGACACGTCGAGCGTAACGTGCTCACCCGCGCCGAGTCCCACTTTGCCCATCGGCACGCGGATCACACCCGAGTTTGACACTTTACCGCCGATCAAGGCCGCGTAGCCACCGGGCACAACCTGAATCGTACCCGCATTCTCGACCCCGGCTGAGGCTCCGTTGCCGTTGTAGTGATAACGACCGTTCAGAAAGTCATCATCCGTGATGTTCAGGGTCGAGGCTACAAAGCCCCCAGTATTCACATGGCCGTTCGGACCGATGAAAATGCCGTTCGGGTTGACCAGATGCACCTGCCCGTTGGCGTTCAGTTGGCCGTGGATCTGGCTCGTCGTATTCCCCGTCACCCGGTTCAGGATCACGCTTTGCGCACCCGGCTGATTGATATTCACGGTCGAGCCGGAGCCGATCGAAAACCCGTTCCAATTCACGATGGCCGCATTGGACCCCTGCGTGATGTTCAATTGATTGCCGCTAGGTTGGCTGATCGCAACATCACCCGCAGCCACTGTCCCTCCCGTCGGGAGGGATTGCGCCAGCGCGGTCGTGCCCCATAGCACGGCCGAGGCCGACACAAGAATGCGGCGTGAGACTGTCATGGCTGCGCTACCATCAGAAGCGGCGGCTGGCAGTGATGCTGAACCGGTTTCCATCTTCCCCGAGGTCATCACGTTCCCCCCTCCCATATTCCACTCGTACTGACCCGGACCGATAGGTCGAGTCCTCAATCGTAAACACATCAAAGCCCAAACCGTAGGCATATGCCCGGGTTGTGCCTTGTTCAAGAACAGTGGGTTGTTCTAAACCTAACACGCCGTAGGCCCCAAAAACATAGGGCTTGAAAAGGATCGGAAAGCCGGCCACTTGCGTCTGCTGCGACCGGCCAAGCTCGGCCCGCGCGACCCAGCCGTCATCTCCGCGCAGGTCGCCCGCGTCGAAGGTCGATAGCTCGCTGGAGCTGGCAACACTGAACTGTTCCGACGTGACCAGCGGATCGCCGAAGCTGGATTGAATCCGGCCATTCAAGTTCACGGACCAATTGGCATTCAACGGGCGCTGATACTGCGCGGACAGTACAAGCTTGGTGAATTGCGCGCTGGCACCTTGCCGTGACAAAGGGGTATCCCCCGCCCCGACCGAGGCACTGGCTCCGAAGGCGTCCAACCCGCGCGACAAAACTGCCCCGGCAGACAGAAACGCGCCATTGTCATAGGTCCAGCTTGCATCCAGTGTGGCCCGCAAGACGCTGAGGTCATCGTCATAGACCGGCAGCGACCCTGAGCTGGCAATCAGATCCTGCGAGTCGCTGATCCGGTCCAGGATCAGTTGCGACGACAGATTGTGACGCCGTGTGCGCACCCAAGGATAGTAGAGACGCAGGGAAAAGCGTTCGAATTTACTGGTATTTGGTACCAGCTCGGCATCCGGTTGCGCCTCACTCAGCGTGTATTCGGCGTTGAACGTCATCCCATCGTAACCGATCGGAAAAACCGTCCCCGCTGCCGCGATCCGGTACTGCGCATCGCTTGAGAAGAACCGCTTGG
Organism: Ruegeria sp. CK3; assembly: GCF_056536565.1. Taxonomy (NCBI): domain Bacteria; kingdom Pseudomonadati; phylum Pseudomonadota; class Alphaproteobacteria; order Rhodobacterales; family Roseobacteraceae; genus Ruegeria; species Ruegeria sp. CK3. The sequence goes on from NZ_JBQFPV010000009.1 coordinate 138,241, forward strand.
GCGAACCGCCGACGCGGAAATAGAAGGTCTCTCCCATCTCCAGCGCGCCGTTGACCTCAAGGCCGAGGTTCAGGTTGCCCGGGCCAAGCTCATCCGACAGTGTGTTGTCAAAGCCGTAAGAGCCGGTGATCTCTTTGAACTCACCATCCAGCGTAAGTATGGTACCGCCCCGCGCATCGCCCGCCGACAGGGTCGAGGCCAGTCGCACGCCAAACGTATCACCGGCCAGCAATAGCGCACGTTCGATCTGTTGCAGTTTGATGCCCCGTTTGCCGATCAGAGGTTTGGTTATCATCACCACCCGCTCACGCGCCTGCTGCGGCACTTTCTCGGCATCAATGCGTTCGATGAACCCGTCGATCACGACGATGCGCAGCGTGCCCCCATCTCGCAGGGTCTGCTGCGGCAGGACCACCCGGCTGAGGACAAAACCCGCGTTGGTATAGGCGCTTTCCAATCGGTTGGTGGCGGCAAAAATCTCGGACACGGCCACGCGTTTGCCGGTCAGGCGCTCAATGAAGGCCGCATTTGCCGCCTCCATCTGGGGCAGACCATCTTCGATCCGCACCTGACCAACAGTCACAAACAGCCTGTCTGCGCCTTCGGGCACCGGCGCGCCCGGATCGCGCGCTACGGTCACAGGTCCGGTGCTGCGTTGGTTCTGAGGCTGAAAGGTGGACGGGGCAAGGTTCGACGCGCTTTGCGCCTGCGCCACCGTGGAAAACACAGTCGACGCGATCGCGACGCAGGACGCCAAAACCAGAAAACGACAGATCCGCGTCATGCTAGAAAAACACCCTTTACCCGTACCGGTCCGAACCAATGAGCCAGAAACGTATCGAGGAAATCCCATCGAAGGGACCATGGCAAGGTCGTTCTCAACATTCCGCAGCCCCCTTTGGAATAGATAGCGCTTTATTTACTTTGCACCCTATTGCGTCTGTGACGGACTTCACAAAGCGCAAGAAAGGCGCGGTCAGAGCATCCCGGCCTCGAGCCACTCTTCGATCTTGTTGCGGCTAACCTCGAAATGCATCGAGTCCTCACGGCCCCAGGCAGCACCCCAGACCCAGCCTTCCTCCCGGAAGAAATCGGCGAGGATCGTCAGACCCAACTGGGTTTTACCGTCGCCCAGTGTATCAAGAACACCGTCGATATTCAGGTCAACTGCAAGTCCATAGGCATGAGCCGAGGCCGAAGACGTCGCCCCGCGAATACGGCGCACACACAAAGAACCGGCCGTGTTGATACGCGCATAAAGGTCGGGGTCGGTGCGTTGAATGTTCTCGAATACAGCCCGCAGTGAATCAACCGCAGGTTTTAGCATCCGCACCCGAACCGGCCCGACCTCTTCCAACACCAGAAGCTCTTCAAGCCGCGGGTTGGTCATCGACTGGCATTCATCCGTCAGATCCTCGCGCGGTAGCCCGAATGTTTCGCGCAAGAAGGACGACCCGGCCAAGTCCAGTTCCCGGTTTACTTTGTTGCGGTTGGCGATCAGGACGACCTGCGCATAAGCGTCAATGATCTCATTGGGCGACGAGCGATCAAACCCATAGTCATCCGCCGCCGAATTGTCTTGCGGGACGATCCCGGCACCATTCTGGGTGCGTGACACCTCAAGCGAAAGCCGTTCGACCTGCTCGCGCATGTCGTCCAGCTGCTGGCTGAGCATCTCGATCTCGATCCGGGCGCCTGAGTCGATGGCGGGACCTTCGAAATTCTCGTCAAGCGGAACGACCAAAGGAAAGACGTACCAGATGATCGGAGCCAGTATGATGGCCACTCCCAGAATGATCGCCGGAACGATGCGCATTTGCCTGATGTTTCCTGTATTCTGCCACCTTATAAGATGAACTTAAAAGGCTGGGCGCATGATGTCACGCTATTGACCTAAAAATGTCCAGCGCTTGTGTGACATTCTTCATTGTCGGTCGTCTGGTGGGGGGCTAATCTTCCCCTCAAACACGGAAAGGTTAGGGTTATGTCCGCATTTGCATCATGGAAGTTCATCGGGACCTCGGCATTCGCCGTCCTGTGTACCGCTCAGTTTGCTCTGGCGCAGTCAGGCGAGTTGACGGCAGACGAAATCACCGACGCGTTCAACAAGCAGAAGACGCGCGGCCTTGTCATCGTTCCGTCGAATTCCGGCGAAACGGCTGAGGCCGAAGCTGAAACCACCGTTGCCGCCGCTCCGACCGAATACCAGCCGGTCGCAAGCGAGGATCAGGTCAACATCCAGATCCGTTTCGATTTCGCCTCTGCCGCGCTGCGCGAGGATGAAAAGCCCAAGCTTTCCTCGCTGTGTCAGGCGATGAAGAACGTGGACGTTAACGTCTTCCAGATCATCGGCCATACCGACAGTGCAGGCTCGGCTGAATACAACCAGAACCTGTCGCTGCTGCGCGCCAAAGAGGTCAAACGCTTCCTCGTCGGCGATTGCGGTATCTCGGAACAGCGGCTCGAGGTGCTGGGCGTGGGCGAAGCCGAACCTCTGAACAAGGACAATCCGCGCGCCGACGAAAACCGTCGCGTTGAATTCCAGGCCCTCGGCTGATTACACCACCACTCTAACTAAACCGAGGACAGCATGACGGACTCCCGCGCAGGCGACCTGTTTCAGCCGGGCGATCTGGTGAACAATACCTATCGGATCGAAGCGATACTTGGGCGGGGCGGTACTTCTGACGTCTATCGAGCCCGCTCCGAGATTTCGGGGCGGCTTGCCGCTTTGAAGGTTCTGAAAGCGGAGTTTTCCAGCAATGATGACTATCTGGTCCTGCTGACCCGCGAGGAAGAAATCCGCGACATCCGCCACGACGCGGTTGTCCGCTATTCTGAAAACAACCGAACAGCCGACGGGCATGTCTATCTGGTGATGGACTATGTGGACGGGCCGGGCCTCGACCAGAAACTCAAAACCGGGCCGATGTCAGCGGGCGATGTGCTGACTGTGTGCAAACGGGTCTGCGAGGGGCTTGAAGCCGCCCATGCTCGCAACATCGTTCACCGCGATCTGAGCCCAGACAATATCATTCTGCGCGATGGCGATCCGGCGCAGGCCGTGATCATTGATTTCGGTATCGCCAAGGACACAAACCCCGGGGCCGAAACCATTGTGGGCGGCGAGTTTGCCGGGAAATACGCCTATGCCGCGCCGGAGCAGCTTTCGGGCAAAACCGATCAGCGCACCGATATCTATTCACTGGGCGCCTTGCTGCTGGCCAATTTCCGGGGGCAAAAAGCCGATGCCGGGCGCAACCTGCTGGAAGTGGTCGAAAACAAGAAAGAGCCGCTGAATACTCAGGACGTACCGGAACCGCTGAAGTCGATCCTAGACAAGATGACGGCTCCGAACCCGGATGATCGGTACCAAAGCGCTAGCGATGTCCTGCGCGCCCTGGCGGCGGCCCGGAACGGATCGGCCACGCCTCAAGACGATCTGGACGATGCGACCGTAATCGCCCCGCGCGCAGCCCCTGCCGCTGCGCCATCCGTCGCCCCGGTTACGCAACCGGACCCGAAACCCAAGGCCACCCCCGCCAAAGCAGAGCCTGCTAAATCCTCACGCGGAGGCCTGGTGGCTATAGTTGGCGCGTTTGCGGTCGTTGGCATTGGTGCCGGTGGCTATTTCGGCGGACTGTTTGACAGCTTCCTTGCACCGCAATACCCGACCGTATCACCCTATACTCTGGTGGCTGACAAGCGCCCCGGTCAGGCCCCGCGTGCCGTAGGCTTTGTTCCGTCCGAGACTGTGAGGGACGCCATGACCGGTGAGATCACATCCGAAGGGGGCGATGTTGATCTCACATTGGCCTCGGGCGACATTTCCGACACCTGGGGAACAGCGGTGACTGGCGTCATCGACGCCGCCATGGATCTGGACGAGTGGCGTTTCGTGGTCGAAGGCAATGAGGCCCGGCTGACCGGACAAACCACCGATCAGGCGCTGCATGCCGAGCTAGAGCAGCTCTACTCCGCCGGTCTGCCCGCTGGGCTACAAGGGACCGCAGATATCGAGTTGGAATCGCTGTTCCTGTCCGCAGATGAGGTCCGACCCATCCTGTCCGGCTTGGCCGATTGCGGCGCGTTGAAACTGATTGACGCACCCAGCACGGGCTACGGCCCCGAAACACCGATCAAGGTTGGCGGAACGCTGGCCTCAAGGGACAGTTTGGTCGGGTTGGACACCGCGCTGACAGCCCTCGCTGGTTCACGCCCTATCGATCTTGAACAGGTCACGCTACTGAACCCGACCCTGTGTCTGATCGAGAATTTCCTGCCCTCGGCACCTACCAGCGATATCTCGATCGCGTTCTTCAACGGAGAGCAAGGCAACGCCCCCAATCCGACCGGAGACTTCATTGTCGGGCAAAACCCGGTCATCGATGTCGACCTGCCCGATGATGTTCAGGATGGGTATCTATCCGTCTCGGTCTTGGATGTGTCAGGCAACGTGTTCCACCTGCTGCCCAACGTCACCCGCCAAGACAACGATATCGCCTCTCTGCGCGACGGAGAGTCCGGGCCAATTTCCGTCCGTGTGGCCTATTCGATTGATGAAAGCCAAGACAATGGCGGCATCGCCTTTCAGGTCGATGACACCGCGCTGGGGAAAAGCAAGGTGATCGTTCTGCATACCGACAATCAACTGTTCAGCACCATACGCCCAACGGCAGAATCCGCTGCAGGTTATGCCGAGGCCTTGCGCGAGCAGGACCGCAATGTTGAAACGCAAATTCTATCTCTGGACAGCCGCATTCTGACAACGCTGGAGCAATAGGCTCCGGCGGCGTTCCTGCGTCAAAATGTGAAGTTAAAGGATGTCGACGACAATCACGGTAATGTTGTCGGCCCCGCCTCCATCCAGCGCCACCTGTATCAACTGATCCGAGACGGTCTCGATCGGCATATCCGACAGCGCTTTCTCCAACATCGGGAACGTTGCGTATTTACTAAGGCCGTCTGAGCAGATCAGAAAACGGTCGCCGGGCTGAACCTCGCCACGGACCTTATCCAGTTCGAGAACTTCTCCAACGCCCACGGCCCGTGTGATCGCATTGGACTGAGGGTGCTGCTCGGCCTCATCCCAGCTCATCTGTCCTGCCAGAACCAGATCCGCTACGACCGAGTGATCCGTGCTTAGCATCTGGATCTTGCCCTCACGCAGTAGGTAGATTCGACTGTCACCGGCCCAAAGCCCGACGAAGTGCCCATTAGCGAGCATCATGCACGCGACCGTCGTACCAATCGTGCCGCCACCTCGGGCAGCGGCCTCTTGCCGGATCACGGCATGGGCGCGTTGGATCGCGTCTCGCAATGCGGTCAACCGATCTGCAGGGGCCAAACCGGGCGGGATTGCGGCAACCATATCCGCGACCAATCGGCTGGCATAGTCTCCCGCGTCATGCCCGCCCATACCGTCAGCCACCAACCAGAGGCTTTCCTCGGGCAGCGCCAGCACCGCGTCTTCGTTGACCTTCCGCCTGAGGCCCACATGGCTGCGTGCGCTGTACCGAACGCGGTGACTTGAATTCATATTGGTCGTGCCTCGGTCCACAATGCGGCGTGTAGGTTGAACAAGCCTTGCATGTTTGCCCCATCCGGTAAACCTTCGCAGATCATCATTCGGGGGACGCCGCCGATTTCAGTGCTCCAAACGCTTGGGGTGCGATATCTTTGCGACATCAACCCCGCCGCCAGATCAGGTAGCAAGCTGTCGGAAACTTCCCCGCGGGTCAGAACCATCGTGTTCCCATGCGCGCGCACAGGCGCCGTCGGTTGCTGCGTTGGGGCTGGCAAAGCGGCCAGACCTTCGGCCAGCTTGTCGCGGGTCATGTCATCTTCGAGCGCGGCAAGCGCCAGATCTTCAAGCTGTCGGTAGACCTCAGCTGCCCGAAAATGCGCCAACGCGGCAGACCCTTCGTTCGAGACCCCGGCAACCAGGGTCAAAGGAAACCGCCGTCCGACCCGATCCACCGAAGGCATCAGAACCCCCAGCATTTTTTGCGGCCCAGCCAGCCCCGGAGACAGGCAAAACCGCCAGATCGGAGCAGACATGTAGCGGGAATCCCATGCCTCACCCAAAGCTTCTGACGCAGCCAACATGCTGCGCTGAATCCACTCATCCCACGGCTGTACAAACGCCTGAGACACTCCGAGGCGGAAGAAGTCTCCGACCGAGGGCATCTTGCCGAATGCACCAAACCCGCCTGCCTGCATCAGAACGACTTGGGACAGCTGAATTTCTGCAGCGCCGGCAAAGCGAACGGATTGATGACCGAACCCGACTGCAATTGGAAGATTGCGATGCGACCACCAACATTGAAGATCACCTTCTTGCGGTCAGACACATTGGTGCGCCGTACCTCGGCCGCGTCCAGCAAGCGGAACCAGGCCCAGGGTCCGTCCTTGGACAGAACGCTTTCGATATTGCGCTTTTCCGGCTCAAAACTGACGCGCGCCAGCCCAACCGAGCCCGGCCATGTCACCGCAAGGGGTGACGGCAAGCCGCCGCGATGTTGGAACTCCAGCACTTGGCCATCTATCTCAAGCTTGACGCCTTTGGCCTTTGGGTCCAGTGCCTCGGGCATAATCTGGAATTGGATTTGCGGCTGCGGGCCTGCCGCAAAGAACGCCTCCTTGATCTCGGCGGCATTTTGAAACTGGGTCAGAACCGCCTGGCTGATGCCCAGATCGGTCGCATTGACCCCGGACTTCCACGACCATGGTCGCGTGCGCATATCCACATGTTTGGCGAGGTTTTCATTGAAGAACGAGTCGATCAGACCTTGCGGACCGAACAACTTGCCAAAGTCACCCATCGCGACATCCGCGCCCGAGCGGCGGTTGAACGGATAGCGATCCCCGACAACCTGCTCGCAGAACGGCAGAACGGTCGATTGCCACCGCGCGTTGATGGACGAACGGGTACTATCCGAAGTAATCCCGGACGAGCCATCGATGATCTGAAGGGCCCAGCGTTCCATAGGGCCGGGAATTCGTGCGGCTTCCTGCTGGAACTGCTGCAAGGCCTGCCCGGTTTCACCACCGGAGACACCGCTGAACGACATTTTGTTCAGCTCCTGATACACGCTCGTAAGCGACCCCATCAGCATGTCCAGCTGCGAAGGTTGCCCCTCTTGCCGCTCAACCAATTGATGCAACCAGTCGAAGCGGTCCTCGACATACTGCCCCGGCGCTTGCACGGGTTCGCCGGCATTGACACCACTGGTTTTGGCCAAGGCTTCCAACAGGATCTGTGTCTGGGCTGAGGTCGCGGATTGCAGCTCAATCGCGGCGGCACCGGAAACGCCTTCGCTGATCGCATCATTGCCCGAGAGAATTGACCGGTTTTCGGTCAGTTTCGTCTCATCCGAGATCGAATTCAGGACATTCACGATCGGTGAAGTCGGACCTGACAGCACATTGGTGACCTCAACCGCGTGGCTGAGGCTTTCCATCGGGACGATGTCGATATCGCCCAGCATAGCGTCATAGCGTGCAATGTAGTCGTTGTAATATAGGTCCAGAACATCTCGGCTGAGGGCAGCAAGAGCCTGCTCCGTCTGTTCGGCCTCACCTCGGGGTCCCAAAACCCAGCTTTCCTTCTGCACGCGTTTGGCGACGCCAATCGCCTCACCAAGGAAGACGTTATTGAAGCCATTATAGGTGAAAATACCTTCAATCCCGTCGTTCAGAGGTTTCCCGGAGGACCGTACCAGAACGCGCCCGACAGCGGGGCCACCCACTTCGGTGATCCGCCACTCTGGCAGCGCTGTGGCCGCAGGGCTGGAGACGATGCCGTTATAGACACGCTGCGCCAGCGGGAGTTCCGAAAGGATACCCTGAATCTGATCCACCATTGGGCCATTCAGAGCGATCTCTTGCATCGGCTGGCTCAACATGGCGTCGAGATGATCGTTCAGATCCGCGCGGAATTCCTCACGCGATGGGCCGGGGAAGGACACGCTCCAGTCAATGTTCATCCATTCCTTGACCAAATCCTGGTTCATCGGCCCCTGCAGACCCAGCATCAGATAGACCTTCAGCGCCTCATAGAGCACATCAGGGTTATTGATATTGGCGCTCATCTGCTCTTCCAGACGCAGCAGAAGACGCGGCAACAGGCGCTGGTTCAACGCCGCGCGATAGGTTTGCGCCGCCTGTGTGCCGATAACGTCGCCCTGATAGAGACCGTAGGTCAGACGTGTTTCAGGTTCAGGATCCGATAGCGTCGGGTTGGCCGGCAGATCGCGCAGAGTGTTCAACGCTTGCACGACCGGAACGAGATCGGTGTCTCCAACGGGGCTGGGTGGCAAAGTCGCAGCGGCGGCTTGATAGGCGGACACACCCTCCTGCGCCTCGGCGATCAGATCGGTATTGCCCATGAAGCTGCGCACGAGCAAAGCTCCGACCGTGACGGCGGCAATAATAGTCGCGGCAATCGAGGCCCATTTGGTGATCTTGTAGCGCTTTTCCACCTTGTCATCGGCGCTGACCAGCCCAGCCTCGCGGAAGATCACCTGATCGAACAGGCGCGTCAGGAAATAGGACCGACCCGACCCCTGCCCCGAGCCGATAGCCTGACGGCCAATCCCAAAGGTCCGTGCCATGCCCAGCATCAGTCGGTCAATTGGTGTGCCTTCTTGCGTGCCAGAGGTGAAATAGACCCCGCGCAGCATGTGGCGGTGCTGATAGCGGCTGTCCTGAAAAACTTCTGTCAGGAACTCATGCGCGACTTTGCGAACCGAGGCGACCTGTATCGGGAACCCGGCAATCAACGCCCGGCGCTGCGGGTCCGTCTCGGTCTGCATCCGCTCCAAGGACTGCGAATTCAGACGACCCAGAAGTAGCGCGAACTCCTCATCAAAAGCCGCGACCGGAGACTGTTCGCTGCGCGATTTGTCCAATGGCAGTGTAAAGCCCCAAACCTGCTCGCGATCTTCTTTGCCCAGATTGTCGTGGAATTCGGCGAAACCTGCGATGAGGTCGGCCTTGGTGAACAGGATATAAACCGGGAACCGCACACCGAGCTTTTCACGCAGCTCTTCCAGTCTGCGACGGACAGCTTTGGCGTGTTCTTTCTGCGTGACCTCGTCCTGCAAGGACAGGTCAGACAGCGAAATCGCAATCATCGCACCATTGATCGGCTGCCTTTTGCGGTATTTCTTGAGCAGGTTCAGGAACCCGATCCAGGCTGCATTGTCGACCTCGGCATCGCTTTCCTGCGTGGTGTAGCGCCCGGCCGTGTCGATCAGAACGGCGTTCTCGGTGAACCACCAGTCACAGTTGCGCGTGCCGCCAACACCACCAATCGCAGTCTTGCCCAGCTCATCTGCCAGCGGAAAGTTCAGGCCCGAGTTCACAATCGCCGTCGTTTTGCCAGCGCCCGGAGGGCCGATCATGACGTACCAGGGCAGCTCATTCAGATGGCGCCGCCCGTTCTTGGACTTGCGCAATGCCGCCATCGCCGTTTTCAGTTTGCCGCGAAGCTCGGAAATCTCGCTGTCTATCATGTCGCCACCATCGGCGACGGACTCAGTGATCTCTTCCGTCAGTTTCTTTTCGCGTCGACGGCGCAGAAGGAAGATGGTCAGACCAATCAGGAAGAAAACAAGATAGATCACCCCGCACCAGATTAGGCGGGTTCCGACCCCGTCCAGTGGCCGCCACTCATCCGAGCCGATCCACGGGCCGAAATAGTACAGACACCCAGCCAGTACCGTCGCCGTGAAGAACAGCACGGTGTAGATCGACATGAAAACATATCTTAAAACGCGGCGGATCATCAGTTCTCCTCCTGAACCAGCAGGACTTCGATCCGGCGGTTCGTGGCCCGGCCTTCGCGGGTCGAGTTGTCGGCAATCGGTTCGCTATCGGCACGGCCTTCGGCGCTTAGGCGGTCGGGATCGGAAATCTCACCCGCCATCTGGTTCATCACCGATTTGGCCCGTGCCAGAGACAGAGCGAGGTTGGACGGAAAGCGCGATGAGCGGATCGGCACATTGTCTGAGTGCCCGGTCACGATGACCCCTCCGGGTTCTCTGTCTAGCGCAACAGCCACGCGGCGCACCGGCTCCTTGAATTTGTCCTGCAGGTGATCCGAACCCGACCCGAACATGCCCGATCCCTTGATCCGGATAATCAGCGTGTTGCCCTTCTCAAAGACCTCAACCAGCCCTTCGTCAATCTCGGGCTGCAGGAAAGCCACGACCTTTTCGACCTGCGGCTGGGCTTGCGGCGGTGGCGGCGGAGGCGGCGGCGCGCGGCGCTGCAGCTCTGTCACCCGACCAGCATCAATCACCGACATCTGCCCCACAAGGTTTTCCGTCTTGTTGGACAGCAGATAAGACAGGCCACCAAATTCGATCAACAGCAGCAGAGCGGTCACGCCAACTGCGATCCAGACGGGCTTCCAAAGGCTGAGGGCACGGTAGGGTTTGTCGACCCCTTCCCAATGCGGAGCGAGATCCCGTTCCACGTCACCCCGTTGAGCGCGAATGATCCGCGCCAGACCCTGACGGATCTGCATATGCTTGTCCGCCCCGCCCTGTTCGACGCGCAAACGCCCCTCGAACCCAAGCGAGAGGCACATGTAGACGAATTCCAACAGTTCAATATTGTTGGCCGGGTCCTGCTCGAGACGCGCCAGCAGGTCGTAGAAGCGATCACCTCCGACGGTCTCTCGGTGGAAGGTGCCGACCAGCGATTGGGTCGCCCAAGTGGATTGGCCGCCCCACGGTGTGTTCAACACAACATCGTCCAGGGTTGCGCACAGAGCATAGCGCGCGATCTTGACCGTCTGCGCTGCTATACCCGCCTGTAAAGCGGCATTTTCAAACGCGCGCACCTCGGCCACAACGCTTTGGCGCAGCTTGTCCGGATCCATATGCTGCGCGCGATTGCGAATGCGGCTGATCAACGAAAACAGTGATGCCGCGCAGGCGTTCAGCCGGTTCATACCCGTAGTCGCGACCTCTTCCCCACCGGACGCAGGCCGGGATTGGGGCGTCTGGGATTGAGGCACCCCGTATCCAGCGCCGCCCGGCGCCGGTTGTGCCATGGGCTCGGGCTGTGGCACCTGCATCGGATCGGGATATCCGGCCGGTTGCTGCGGAGCCGGCGGTTGCTGCATTCCACCCGCCTGACGTCGCCCACCAGGATTGGGGCGAATGACCGTCTTGTCGGTGTCGTCCGGTTCGGCAAATGGATCTTTGTCGGACATTCTTTGACCTGTTCCCCTAAGGCTTCCGCGTCACGAGTGTGACCCACATATCAAGCCCTATCAAATTGTTTCGGCGCCGCCAGTGATCACGTTCACTCTTATTGGTTGCGGATCGCCCACAGCTCCATCTCAAGTCCCGGATATTGCCCCGATACATGAACCGCGATCCCACCCGAGGTGGTCATCTTGCCCCAGTATGGGCTGGCGGCATCCAGTTCGAAATAGACGACACCGGAGTGATACGGAATCTGCCGCGGAGCGACAGGCAACGGGCGCAGAGTGATACCGGGAAGCGCCGAGTTCACCAGTTGACGGATTTCCTCAACCGGGCCGGTTTTGGCTTGCCCGGCGAAATGGCGGCGCACGTCCTCGGCCGGGATATCTGCGTTCACGGCCAGCACGAAACCGGCATTGCCGATCAGCTTGCGGTCGGCAATCACGCCCACGCTGATGCCATATTTCCGCGCCTCCAGCGGGATTGAGACCGCCGTCTGCTCCAACACGGAACTCAAGTATTGCCGCAGGGTCCGAATGACAGGCGCGAACGAAGCGGTCAGGTCGTCATGCTGATAGGCCGGGAATTGCACGGCCTCTTTCTCGGTGCTCATGAAGGTCGCCAGCTCACCGGCGAGCGCAGCGCAGACACGGTAGACATGTTCGGGATGCACGTTCTCAATATTGGCGAAATGGCGCACCAAAGGCAGGTTGCGGTTGATGGTCATCAGCAGCAGGAAGTCCGAAATCTCGGCAGCCCCCTTTGCCGGTCCACCGTCCGAAAGACGCCCTGCCAAGGCCTGCATGCGGTGAGACAGCATCCCCTCAAGCTCATTCATGAAACCGGCCAGCGCAGCGGCGGCGCGTACGTCCAGCACAGATGGGATGAAACCGCGATCCAGTATGATCTCTTTATCCGGGCGCACTTCGATGATCTTGGCAATCGGGATCGCCAATTTATCCGCCAAATCATCCACTTCCAGCGCGAACTGCAAGCGGAGTTTGCCTACACCCAACGTGACAGGCTTTTTCTGCTGGCTCATCACATCGGTGACTTCCTGCTCGGCCGGACGCAGTCGGCTGACCGATTGTTCGGCCCCGCTCAGATCCACCTCGGATGCGCCCTGCCGTCGTTGAGGAACCGTTAGGTAAACAACGCAATCCTTGATCGTCTCGGGCACTTCCAGCGCAGGCGGGTGATCTTCGGCCTGAGGCACGCGAAATACCTGTCCGTCCGGCGTCAGGCCCGAGCAGGATTTCAAGGCAAACTGACCGACCTTAAGCACTTCATCATCGATCTCTAACGCACCGACACCCCACGCATAAGGCGTGACCCGGCGTGCGAGACCGGCCACCAGCGCCTCGGTATACCGATCCGCCTGCTGGAAGTGATGGGGCTGCAGAAACAACCCTTCGGTCCAAAGCACCTTGCTGTCCCAGGACAATGGCTGCCCTCCCTTGCTCTTGCCGCCCGCAATGGGGCGTTACTTCAGCTTTTCCAGCTGTTCTTTATACGCGCGCGCGAATTCTCGGCTGAAGAGATCGTGAAAGTCATTCTCTGCCTGATCCGAGATATCGGCATACATCTTCTCGTAAACTTCCCAGTATTGGGCCTTTTTACCTTTAAAAAGTGACCCAAGTTTGCCGGAACCTTCAATTTTTCCTGCCAGCACCTCGGGGTCAAGCCGGGCCAGAACGCCCTTGAGAGCGGCCTCCATGCCCGTGACCATCGCGACCTCATGCGCCTTGATGTCGTTCAGCGCCTGTTCGGTCGCCTCTTCCGAGGCTAGGTAGCCTTTGACACGCGGCTTGACCAACGCCTCAATCGCCTGTTCGGGGCTGATCGAGAACTTCAACGGGTTGTTGCCGCCAGCATTGATCATGGTCTGTTCGATACGGAACTCGGACTTGATCGAGGTGCGGGTCATCAGGATTTCCCGCAAACCAGTGATCATCACCCGCAACACACGGCCCATACGGCCCATTGTGGCAGGCAAATCGGCATCGTCGATGCGCAGATCGTCGACCTCCAACGCCTCCAGCAAGGCACGGGCAGCGGATTGATCGCCACCGCCGGTCGGAACGGGTTTCTCTGCCTCAACCGGTTCGGGGGGCGGAGCCACATCGGCCTGGCCGCCCGGCTTTGGCTTGATCGGAGGCGGCGCGGTGGGTTCCGGACGCGCCGGTTCAGGCGCGGAAAACGGGTCCGAGGCAGAGCCGCCCGCGGGCGACAGCAGATCATCATCCCAGTCATCTGGGATCAGGTTCGCTCCGCCTGCGGAGGGTGCGGTAAACGCGTCGCTGGCCGACGGGTTATGCATCGCATCGCTTGCGCCCATATCCGCATGCAAATCCTTGGGCTTGGCAAAGAACGGATCGTCATCCTCCAAGGGCGGCAGCAGTTCATCCATCGGGTCGGGCGTGGAAATCTGCCCGGGCCCTTTGGCTTCACCGCCCAAAAGATCATCAAGAAAATCCCCGCCTGGAGCGGCATCGTCCAGCAACGCCATCGGATCCGGCGCGTTCTGGGACATACCCGGAGACACCCCCGCCTGTTGCGCAGGCTGGGGGATCGATTCTTCGAAACTGGGCAGGTCCGCCCCAATTTCGACAACCATCTCGTACCCACCCGCAACCAGCACGTCGCCATTGTTGAGCGGCGTCGGTGTCCGGCCTAGAGGTATTTTCGAGTAGTTCAGAAAAGTTCCGTTCGTCGACAGATCAACAATCACCACGTTTCCATTGTGATCTTCAATCACGAAATGGCTTTTGCTAAGCGTCTTTTCAGGGTCAGGCAGGACCAAGTCATTGGCCGGCCCACGCCCCACGGTCAAAGAGCCCCCCTGCATCGAGACCGGGCGCCCGTCGCCCGGTACCACGCCGGTGGATTGGAATTTCAAAGTGACCGTCATTCGTTTGTCTTCATCCTCCGACCAGTACGGTAAACTCGCCCTTGATGATCGGGCCACCGCAGGCGCAGGTATCCGTCACACGGGCCGCAGGCAGCTTGCCGATCAGAACGGTGGCCGAACCCTTGATGATCGGGTGCGGAAATGCCGGTGTCGCCATATCTGACAGACGCGCTGCGGGCAGTTTTCCCACCAGAACCGTCGTACAGCAGGGCGGCATGATCGGCATCGGCACCGGAGCTGGCGGTGGCGGGGCTGGCGGAGGAGCAGGCAGCGTACACGCATGCAAGTCCAAGATTCGTGCTTGCGGGAATCCCATGCTTACTCCTCTGTCTCAGCGCTGGCCTTCTCGCGGTCCAGCTTACCATTTCCACCCCGAGCAATATCGACCCCACGGTCAATCAGCAACTGCACGTAGGAGTCAAAATCCTCTTCATGTTTGTCCATTGCAACAACATTCATCGCAAAGGCCACAACTTCGGCCGCACCGAGAGGGGCCGGAACGTTGGCCAGATCACCCGAACCCAAGGTTCCGTCCGAGTATAACACGCCCATGGCGCAATTTACCGTCTCATCGTCTGGTTCGGCGAGATCAATCGTCGCGCCCGCCTTGTCGCGGTTTTCAGGCGTAGGGCGAAACACCCATTCCTCAGACGCCGCCAGTGCGGGCGTGTTGTTGTCCGGGGCCTCACCGATATAGTCGCGCGCGGCCAGACAAGACCACCACACGCGCTCTCGGGCAGGCAAGGCCACCCCCAGAAGGCGTAGGATATCGATCACTGCGCCTTTCTCTTCCAATTCAGTCAACACCACATCCAAAGGCGCACTGGCCGGGGCCTCTAGCTTGACGCTCAGGCGGGCATTGGCATCGGCCAGCATGCGCGCAGCGGGCATCTGGGGCGTTTTGGTCATTCCGGAAAATCGGTCTGTCATCGCGTTGCCCCCTTAGTTGATCATTGTCAGGCCGCCCTTGAGGGTCAGCATGGCGTCACCGTTGACCGTCGTCATCGGGCTTTTTGCATCCAGCTTGGCATTGGCCTGGACTTTGATCATCGTGCTCTTGATCGTAATGCTTGTCGGGTCCAGTTTGATCGATGAGCCACCAACCTTCAATTCGATCGACTTCATTGCGGTCATTGTGATCTTGCCCATTTTGGCATCGACTTGAATGTCACCCATCTTTACCGTCGTGGATTTGTCGCCTTCCTTGATCGTTTCGGCGTGATTGCCGGTGACGGTGCGGGTGGACTTGCCCTCGATAGTCTCGGTCTGGTCAGTCTTGATGCTGACCGTCTGGTTACCCTTCTCGATGGTGAAGGTATGGTCACCTTCCTTGATCGTCTCATCCACGTTCTTCTTGACCACTTGGCTGAGGCAGCCGTCACCGCCATTGCCACCCTTGTCCAGCTTGTCATAGCCAATGGTAATCGTGGACATATTCTTGACCAGCTTCTCGTGATCCTTCTGCGCCTGAAAGCGCACGAGTTCGGCGTCTTTCTTGTCCTCGAACATCAGCTCGTTGAACGTCTCGGCGCTGCCCTGTTTCGAGGACCGCGTCTTGATCCCAGTTTGCGTCTGGTTTGCAGGCAAGGCATAGGGTGGCATGGTGTCGGCATTGTAGAGCATGCCCGTGCAGATCGGCCGATCCGGATCACCCTCTTCAAACTGGATGACAACCTCCTGCCCAATCCGAGGGATGCTGACCATACCCCAGTTCTTACCCGACCAAGGGGTGACAACCCGCACCCAGCAGGTAGTCTTTTCGTCCTTCTTGCCTTCGCGGTCCCAATGGAACTGAACCTTGATGCGACCGTATTTGTCAGTCCAGATTTCCTCACCAGCCTTGCCGGTCACGATGGCCGTATGCAGACCCGAGATTTCTGGCCAGGGGATCGTGCGCAATGATTTGAATTCGGTTTTGCCGGGCTGGGCCTCAAACTCGACCATGAACATCTCATTGCTGTCCTCCGGAAACTCTAGTGCTCCGGTGTCCAGATCCTTGTCGTTCTTGGCAAATCCATAACCTTCGGTGGTCTGAAGAAAATACCGCGCCTTGGTGATCAGGTATTCCGCGTTCTCCGCCTTGTCGGGATGATCCTTCAGCGTGAACTTGCGCCCGGTTTCCAGCGCCCGGACCGAAGCCCGCCCGCGCCGCCGGTCGAACAGAGCATCCTCCGCCGTCATCCGCACCTTGGCCAACGTATTGCCCGGCCCGGTTTCCTTGTAGTGACCTGGAATATCGTAAAGCTCTAGCTTGTCCTTGAATCCGTGCTTTGCGCCGGTCGGCGTTTTGGCCCGCGCATCCAGTGACGCTTTGGGCTTTTCGAAATCAAAATCGCCGAGCGAAACTACCCCAGGCCGTATCGTCTCGGACGCGGCCCATTCGGTGACCGAGTCACCAAGACGTTGGCTGTAATCATCCCCGCCCCGGAATTCGACCTTTGCGTCCCCGGCGATCGGCGTATGCGCGTTTGGTCCGTCGCACATGACAAGCGTCTCATTCTTGTCTTTGGCATTCGTATAATCGAAATAGTAGTAGATGCCCTCTTCTTGCATCAGGCGCGAGATAAAGTCGAAATCCGTTTCGCGATATTGCACGCAATATTCGCGTTGCTGGTAAGTAGCGCGGAGGCTTTTTCTGAAATCCGTGAGCCCGTATTCACCGAAAATCTTTTCGATAATCTGCACGGCAGTCATCTCTTGAAAGATGCGACTGTCAGTGGTCTGCGTTAGCAACCAAAACCACGGGCGCAATTCGGCCAGAAACTGTACATAGCCGTCGCGCAGCGCCAGTCGTTCCACCCTTACAATTGTGCCGGTGAACTTACGCTCGGCCCCATCGGCGGCCAGATGAATGGTCATCACCTTGCCCAGCAGTTTGTCCAACGCAATCGTGGTCTTTTCCGACAGGAATTCGACCTGAATTTCGGTCAGTTTCCCAAGCTCTTCTGAGACGACGGCCCGCCTGATGACAAGATCATCCTCACCATAGCTATACGACCCCGTTATCCGAAGCGGCCACTCTTTACTTTGCAGACTCTCAGCCATTTACCGTTCCTTCCAATTCTCGTTCACCGCGCCGTCACAAATCGTTCAGCAGTGCAGCAAGTTCGGGGTCCATATCTTCATCATCACTATCGTCACCGTCATCATCATCCCCGAATGACGCCAGCAGATCGTCAAGATCGCCGCTGTCGTCATCTCCAAGGTCCAGATCGAGGTCGAAATCATCGTCATCGCCTGTATCAAGATCCAGATCCAAATCCAGATCGTCATCCTCATCAGCCTCAGGCGCAGCAGGCACATCCGGCGACGGAGCTGGCGCGGGCATACCGGACCACGGGCCCAGAATCTCTTGACCGGCAACCGAGTTGAACGAGCCCAGCCGGATTTCATCGCGGCCTTTGACAGACAGTACCGGCATATAGCCGCGCTGGACCGAGTGTTCGTGCTTGGCCAACGTGATATTGCGTTCCGTACAGGGCAGCGCCACCTGATCGCCATAGCGGTCATTTACGAAATGGTAAGGTATGCCACCCAAGCTCATGACCGAGCCCAAATTCATCGCCTTGCCATTTTGCTTGAAGGACCGCGCCAACAGGATCGTCACCAGAACCGCCGGATTGGCCCAAAGCATGCCGCGCAGGCCTTCAGACTCGGTGAATTCTTCGAAGTCGAACTCATAGATCGGCTCGGACTTCGCTCCGTATGGCCGCCGCAGCAGGAACCGGGGAGACACCAGGCCAACATGCCCGGCTTCGGGCATCGCGCGCAGCGTATCCCAGGCTTCAACCACCAGTGGGTGGCGGTCCTCGGGCTTCACATCCAGATAGGCCGGGGTGATTGCACTGATGAACGGCGCATCAACATGGGCCGCGACGCGGCCAATACGGCCCAGCAGTTCCGCATGTGGCGGCGTTTCCTCAAAGGTATAAAGCCCGATCAGTGCTGAATACCCGCCGCGCCCGTTTTCTTCGTCCAACGGCTCTTCGGTCAGCAACCGAACAAGACCGGTTTTCGCCAGATCTTCCTCGGCGGCCAAATCTGCCGCGATCTCTTCAGCCGAGACGTCATACAAAACCACGTCGAGCGTATCGTCATCCTCGACGCTGCGCGCAATCAGATCGAGGCTGCGCCACTGTGCTTCGACGGATTGGAACTCTGGGTGGTGCAGAACCATGCGCATGGCTGCGCTCAGCGCCTCATCCACGGCCTTTTGCATCGCCTGCACATCGGGGCTGGGCAGTTTGCGGATATGCGGGCCGACCACGCGTTTCAAAAGGTCATCAACGGGTGAGGCCTGCGCCAGTTCACCCGATGTATCGCCGATTAGTTTCTGAAAATCGCTGAGTTTAAGGTCAGCACGAACCGTGTTACCGCTCGAAGATTTGCGTGGCGGCACAACCGCCTGCCCGAACTCTTCCCCCCAACCAATCAGCTGTTTGGCGGCGTGATCTGCAGTCCCACCCGCGCTCAGCTGGCTTTTCAGACCCGAGAGGCCATCGAACAATTCAACCTTTTCATAAAGTTCGTCGGGATGCAGATCGTCCAACTCTTTCAGTTTCACTTCGATCCCGGCCCCGTCCTTGCCAATCGGCAGCACAAGATCGGTTGCGAAGCCCTCGATCACCTCTTCGACCGTATCGGGATCCAGAATGATAGGTTTGCGTGCAGCCAAGGCGTCTCCGGTCTCGATCTGCCCACGCGCCGCGCGGCCTGAGAAATCGCCAAAGATCGCGATCCGGAACCGGGTGCGATTTAGCCGTTCCGGGTCAGGTCGATCCGCGCTCATGCGGCCAAATGCCAATTGCGGCTCGTCGTCCAATTCCGCTGAGCCATCTGACGCGTCATCGGCATCGAGGTCACCCAGCAGAGCGTCCAGATCATCAGATCCGCCCTCGTCGTCCAAGTCTAGATCGCCCAGCAGGGCATCCAAATCATCTGTTGCGTCGTCAGAGGATTCTTCGTTTTCGTCATCTGCGCCCAAATCGTTCAACAGATCATCAAGGTCGTCTGAACCAGTTTCATCGTCGCCAAGATCCGCCAGCAGAGCGTCCAGATCATCTTCTGAACCCTCCTCAGACGCACTGTCCTCATCCGACCCCAGGTCGTTCAGCAGGGCATCCAGATCATCCCCGCCTGCATCTTCATCCTCAACATCGTCGCCAAGGTCCGCCAAAAGCGCATCGAGATCATCTGTATCCACGTCTTCGGTCTCATCACTGCCGTCAAGATCACCCAGCAAGGCGTCAAGATCGCCCGCGCCAGCATCTTCACCCTCAACATCGTCGCCGAGGTCCGCCAGCAGCGCATCGACATCTTCTGTATCCGCATCTTCTGTCTCATCGTCGCCTTCAAGATCACCCTGCAAGGCACCCAAATCGTCTGAAGCGGCGTCGCGGTCAGGCTCGGATTCCAAATCACCCAGAAGCGCATCCAGATCGTCAGACGCATCATCTGACGTCTCTTCGAGATCACCCAGCAGATCTTCCAGGTCATCGGCCGCTTCATCCGTCGGTGCAGATGTATCCTCATCCGACCCAAGGTCATTCAAAAGATCATCCAGATCGCCGTCAGGCTCTTCGGCTAAAACTGCAAGAACGTTTTCTACGTCGGCTTCGTCGACCTCATCAGCTTCGGGTTCCACCAAATCCCCGAGGATGTCATCCAGAACATCCTCCTCGGTCTGTGCCTCGTCAGCAGAATCCGCCAGATCGGCAAGCAAATCATCCAGGCCGGACGCATCTGCCTCTGGATCAGGTTGATCGTCACTGGCCAGATCACCGAGGATGTCCTCCAACGGATCGTCCTCATCCGTGCTGTCCGGTTCGGGCACCGAGGCGAGTATGTCGTCCGCGGCAGGCTCATCAGCTTCCTCGGGAGCCATCTCCGCCAGATCATCCAACAGACCGTCCAGATCAACGTCGTCCGCCACTTCATCTGGAACAGCATCGGCGAGGTTGGACAAAATGTCCGAATGATCTTCCTCGGCCTCTTCATCGGCATCCGGAAGCGACGAAAGCGCCGCATCCAGTACGCCGTCCTCTTCCATCTCCTCCAGTTCCAGATCGGCTATTTCCGAGAGGATATCGTCGCTCTGATCCGTCTCAGACGCTGCCTCAACCTCGGGCACCGAGGCGAGAACATCGCCGAGCATGTCGTCTTCGACCTCAATATCCAGCGCAGCATCTGCAAGGTCCGACAGGATGTCATTGGACCCATCAATCTCATCCGCGACATCAGTTTCGGGCAGAGACGCCAGGGCATCGGACACAGAGCTGTCTTCGACCTCTTCCGTTTCCAGATCTCTGAGGTCAGATAGAATATCGGAGGTCACATCCTCAACCTCGGTCGCCTCGGGCGCAGCATCGGCCAGATCGGCAAGAACACCCGTAGAGTCATCCGAAACGTCGGGCAGTTCAACCTCTGGAACAGAAGACAGAGCATCCGCGACCGACGTATCCTCGGGCTCATCATCAGGCTCAGAGCTGGCCAGATCGGACAAGATATCATCCGACGCGTCCTCTTCAGCCGTAAGTTCGACATCTGGCAGGCTGGACAGGATGTCATCTGCGGCTGTGTCTTCGACCTCATCCGCAGGTGCCGCGTCGGCCAACTCCGCGAGAATATCGCCCGACGTGTCGGCTACCTCAGTAACCTCGGTTTCCGGCAGCGAAGACAAAGCGTCCGAGAGAGAGGTGTCCTGAGCCGCTTCATCAGGCGCTGACGCCGCCAGATTCGACAGGACATCTGCGCTGTCATCTACAGGCGCCTCGGGCTCAACCGAGCTGGGCAGAGAGGACAAGGCATCAGCAACGGCTGTATCTTCAGGCGCGTCCTCAGGAGCGTCAGCCGCAAGATCAGACAAGATGTCAGCCGATTGATCCTGTTCTGCTACGACCTCAACCTCGGGCAAAGACGCAAGCGCATCCTCCACAGAATTGTCGGCTGGGGCATCCTCGGGCATCATATCCCGCAAGGCGTCCAACGTGGCCTCATTGTCCTGCTCGGGGAGCGTACTGCCCGCAAGCGCGCCCAGAAGGGCCGGATCGGCCAGCACTTTTTCGATCAGCGTCTCGGCCCCGGTCTTCCCATCCATATAGGCCATCAAGGTCGACAATTGCGTGCGGGCCTCAAGCAGTTTACGCAGAGGCTCGATTTTTGACGCGATCTGGGCCGGGGTGAAATCAGCCATCTTCTCGAATGTCAAATCGACGGACAGATTGCCCTCACCCGTCAGTGTATTGGGCACGGCAAATTCAACGCGCGGGGCCATGGCCTTCATACGGTCGTCGAAATTGTCGACATCAATTTCAAGGAATTTACGATCCGAAACTGCGGGCGTTTCAACCGAGGACTTGCCGGAGAGATCACTCATCACGCCCATGACAAAGGGCAGTTGAACCTTTTTCTCGGCCCCGTAAAGCTCAACATCATATTCAATCTGAACGCGCGGAGCACGATTGCGGGCAATGAATTTCTGAGAGCTGTCAGCCATCGGTTTGACCTTTCAACTCGGACACTTCACGCCGCAGGGCGCGAACTTCGACCAGCAGTTCCTTGACGCGATCGTCTACGATATCAGTCTCGCTGCGCACCAGTTCTCGCAGATGCGAGAACTCCTCAACCGACTCGTCCTCCACAGCGGATTGCATAGTGTTGACCAGCAGACCGATGAACAGGTTCAGAACTGAAAAGGCAGTGATGACGATGAACGGTACGAAGAAAATCCAGGCGGTGGGATGAACCTCCATCACTGGACGGACGATGCCCATTGACCAGCTTTCCAGCGTCATGATCTGGAACAGCGAATAGAGCGATTTACCCAAAGAACCGAACCATTCCGGGAAATCCGGGCCGTACATCAGCGTCGCCATGACGGCGAAAACGTAGAACACGATCGAGATCATGATGATCACCGCGCCCATCCCCGGCAGCGCGTCCAGTAAGGCCTGGACCACAGCCCGCATCTGCGGGATGACCGATAGCAAACGCATCGCCCGGATGACGCGCAACCCACGCAGCGCGGACAGCCCGTCGCGGTTGGGCAGCAATCCCAGCGTAACAACAACAAGGTCAAAGATGTTCCAGGCGTTGTTGAAGAAGCTGAACCGGTAAGCATAGAATTTCATCAACAGCTCGGCCACGAAAACGCCCAGCACGATCTTGTCGATCACAACCAGGGTCGGGCCAATACTCGATTGAACCGAAGGAGAGGTTGATAGCCCCAGCGTGATCGCGTTGAAAATGATCACACCAAGAATGGTGTTGGTTACAGCCTTACGCTCGACAAACTCGCGCACGGTGTCGCGGAGCGTTTCGCTCTTCTCGATACCGGGTTCCACCAACACCTCCTGTTGCTTTGGGTGTCGGGCACGGCGAACCGCACCCGAAGATTTACGTGTTTAACCAACGACGTCGCTGATTCCGTCCACCAGTTTGTAGACCCCTTTGACCGAGGTAAACATTGTCTTGGTCTCTTTCAGAACCGTCATCTTGTCCAGCTTCTTCAGCTTGTCCATGATCGTGGTGTCATCCACTTTCAGACCGTTGCCTTCCATCAGAGCCTCCATCTCGGCCAGGAACTTCTGACGTTCCTCGAGCTTGGCGGCCATAGCGCTGGCCTCACGCTTGACGGCCATGCATTCAGCCCCGAGCTTGACGCCCTCTTTCAGGGTTTTCTGCGACTTCGCGGCCTTCATCAGCTTGTCAGCGGCCTTGCCCAGATCATCGACCTTGTGGCGCGTTTTCGTCGTATGCTCACGATAGAGCGCGCGTTTCTTGTTCGAGTCCTTTTGATAGACCTGATAGCCCTTGATCGCGAAATCCGCGATTTCCTTGGCGATCTTCTTGGCGTCCCGGCCCTTGGTGACCTCATCACCCATGGCGAGGGCCTTGGCGGTCAGTTTCTTGATCGCCTCCATCGGTTTCTTGACTGAGATACCCGAAGTGTCCGTGATACCCTGCCGCTCGGCCGCCTGCATGATCGAGGTGCCGCGTAGCTTGATGTATTTCTGGATGGCGCCTTCCAGGTCCTTGCGCAGTTTTTCTTCACCCTTCAACTGCTGCTGAACCTCTTTGCCCAGATCGTAGACCTGTTTGACAATGGTCTTGTAGGCCATGACATCCGCGCCCGAGGTCGCAACCAGCCGCGTGACAGCCGTGCCGATCTTGATCACACCAGCTGTCACCTTCAGCGTGGTCTTGACCCGCGCCTCTTTCAGCAGTTTGTCCTTATTCGCCTCAACCTTGATCTGCTTTTCGATCGCCACCTGAGCGGCCCCTTCGGCCGACCGCAGGGCGTTCTTGATCATCTGGTTGGTGGCCTGGATCATCTTCTCGGCTTCAGCCTGAGATTTCTGACCCGGCGTCTTCATCAGCTCGGCGACTTTCTTGTCGAGCTTGACGGCCTCTTGGCTGATCACCGTCTCATAGCGCTCCAGCTCTTTCATGCCGGCTGCTTCAAGACGTTTCAGCGTGGTCGACGGCACCGGACCTTTGGCCGTGACTTCGAATTTGACGTCAACGCGGTAGCTGGGGATCTCAATATACTGAAGCTTGGGCTTCGACCGGATGAGATCGACCACGTAAAACTTGTGAGGTGTAACTGTCTGCTTTGCCATTTTTTTCGCGCCTATATTCCGTTTCGTTCCTGCCGGATGAGGTCGGCGCCACGTGGCTTTGGGCCACGGGCGCCGCCCCGCCGCTTAGCCGATCGCTTCTTCCAGCTGATCCTTGCCTTCCGAGGCAATGTCGTTGAATAGCCCAAGCGCCGTGTTGACCGTGTCGAGCGTGCTGGACGCTTCCTTGAAGCCAACCCCGGCATTTGCACCCGCCAGCGTCAGGTTGACGACAACCGGGAATACCTTGTCGAAGATCTGCGCATATTTCGGATTGCTCGAATTCAGCGCATCCAGCATCTTCTTGAGGTTCGGCGCGTTCTTATCCGCGTCCGAGACCCGCTTCATCATATCCGAACACCCATCCAGACCCTTCTGCAACGAGGCACGGGCTTTCTTGAGCTTATCCAGATACTTACCGGCCTTCTTCGCGTCCGCCTGTTTCATGGCTTTCTCAAGCTTGTCGCATTCCTGCAGACCTTTCATGATCGCCTGAGACAGTTTGCGCCCGCCAACTTCAAGCCCGGCGACCTTGTTTTGCCACAGACCATAGTTCTTGTCGCATTTTGGCAGAGTGGCCAGGAACGGCGTATCGGTACCCAAAATACCCTTGAGGACTGAAGCACCAACCTCGGCACCGCCTTGAACCTGCTTTTTGGCCTCGCCTTCCGCAGTGCGATACCGCTTGAGCAGCGTGTCCAGATCGCTTTTGAGGTTCTTTTCGACCTTCTCGGCCTCTTGCGCGGCGTCCTTGATCTTATCAGCCAGTTGCGCAACGCCCCGCACCAGCGAGACGATCCCCAAGGCCAGCGACGCGCCGCCTGTTGCGGCCGCACCGGCCACGCCCGCGGCCCCGCCGACGACACCCAACACGCCAAGCGTGATGTCAAAGCCGGTTTTGACCTTATAGTCCTTGTACTGCTGCTTGCGCTTCACAAAGGCCTGCCAGCGCTTGGCCGGGATCGACTCATAGTGCTTTTTGGCACCGTTCATGATGGTCGCGAGCTTGTCGTCGAACCCTTTGATCAACGCCGCGCGTTTCTTTGCGTCGCTGGCCTTCTTGATCGCCGCATCCGTCGCCATCAACTCTTTGGCGATCAAGGCAACCAGCTTGTCGGTCACTGCATTGGCGTCATCCACCATCTGCTGCGGCGTGACATAGTCGCCTTCATCTTCCAGAACATCCAGAAGATCATCGTTCAGCTTCAACTGGAACGCATAGCCCTTTAGCTCTTTCAGCCAGTCGGGCTTGTACTTCTTGGTAATCTCGGTGCCCAGATCCTTCTTCCAGATGACAACCGACTTACCCAGTTTCTGCTTGGGCGCATCGGTCGAGGCCGACTTGGCCCGAGCCGCTGCGTCCTTTTTCTTTTCCTCGAGTTCCTTTTCTTTCTTGTCGATGATCTTGGGGTACTTTTTCAGGACCGTCACAGTATCCGAGTGCTTGCTGCCTGCGAGCTTCACAGCCTCGGCCACCTTGCGTTTGACGTTGGACAAGGCTTTCAAAGTCTTGTCCCAATCCATCTGATCTTCGGCGACCTGGTATGCTTTCAAAGCATCTCCCAGGCCGGTCTTCTTCATCAGCTTCGGTTTGTTCTTGGACCACCATTTCTGATCCAGTTCCGGTGTCATAGTCGCCTTCATAAAGTGTCCCCTTTCTCGGTCAGACGCATCATGCGTTGCGCTCAATCAAACCCGTAAGTGAAGTCCCCGTCTGTGACGTCGATCACGACTTTGGAAACTTCTTCGCCCTCCATCATTCTTTTTAGGAACTCTGCCGAGATATCCGGCAGCATTGTATTGGTCACGATCGCGTCGATCATACGACCACCGCTGTCCAGCTCCTGACAACGGTTGACGATCTCGTCCACCACGGCGTCGGTGTATTCGAATGGTACACCATGAGCAGATTCGACGCGCTTCTTGATTCGCCCAAGTTGTAGCTTTGTGATCTCCCCCAGCATCTCGGGGCTGAGCGGATAATAAGGAATCGTCACCAGACGCCCCAGCAGCGCCGGCGGGAACACCTTGAGCAGCGGATCCCGCAGCGCTTTGGCCATACCTTCCGGATCAGGCATCAGATCCGGATCGGCGCACATGTCCATGATCATCTCGGTACCGACATTCGAAGTCAGCAGGATCAGCGTGTTCTTGAAGTCGATCACGCGGCCCTCGCCATCCTCCATGACGCCCTTGTCAAAGACCTGAAAGAATATCTCGTGCACGTCCGGATGGGCCTTTTCGACCTCATCCAGCAGCACGACCGAGTATGGCTTGCGCCGCACCGCTTCGGTCAGCACGCCACCTTCGCCATAGCCGACATAGCCCGGAGGCGCGCCTTTCAGGCTGCTGACGGTATGCGCCTCTTGGTATTCGGACATGTTGATGGTGATGACGTTCTGTTCGCCGCCATAGAGCACCTCGGCGAGGGCCAGCGCGGTTTCGGTTTTACCTACGCCGCTGGTGCCTGCCAGCATGAAGACACCGATGGGCTTATTCGGATTATCGAGCCCCGCCCGGCTGGTTTGAACCCGTTTGGCGATCATCTTCATCGCATGATCCTGACCAATGACACGTTGGGCCAGGCGGGTTTCCAGGTTCAGGATCGTCTCGATCTCATCCTTGACCATGCGGCCAACTGGGATACCGGTCCAGTCACCCACTACGCTGGCCACCGCCTGATGATCGACGATAGGCAAGATCAGTGGGCTGTCGCCCTGCACTTCTTCCAACTCGGCGTTCTTGGCTTTCAACTCGGCAAGCAGAGCCTCGCGGTCGATGGGCTGGGTTTCAGGGGCTTCCTCGGTCGCGGCTTCGCCTTCAGCGGTGCCGGTGCCTTCGACCTCTTGCCCGCCTGCGCGCAGCTTGGCCCGCAGGTCGAGGATTTCTTCGACCACTTTCTTCTCGGCCTCCCAACGGCCGTTGAGTTCTTCCAGCCGCGCCTCTTCCGCCTCTTTCGCGGCATTCACCGCCTCGCGGCGGTCAGCAACGTCATAGCCTGCGGTCTCGTCCCGTTCGATAATCTCCAATTCGGTGGTCAGAGCCTCAATCCGCCGCTGGCTGTCATCGACCTCGGCCGGAACCGCGTGCTGAGACACCGCGACCCGCGCACAAGCTGTATCCAGCAAGCTGACCGATTTATCCGGTAACTGTCGTGCAGGGATGTAGCGGGCCGAAAGCGTCACTGCCGCTTCGATCCCCTCGTCCAACACTTGCACCCGGTGGTGTTTTTCCAGCATCGAGGCGATGCCGCGCATCATCAGAACCGCTTTTGGAATATCGGGCTCTTCCACATGCACCACTTGGAAACGGCGGGTCAGAGCCGGGTCTTTCTCGATATATTTCTTATACTCGGCCCATGTGGTCGCGCCGATTGTGCGCAACGTACCGCGCGCCAGCGCCGGTTTCAGCAGGTTGGCCGCGTCGCCGGTCCCGGCAGCGCCCCCTGCCCCGACCAACGTATGAGTCTCATCGACAAACATCACAATCGGAGTCGGGCTGGCCTGAACCTCATCAATCACCTGACGCAGGCGGTTTTCAAACTCACCCTTCATCGACGCGCCCGCTTGCAGCAGGCCCACATCCAGAACCAACAGGCGCACATCTTTCAACGCAGGCGGCACGTCACCACGAGCAATCCGCAGAGCAAACCCTTCGACCACGGCAGTTTTACCAACGCCCGCCTCACCGGTCAGGATCGGGTTGTTCTGACGGCGGCGCATCAGCACGTCGACGATCTGGCGGATTTCCTCATCTCGGCCGACGATGGGATCAATCTCACCGTTGCGGGCCTGTTCGGTCAGGTCGGTGCAAAACTGCTCCAACGCCTCACCCTTGCCCATCGCGCCGGGGGCCATCGCGCCGCTGGCCTCACCGGGTTCCGCTCCGCCACCCACGTTCGAACCGTCCTGTGCACCCAGCGTATCCTCGGATGAGCCATCTGTGGCTTCGCCAAAGCTGTCGGCCAGATCATCGGCGCCGATCTTGGCCAGTTCTGGCGACATGCTGGCCAGAATATTGCGCAGCGCAGGCGTCTTGAGCATGCCGAGGATAAGATACCCAGTCCGCACCTTGCTGTCGGAATACAGCAATGAGCCCCAGACCCAACCGCGCTCCATCGCGTCCATCAGATGATCGGACAGGTCCGAGATTGAGGACGCCCCGCGCGGCAGCATGTCCAGGCTGCGCGTCAGTTCCGATGCAATCTTGCCCGGATCCAGATCGTAGTGCTGGATGATGCGGTGAATGTCGCTGTCCTGGCCGTTCAGGATCTGATGCAGCCAGTGTTGGATTTCGACATACGGATTGCCCCGCATCTTGCAGAACACGGTGGCCCCTTCGATGGCCTGATAGCCCAGCTTGTTCAGCTTACCGAACAGCGACACACGGCTGATTTCCGTCATCTTCAATACCTCTCGTTATGGGCCAGTTCTTCGGCCTCGAATTCTTGTGATACATATCCGGGATACAGGATCAGATCATCCGCATCCGGGCGGTTCTGTTCAGGATCATCGCGGGTTCTTATCCAGCTGGTATGACCCAGCTGCGTCGTTCCACCCAGCGAGGCGCGCGGCACCTCATCACCGGCCAGCACCAGATTGACCTCCCAATCCAGGGTGTCACCGGCATAGGTGCGGATAATCGCCTCCATCCGTTCCTGAGAAACGCCGCCGGGGAGCAGGCGTTTGTAATCTTCCAGCGACAGTGGCCCGATGCGAATACGGAACTTGGCCGCGCGTGACCAGACGCGGTTGCCGATGCTGGTCGATTGCCCCAATCGCGCGGGCGAGCCGAGCTGCCAAGTGTCGTCCGGCTCCAACTCCAACCACGAGCCGACGAACTGCTGCACGTGCGCCTCGACCCCGAAATAGTCCGACAGGATCGCGATTAAGCCTTCGACCGTTTTCGTCCCTGACCCGAGATGCCCAGCAAAGAAACGGCGTAGCATATCCGGCATTGCATCGCGGTCGCTATAGTCTGCACCCTTGAACCCGGCCAAAGCCGCCACGCGCTGTTCAAACGGATCGTCACCCCGGTCAAAACTAGGCGCGGGTTCCGCGGCAGCCCAGGCACGATAGAGCAGACTCATCATCCGGTGCGTCAGCATATCGGCAAACGCCACGAAAGTTGGGTCGCGGTGGTTGCGTTGACGGTCTCGGGCGAACTCGGTCAAGTGCAGGGGCAGAGGGCCTTGCGGACCAAAAAAGCCAAAGAACAGGTTGTTGAGTTTGCCCGGCGCACCGTCCGTCGCTGGTTCAAACCGCGTCAGCGTGTTGGGCGGAAAAGCCAGTGAGACGTCCTGCCCTAACCGCACGCGATCCTCGCGCGGACGGCGCGATTCACCAAGACGCGGCGCATCCGTGTAGTGCGCTTCGATCACCCGTAACGCCTGAAAGACATGGTGCCTTTCAGGATCAGCCGCCAGCGCGGCCAGCAGGCTCAGATGATCCTGCCCAGTCCGGCCGCTGGTCGCCATCTGGCAATCTCTCCTCTTCGTTCGGTTTTCAGCACGGTTTCCGTGAAGCTGTTGATCGTGGTGTATTTGCGGAAGAACCGCTCGAGCACAGCGCCCAGCACATAGACGCTGGTGCCTTCGTAGAAGCTTTCGTCAAAGCCCAGCGTGATCTCTAACCCGCGCACCGCCGTGCTTAGGACTTCGTCGCTCATCCGGCGCACGATGGGTCGGCTGGAGACCGAGACGACGCCTTCAAGCTGTTTCTCGGTCACGCGGTTGCCGAGTGGGGCATAAATACCGAGCAGTTCGCGCAAAGCGCCCGCCCCGCCTTCTTTCCCGTCGCCTGCGATGGACAGATAATTGAGGCTGAGATGGCTGATCAGTTTCCACGCAGCATCACCCTGAGCCAAGGTCGCGTGCGGGCGCGTTGGTGTCACCGGCGTCCGGATTGTCTTTACCGGACCACCGTCAGGCAGGTGAAAGACGTCATCGCCGCCTGCGGCCAGCAAGAGGGGCAAATCGCGGTTGGAGCAAAGCGCCTCGACCGCCAATTGTTCCAATGATCCGGGATAGGGTGCCTGCGCCCGGTCAACCAAGGTCAGGTAGACCTCGGATCCCAGATACGAGGTCCGCACGCCCCGCAGCCGTTCCTTTTCATTGCGCTGCCGCATCCGGCGTTTGATCGTGTAATAGGCCGAGTGATTGTCGCCCGCAGCCGTCAGATCGGTGTCGCTATAGAAGGGGCGGAAGGGAATGTCCCCCTCTTCATCCGATTGAATACCGGTGACACGTTCAATCCCAAAAATCTCATAGTCGAGACCCGCAGTACGGTTCGGCACCACATGATGCTGCGTGTCCATCTGGGTGATATGCACCCGGTCGCAGCGGCGGTGGAACAGGTTCACTGCAGGCACCGCGTTAAGGGCGAAGGCCGCAGGGGTCACGGCGGGAGCGACATCGCGCATCCCGTCCTGCAACAGGATGTAGATATCCACATCCGTGCCCCCTGATTTCTCAAGCGCGGGCCGCAAGCCGGTCAGTTCCACAAAGAGGAACCGTTCCGGCATCGCAAAGTATTCCTGCAGCAAGCGATAGCCGTCGAAGGACTGGCGCGGGGTTGGCAACAGAGCCTCATCCGCGTCAAACCCTTTGGGCACGACATCCGCAGTCGTCAGCCGGGTGGTCCAGTCGGCGCGGCGGTCTGTCGAACGACCGGTCAGACCAACGCATTGGGTGGCCAGCAACTCATGCAGCGCCCAGGCCTTTCCGCTTTGGGTGTCCAGATGCAGCACGAGGCTGTCCATACCCAGCTCGGTCATCGGCTCGCCGTCGGTACGGTTCAAACGCAGGCGAATACCGGCGCGCGCGTCGGTGTCGCGCGCCACCCCGGCAGCCACCAGCTCTCCCCGGCCGTCAATGTACTCGGCTTCGGTGATTTCAATCGGCCAGAGGGTGAGGTCGGACGACGTGGTGAACTCACACGCGGTCTGCTCGCCCTCGGCCAGGCGCGCGCGCAAAGTGGTGCCGCGCGGGATCGGGTAGCCTTCTTTCAGGGCGGCATTCCCGATGTCGGGCTCCATCTGCGCCACCATCATCGACGGTGTCGGGGCCAGGTAATGCGGATAGACAATCTCGAGCAGGTTCGAGGTGAAAGTCGGGAACTGCATGTCCAGTTCCAGTTGAACCCGAGCGGCCAGAAACGCGCTGCCTTCCAGCAGACGTTCGACATAAGGGTCGACAACCTCGATCCCTTCCATCCCCAGACGAGAGGCGATCTTGGGATAGGCATTTGAAAACTCGGCCCCCATTTCGCGCAGGAAGGCCAGTTCGGTTTCGTAGTGTTTCAGAAGCCGTGTATCCATCGCGCCTAGCTCCGCTCAATCGAGACTTCGCCGGTGGTCACGTCGACCCGGCTGCGCAGATACAATTCCAGAGGCATGGGTTGCGCCCACATTACGGCGCGGATGTCATAATCCACATGCATCTCGCCCGATTGCTTTTCCGAGCGCAATTCGACCGCGACCGACCCTTTCACGATCCGTGGTTCAAACACCTCGATAGAATCGGCAATGGACTTTTGAATGCGCTGGGCCTGACGCAAGGTTGAGAACGAGCCCGAAGTCTGGCGGATGCCGTAGTTCAGGACTGATTTGGAGGCATAAGGATAGACGTCCTCGTCAATCAAATCGGATTGATCCGTGGTGTTAAGCAGCATGGACAGATCGCGCTGTATAATCTCACGCAGGCGCCCGACGTCAATCACGCGGGAATCCCGCCCCTCTTTCAACTGATCCGGCGCGTCATCCGTCAACCGATCCAGAAGCGAGGGTTGCAGGCGTTCGGCAAGGGTCTTCTCAGCCATCTCCCGCCGTTTCCCCGGCACCGGTCGCCACGTCCAGAACCAGTTCGCGAATGTCCAGAAGCGCGATGTCGGACTTATCTGTCGTCAGCAAACGCTGGCCCAGCCCGACAAAAGTTTCGCCGCCGGCATCGACCCAGGTGGTCGCCCGCGCCAGACGGGCGGCATCATCGCCCTGCTCAGTCGAACCGGCATAACGTGTTGGGATCAGGGCGGCGAGTTCTCCTCCGCTGGCAACGGTCAGCGTGCAGGCTGTCCAGACCGCGTCACGCAGGTCGCTGGGCGGTTCGATGTCGATCCGCACGATCTGGGAAAAGGGCAGCCAGAAATAGCGGCCGTTCACAATCACTTCGAGGACCGGCCCCAGCCGCATATCGGCATCCGCGATCCATTCGAACGCTTCGCCATTAACCGTACCGGATGTCGTGGGCGCAGCGTCAAATGCTTTTGCGCGCAGCTCGGCGGCCTGGTCGAAATGCCCGCCAGCTGTCAGTTTCTGTGCCTCGATCAGATGGGCCAGCCACTCTTCCGGCTCACCAAAAATCATCGGGGTCTTTTCACCCGCGAAAACCTTTTCGCGATAAACCTCGCAAATTATGGCCTCGCGGTAGGTTTTGGCCATCATCGTGGCCGCTTCATCCATCTCCGCGCTCAGTTTCAACTGGGTGATGGCGCGTTTCCAGTCGCCCATTACACAGAGCAGCTGAAACAGAAAAATCCGCAGCTTGGCGTCTGCGGGATTGGCACGGACTTTATCTTGCAGAGTGGCCAATGTGGCCGCCAGATCGCCTGATTTAAGATGCTCTTCCGGCGTCATGTAACCCTCGCGCAGTCAGGATGGAAAAAGTGCAAAAGCCCCGGCGGCAAATGCCACCGGGACCCGTAGTTGTTTGAAACCTTAGCTGACGTCGCCGGTTTCCAGGTTCCACAGGAACTCGTTGCAGTCGCTGAGCTTGCCGGTTTTGAAATCGGCAATCTTGTACTTAACCGAGATGCCGCGATACGCGACGGTCCAGGTTTCTGACGGGATCGAGTCTTCGCCACCATCGACCGAGTAGCTGTCCACGATTGCGTCACGCAGCTTGATGATCAGATAAGGCTCCATGCCTTTCTTTTCGTCATCGCCGGACCGGCACATGTGGATGAGCATTTCCGAGTTCGACTTGCCCGACGCGACATAAGTCATGATCTTGGCAGACGCTTTGCTGAGCTCGGTGTTCAGGGTCACTTTGCCGAAATTCGCGTTGGCATAGCCGCGCTGTGTGGTGCCCATGTCGGACATGTCCAGCGTCCGCTCAACCTCCCACGAGATCGACTTAACCGCGATCCAATCTTTGTGCTGCTTTTCCCGTGCTTCGCCCGGGAAGTCCATCTGTACAAATACGTTTTCCATTTTAGCCTTCCTCTTTTCTAGTTTCTAAACCCGGTTTACCGGAGGGTCGTGACGGCGGCAGTGAAACACATCACATGCCGCCAATTTTTTTGACCTTTATCCAGCTTTTTCGGACGGAAGTTTCGATACGAGACGCAGAGAGACCGACAGGCCTTCCAGCTGATAGTGCGGACGCAGGAAGAATTTGGACGTGTAATAGCCTGGATTGCCTTCGACATCTTCCACAACCACTTCGGCAGAGGCCAAAGGCTTACGTGCTTTTTCCGCTTCGGCCGAGATATCGGCGTTGAAGTCCACGTATTGGTTAATCCAGCCCTGCAGCCACGATTCCATATCCTGACGGCTTTTGAACGAGCCAACTTTGTCACGCACCATGCATTTCAGGTAATGCGCGAATCGGCAGGTTGCGAACAGGTACGGCAAACGCGCGGCCAGGTTGGCGTTCGCAGTTGCATCCGCATCATCATATTCCGCCGGCTTGTGCAGCGATTGCGCGCCGATGAAAGTCGCCGAATCACTGTTCTTACGGTGGATCAGAGGCATCATGCCGTTTTTCGCCAGTTCTGCCTCGCGACGATCCGAAATCGCGATCTCGGTCGGGCACTTCATGTCCACTCCGCCATCGTCGGTCGGGAAGGTATGTGCCGGCAGGCCTTCGACCGTACCGCCACTTTCCACGCCACGAATGCGCGAGCACCAGCCATATTCCTTGAAGGACCGGTTGATGTTCACCGCCATGCCATAGGCCGCGTTGACCCAGTTATACTTGTCACTGGTTGCACCGCTGGTGTCTTCTTCGAAGGCGAATTCCTCAACCGGTTCGGTTTTCGAACCATAAGGCAGACGACCCAAGAAGCGGGGCATGGCCAGACCGACATATTTCGCATCTTCACTGTCGCGCAGCGACCGCCATGCGGCATATTCCGGAGTCTGAAAGATTTTGGTCAGATCACGCGGGTTGGCCAGTTCCGACCAGCTGTCCATCTGGAACAGGCTAGGCTTGGCCCCGGTAATCAGAGGTGCATGCGCGGCAGCGGCGATCTTGGACATCTCGCCCAGCAGCTCGATATCCTGCGGGCTGTGGTCGAAGTGATAATCCGCCACCAGCGAGCCATAAGGCTCACCACCAAACTGGCCGAACTCTTCTTCATAGAGTTTCTTGAAGATCGGCGACTGATCCCATGCGGTCCCTTTGAACTTGCGCAGGGTCTTGTGCATGTCCTTCTTCGAGATGTTCATCACGCGGATTTTCAACATCTCGTCGGTTTCGGTGTTGTTCACCAGATAGTGCAGACCCCGCCACGCGCTTTCCATCTGCTGGAAATCCTCGTGGTGCAAGATCAGGTTGACCTGTTCGGTCAGTTTCTTGTCGATCTCGGCGATGATACCTTCGATCGACCGCAAAGCGTCGTCCGAGATCAGGCCGGTATTGGCCAGCGCCTGTTCGGCCAGCGTCTTGACTGCGCTTTCAACAGCGGTTTTCGCCTGATCCGACTTGGGGCGGAACTCTTTCGTCAGCAGAGCCTCGAATTCCGAG
Organism: Ruegeria sp. CK3; assembly: GCF_056536565.1. Taxonomy (NCBI): domain Bacteria; kingdom Pseudomonadati; phylum Pseudomonadota; class Alphaproteobacteria; order Rhodobacterales; family Roseobacteraceae; genus Ruegeria; species Ruegeria sp. CK3. The sequence goes on from NZ_JBQFPV010000009.1 coordinate 172,735, forward strand.
GATCCAAACGCGGTTGCGCCTTCGGCGGCTTCTACCTTGGCTTCTTCTTCGGCCATCTTTTACTCCTCCTCGGCGGCGTCAGCGCCGGGTTTGGGCTGGGCCGCCAGTGTCTTCAGCAGCGACGGGTCCTGCATGATCTTCGAAATCAGATCCTCGGCCCCGGTTTTACCATCCATATATGTCATCAAGTTGGACAGCTGGGTGCGCGCGTCCAGCAGCTCCTTGAGAGGCTCAACCTTCGCGGCAATCGCGGCGGGGCTGAAATCATCCATGCTCTCGAACGTGATATCGACGGCCAGATTGCCCTCACCCGTCAAGGTGTTCGGCACGGTAAAGGCCGCGCGCGGCGCCATCGACTTCATCCGGTCGTCGAAATTGTCGACGTCAATTTCCAGGAACTTGCGGTCGGCCACGGCGGGCTGCTCGACCTCGGATTTCCCGGCAAGGTCGCTCATGACACCCATGACAAAGGGCAGCTGGACCTTCTTCTCGGCCCCATAGAGTTCAACATCATATTCGATCTGAACCCTCGGAGCCCTGTTCCGGGCTATAAATTTTTGTGAACTGTCAGCCATCTGATGCTCCTCGATTCATCCATCAGTGTTTCTTTTCAATCCGGTGTTCGGCTTGCGCCCAAACGGATCAATAATCGTCATCGTCGTCTTCTTTTATGCCGCCGATCTGGCGCACCTCGTCCAGACCCTCTTTTGCCATATCTTCGATAATTGTCAGAAAATCGGCATTCACAAGGCGCTTGGCACGCTCAAGCAAAATTGGCAGCGGGCTGGAGGGCTCGCATCGGGCATAATAATCCATGATGCGTTCCAGCATCCGGGTGACATCGTCGGGCGAGTTGATCGCCCCACCGCCACCGCCGCCCGATGCCATCGGCGCAGCCGGGGCACCCGTTGGGCTGCTTGGGCTGTCATCGTCGCCGGAATCGTCTTCTTCGGCCTCGCCCACATCGGCATAGCTGGCCAACGCCTGCTTGATGCTCTTAAGCGCATCAGACAGAGGCGTCAGATCCGGGCCTTCGCCGGGCGTTTTGTCGCCAAATACAGCGTCGATTGCCTCGACATCATCCAGAGCCGCGGACGCTGCATCGGCATTGGCCTCCAACACCTCGTCATCGGTATCCTTGAACGCGGCCGCAACCCCGGTTGCATCCGGCGCGTCGTCCAGATCTGCGGGCATATTGATGCGACCTTCGGCGACATCCAGATGGCGCAGGGTCATCCGACCGAACATGCGGCTGTCTGTCAAAGCGGTCCGACGCAAGGCGCGTACCATCCGATCAGACGAGGCCAGACCGCGCACCGCATTTATGCGCATAGTGGCATCGCCGTCGTCTTCATCCAGCTCGGGGTGGCATGTGTCCCAATTGTCTTCCAGCAGGGATTTCACATAGCCCACCGCCGAGGCAAAGGCGGGAAGGCCTTTGGTGTGCAAAACAGCCTCAGCGAGATAGATGGCGGCGCGGATGTCATGGCTTTTTTCCATGACGGCCAAGGCCTTTTCCTCGACATCGCGCCAGTCCTGTTCCTCGGCCGCGACGACCTCATCGCCCATCTGACGCTCTTCGCCCGGCTGAGCCGCGATCTCAAGGTCCGTAAAGGCCGGATCGTATTCCAGATTTTCACCGCTGGGGGGTTCGTCGTCTCTGGGCTCCAAATAAGATGAAAGGTCCATTTTATTCCCAATACCGTCCTGTTCGATCGCAGCTTGTTGTTCTTGTTGAATCGCTTACAGCAGCGCCTGCAATCTTGTGTATGAATTAGTTCACATGATGGCGAAACTCGCAAACACTTCCAGTTTCCTCTGCGGTTTGTGTGGTTAATCGGTCGCAATGCGCAGACCAGGTTGAGATCAATATACACATTTTCCCGACCCGCCGTACCGTTTGTTTACGCCAGGGCAAGTTCATCATTCCATCGCGAACGTGACCCATTGCAGAAATATCTTCCCGCATGCGCCCTGTTTCTGCAATGTTCAGGGCTAAGACCCGCGACGCAAGACATCGGATGTGGGTTCAACGACCGGCAGCAGAGGTAGGAAGATGAGAAAATCGCTTTTCGGCGCAGTTGCATTGACACTGATGGCCGCAACCGCGCAGGCCGATGAGGGCCGCCTTGGAATCGAACTGAACAAATTCGAACCCGCCGACAACGGCGGATGCCGCGCGTTCTTCCTGTTTCGCAACCAGACCGAAAACAGTTTCGAAGAATTCGAGATGTCGCTGGCCATCCTCGACAGCAATGGTGTGATCGACCGGCTTCTGTCCATCGACGCAGCCCCCCTGCCCGTTCAACGCACCGTTCTGAAACTGTTCGAAATCCCCGAGATTGAATGCTCCAATATCTCGGAGGTGCTGCTGCATGACCTGCCGGCCTGCAAGCCCCAGAACGCCGAGCCTCTGGATTGCTTCCCACTGCTGGCGCTGGACAGCAAGACCTCAGCCAATCTGGCGCAATAGATCATGTTCGGGCTCGAGACACTGGGCGCAGGAGGCCCAATCATCGCAATCCTTGGCGCGTTGTCGCTGCTCTCGGTCACTTTGATTGTCATCAAAGCGATGCAACTGGCCCCCGTTCGGTCCGGCGGAGACGCGAGGGACACAGCGCTGGTGCAGTGGTCCAAGGGCGACAAGCAGGCGGCACAGGCAGCCGTCGCTGCAGGGAAATCTCCGGCTGATCGCGTCTGCGCCTATGCCATGCAGGCGCTGAACGATGGGTTCAAGGGACCCGCCTTGATGGCCGAACTTACACGTCGCGGCAATCAGGAATTCGCTGCCATGAACACATGGATTCGCGTGCTGGAGCTGATCGCAATGATCTCGCCCCTGCTTGGCCTGTTGGGAACTGTGACCGGTATGATCCAGTCGTTTCAGGAGCTGGAGCTGGCGCAAGGCGCGGCCAATGCCTCGGTCCTTGCGGGCGGAATCTGGCAGGCATTGCTGACCACCGCCGCCGGCCTGTTGGTTGCCATCCCCGCCGCTGTCGGGGCATCGCTGCTATCGGGCCGCGCAGAAGCGGGCGCTCAGGCGATTGAGAACGCGGTCGGGCAGTTGATGGTGATCGAGGAACGCGGCACGCAGTAAGGGTTCACACATGTCCGCCGAGCTTAGCCTGAATAGACGCAGACCGACACGGCCCCTGATCTCACTGGTGCCGATGATCGACGTGATGCTTATCCTGCTGGTGTTCTTCATGGTGACCTCGACCTATCTGAACCTCGACATGATCCCGGCCTTGTCTCAATCGGACCGCCCAGCATCCTCCGGCACCTCGGGTGAACCCGCCAGCGCCGTGGTGATCCGTATCGGAAGCGACGGAGCGCCCTATTTCCGCGGGCAATCACTGACCTCTGCAGACCTTGAGGCACTGTTGTCCGACAGAATTGCCCAGGCACCTGCAACTCCGGTGATCGTTCTACCCACCGGCGGCGCCCGCATGCAGGCGCTGGTTACTGTCATGGACGTCGTCACCCGCGCAGGCGTAACAAACATGCGCGTTGTCCGGCTGGAGGCGCGCCCGTGAAGATCACCCGCCCTGCCCCGCGCCACCACCCCGAAACCATCATCGCCCTGATAGATGTCGTCTTTTTCCTACTGGTCTTCTTCATGCTCATCGGACGCATGGACGCCACCGCGCCGTTCGACGTGACCCCGCCGGTGTCGCAATCCGGAGCTGATATGCCAGCTGGTGGATTGACTCTGTCGGTCAGCGCTGATGGCCAATTGGCCCTGGACGGAACAGAGCTTTCGGCGGATCAGATCGCGCTATCCGTCGAGGGGGCGCTGTCCGAACAGCCCGACCTGCTGCTCCGCATCAACGCCCATCAGGATGCCGCCCTGCGCGAGGTCTTGCCCTTAATCGCCACGTTCGAGGCGATGGGCGCGCGGGATGTGGTGCTGGTCGTTACACCTCCGGGTCCGGTCCGGTGACGCGCACTCCGCTGATATGGGGCGTCGCGCTGTTCTGCTCGGTCACAATTCACGCCGTGGCTGCGGTCGTTCTGCTTTGGTCTACTGAGCCTGAACCCGTGATCGAACAGCCCGTACCGGAAACACGGATGCAGCTTTCCGCGCATCAGGTCAAACAAAGCACCGCCGCGCAAGCGCAGCCGGATGCAGAGGCGACCTCAACCGAAGAAACAAGCGGCGCGCGATTGGCGCAGGGCGCTATTCCTCAATCCTCGGCCCCAGAGATTGCCGCGAACGCTCTAAGCCTCGCGGCCAGCGATCAGGTGGCCAGCCAAACGCAGGCTCTGGCGGCCGTTCCGGACAAGCCGCTACCTGTCGTTGCCGAACAGGCGTTTCCGGTAACTCTGGCCTCGGCCGAGTTGCCGACTACCACGCTGTCATCCAACCGCGCGCCAACGGATACGGTGACGTTGACACAACCTTCCTTCGATGCCGCTCAGGCCGTAAAGGCGCGGCCCGTCGCTTTGACCCAAACCCAACCGGACGTCCCAAGGGCCAAGGCGGCTGATGTGTTTTCGGCAAGTGGTGATTCCCCGATTGATCCCGTAAGCCTCGCCGCCTTTCAAAGCTTCACGCGCCCCGAAGATGCGGGGCAGGCGGCTGAAGACCTGCGTGATGGCATAGACGGCCTGCTGGCCCAGGTACCGTGCTCACGCCTTCAGGTGCAGTTCCGTCCAAAAACAAATACGCTCGAACTGATCGGTCATATCCCAGAAAACGGCCTTCGAGGGCCTGTCCTGTCGGCGCTTCAGGCGCAGATGGGGGCCAATATTCAGGTCGCTGACAATCTGCTGATCCTTCCCCGACCCCAATGCGGCGCGCTCAGCGGGATTGTCGATGTGGGCTTGCCTCAATCCACCGACCAGATCACCAACCCCTTATTGGTGGGCGATGATATTCACACGCGGGAGTTTCGCTACGCCTCGGGTCAGCAACTGGTCCTTGATCTGACCGGAGCCGACTACGACGCCTATATTTACGTCGACTATTTCGACGCCGACGGTCAGGTCATACACCTAAGCCCAAACGCATCGGTCCCGCTTGCCAGAACACAAGCCAAATCTGCATTCAAAATTGGCGCTGAGAAACAAGGCGACCCCGGCCTTTTCATTACCATCGGCCCTCCATACGGACAAGAAATCGCGGTGGCCTTTGCGGCGTCGAGGCCCCTCTTTGACAAGGAAAGACCCCTGATCGAACCAGCGGGACCTTACCTTGAATTCCTCAAGGACCGAGTCGCCGACGCCCGCGCCAAGGACCCAGAATTCAAAGGCGAATGGGTCTATTTTTTCATAACCACGTCCGAATAGGTCAGCCGCGGGCTACCAATCGACCCTTTCATTGGCCTCTGTCTCGATACTCGTAATCTCGGCGTGTGATGGCGAGATCACGTCTTCATTTAGAACATCGTCTGTGTCGTCTTGCGCAGCGTCGGATGAATCAGCATCCCAAGATGCTACATCCCCATTGCCCGAGGCATTCGCAAAAAACGCGAATTCATCCGGCGCATCGAGTTTCGTAAGCGCATCAACATCTCCAACCTCCATCGAAAACGCGGTTGTCGATGTCACCGGCGCGCCGTTAAAGTCGGTATCCGAGATCACGATCTGGCCTTCAATTGCGCCCTCGAACCCCGGTGGTGGCGAGATTTCAAGGTAGCCGATATCCCAGCCGCTCACATCAACCGGCCCCCCATCCGACATCACCGCGGCCTCTGCGCCTACAATCAGGCTGTTGGCTGGCAACCCCTCAATTGCCACATCCGCCTGATCGCTGGCACCCGTCAGGTCAATGCCAAGCGCCAAGGTCCCATTTTCCTCAATCGCCAACCCCGGATCCGCCTGGACTAGGGCGCGGCCCTCTGTATCAGGGCCATCCCATTCCAGTTTTAGCCCCGCATGCCCGTAGTTTTCGAAATACCTGACCTCGATATCGTGGGTGCAGGGGTCGAGTTCGATCTGGCCGGCTCGGGTCCTATAGGCGTGCAGACCATCATTCTCGATCACCTCGACACCATTGACGAATAATACGACGCCATCATCCCCTCCGGCAAAGAACGTGTATGTGCCGCCTTCTTCGACCGAAACGCGCCCCTCCAAGCGGGCGCCGAATGTGTCTTTTGATCCGCCTTCCCAGAACGAGTCAGCGCTGTTATTGTAGTGAATTTCAGACACGATTTCCTGATGGGTCGGGTCAGCACTCCAATCAATGTCGTCCAACTTCGACAACCTACTTTCCACATCGAAGTAACTGGCCTGAAATCCTCCAGTCACTTGCGCAGTCGGGGCAAAAACCTGCGCCGGATGAACCTCGAACGACACTGTCTGGACAGCGTCTTGGCTACCACCTAATTCGGTTGGAGTGGAGGAACGTACCCCCATATCAATAGGGCCCGAGAAATCGAATGGAGGTTCTATGGTCAGCGCTCCCCCCTGCCAGCTGCCCATTTCTACTGTCCCGTCTGGACCGGCAGCATGGGTCTGACCGTCCGCTTCAACCTGCGTTCCCGGCGGCAATCCATCCAAGGAAAACAGGGTATCGTGGCCAATTTCCAGAGCTGCTGTGTCGATATCAAAAGCGAGCGGAGTCCCCGCCACGACCTGCGCTTGAGCGACATCCGGGGCCGAAACAAGCTGTCGGCCGTCAAGGCCGGGGCCATCCCATTCCAGTTTCAGGCCTGCTTCGCCCGAATTCTCATAGTAGCGAACCTCGATAGCATGCGCTCCGGGTTCGAGGTCAATCTGGCCCGTGCGTGTTTGATATCCATGTGAATCGTCCTCATTGATGACTTGTGTACCATCAACAAAAAGCATCGCGCCTTCGTCTGCTCCGAGATGGAAAATGAACGTCCCGTCCTCGGAAACCTGTACCGTTCCGGAGACCTCAACGCCAAAAGTGTTTCGCGACCCGTCTTCCCAAAAGGACCCGCGGCTAACTTCGTAGTCAATCTCCGTCGTAACCTCTTGATGCGTGGCGGGCGCGTCCCAGTTCACGTCCTCAAGTCGCGATACGCGGTGGTCGGCCTCGAAATATTTGGCATGAAACCCGGTACTGATCGACATGTCGGGCCTGTCTGCAACAGAGATCGAAACTGTCTCGGTCGTGCTTAGCCCACCTTCGTCGATGACAGTCACGTCAATGGTCAAGGCCTCAGCCTCAGTGCGATCAAGCGCAACATCTGGTTTCAGACGCAACTGCGCTCCGATCACTTCGAACCTGTCATCCGAGACCTCGACGCGGTGCGTATCACCATGATCGGGATCATCGAACCGCACTTGTCCAATCACGGCACCCGCGACATGTTCGACCACGGTCAGTTGCGCTTCGGTCAGAGTAATATTGTCAACCAACGCGCCATAAGAGTCATTCTGGCCTTCGGCCTCACGCAGTTCCAGCTTGTCTTGCCCTGTACCGACAACCTGCAGTTGGAACGTCTCCCAATCCGACGATTTGGGATCAAGTTCCGCAACCAGAGTGTCGTTCCAATACACCTCAACCGTATCGGTGCCATTCGCAAGGCGTTCGCGCAGGTCGAGGCCCAGATCATAGAGCTGCCCCTCTCGCGTCTGCACAACCTGAGAGATGCTATCCATGCCCCAGCCATGGTCCATCTCCATCACCTGATCACCGTCCGAGGCCTGCAGCCCCCCCAAGCGGTCCCAGATCTCGATCCCGTTGGTATCGGTCCAGGCACCGGATTGATCATCTTCAAACCCCGTCCACCGGCCCTGTGCAAGGTCGAATACCTCAAAACTGCCGTTCCGGATCAGGTTTTCCGTTCCGTTTTGAACAGTCAGATCAATCGGCGTTTCGTTGACATCCTGAACCGATATCGAGAATGTTTCGGTGACGCTCAAGCCTCCAGCGTCGGTCGCCTTGATACTGATTTCAATGTGATCTTCGCCCTCGTGGTCCAACGAGATACCCGGTCGCAAGCGCAATTGCCCGCCCGAGACTTCAAAGCGTTCATCCGAGATCTCATACCTATGGGCGTCATTCCGATCAGGGTCCACGACGGAAATATTTCCCACCGCTGCCCCTATCGCGTTTTCAGCCACTATCGTACTGTCCAACGACACTGTTTCCGGGCCTTCGTTCACATCCGAAACGTCGATTGTGAAACGCTCAGTCAAGCTCAACCCGCCTTCATCCGTGACGGTGACATCCACCTCAACACTGCCTGCGTTTTCATGGTCGAGCGCAACGCCGGGTTTCAACCGCAACTGACCGTCGAGGATTTCGAACCGAGGGTCAGACACCTCAAACTGATGCGGCCCATCCGAATCCGTGTCAAACACCGTTATGGTCCCGACCACCGCACCTTCATCGTTCTCTGTCAGGCCTGAGCCGTTGAGCATGACATCCTTGGGGGCTTGGTTTTGGTCTTCCAGTGGCTGAGAGGGCAAGGCCGCAGGAATTGTTGGAGGGGTGGGCGTATTCGGCTCGACCGCAGGCGTAGCTTCGGGCAATTCGGCCGATATATTGGCAGTAGGAAGCGGTCCGACAGTTGTGTCCGCAGAGGAAACCATCCCTTGATAGTCCGATTGCCCACTTTCGCCAGATGGGCTTGTATTCACAGACGACACAGCCCGTGCGACAACGCTTTGCGGCACGCTTGTTTTGTCTAAAAAAGCACCTTCTTCAACCATCGCGTTTTCAGCGAAAGTGACACCAGCTGAAGGTGCCCCGCCACTGGTCTGAGCATCATCCAGCACCCCTTGTGCCTGTTCGCCCGTATGCAGAGTACTCCTGGTCTGGTCCTCAGCCGAATTTGCAGGTGTCCGTGAAAGATCTTCTGTAATATCTTGCTTTTCGCTTTGCTCAGATTTCGCGGAATTCGCTTGAAAATTCAGATTGATGTCCGGCTTTTTCATTGCAAAACCCCGATTTACCTACAGACGATTCCCAAAAACCAGTAGCACGTGGAGCTTTCGCGAAAGTTACTGAAATACTTGCAATTTTTTCTAAATTCATCACATCACGCGACCTGATGTTTACACGTTCTTAAAGGCCTCGACCTCAGAACTTGGGGACAAATGAACGGGCGTGAACACATGAAAGCGAACAAAGCAGTCAAGCGCAGAACAAGGCTGCGGATGGGTATTCCGCTACTGGCGGCGTCGCTTTCCCTGAACATCTTGTCCCTTCTTGCGCCAATCACCATTCTGCTGATCTTCGACCGCATTATCCCCTTTCAGTCGACCGAAACGTTGCGCATCCTGACCTGGGTACTGGTGATCGGGGCTGGGCTTGAGTTTTTGTTGCGATGGGCACGTTCTGTTTTGTTGACAACCGGGGCCGAAGAGAGTGCTGTCACCCGCCAGCGCCGGTTCCTTGAACAGGTTCTGAACGCAAACCCGATCCACTTCTCCCAAGACACCGCCAGCACCTATTTTGACCGCTACATGGCGATCAGCCAACTGCGAGAACACCAATCAGGTCAGAGCCAGACGCTCGCCATTGATCTGCCATTTACCATCCTGTTCGCCCTCATGATCGGCTTGATCGGAGGGTGGTTGGCTCTGGTCCCGGTTGCCGCGTTCTGTATCGTTTTATTGTTTGCGGGAGTAATGAAACACTTGCAATGGTCCCTGTTCGCGCGTCGCAAGGCTCTGGACTCGCGTCGCTATGCGTTCCTCTCGGCCCTTCTGTCCAACCTGTCCACGGTCAAAGCCAACCGGATGGAGCCTCAGATGGCCCGAAGGTTTGAGTTGTTGGAGGACCAGACCGTAGAGGTCAGCCGCAAGCTGATCCTGTTCTCGGGTTTTGCGCAGAGTTTTGGCGCTGTTTTCGGGCAGATCATGGTTGCCGCAATGGGCTTACTAGGGGCTTATCTCGTCATCCAGAACATGACCGGGATTGCCGAATTGGCGGCCTGCATGCTTTTGAATGGTCGTATCATTCAGCCTTTAACCAAGATCATGGCGATATGGGTTCAGTCAGAAAGCGTCGCTTTGTCCTGGCGGAAACTGCGCGAAATGGACAGTATCTCTCAGCAACCGCCAAGCTGGATCGGGCACAAAAAGCTCAAAGGTGATCTGCGGGTCGAAGGACTATGCCTGTCACACCCGCAAAACAAAGAGACCTCCAGTCGCCCCGCGAGTTTTCACCTGCCAGCTGGCACTGGAATACTGATAGAGGCGGAAGAAAGCTGGATGGTCGATGCCCTCTTTGCGACCATTCTGGGCTATCAAAAGCCCAACGCTGGCTCTTGCCTGATAGATGAAGTTGAAACAACTGAACGGCCCGCCCTTGTTGGTCGGGGCGGGATAGTGGCGCTGGAGCGCGACCCTGCGATCCTTTCAGCAACCTTGCTGGACAATCTGACCGCGTTTGGCGGCGTCGATACGGCTGAACATGCCAAACAGCTTGCCGCCACGCTTGGTTTGGAGCAGCGTGTTCATCGGCTGCCAGAAGGCTACAACACCCAACTGGGCAAGGGGTCCAGTTTTGAAGGCGATCCGGTCAACCGACAGATGATCGCGCTGACCCGAGCCCTTGCGTTGCGCCCTCGGATATTGCTGATGAATGAACCCTCGTCAGTTCTGGACGCACCTGAGCGTCAGGCCTTGGCCAACTGTCTGAAAACGCTTTCGCCATGCCCCACTTTGGTTGTCGCAAGCCCCGACCCCCGGTTGCGGCAGCTGACAGATCAATCCGCCCAGCTGGGTGATCCCCAGACCTCCGATCTGCTTCAATGGCAAGAGGATGCCCATCAGGACACTGATGAAGCGTCCCGCATTAAGAGAGGTGCCGCATGAACACTTTGACGATTGAAAAAACCACTCAGCTTTTCCAGTCGTTATTGCAGGCAAGTGGCTGGAAACATGACCAAGACAGCCTGATCGAAGCATTTCCACACTTTTCCCAACGCCTGCAACCGAGAGACATTGCACAAACCCTGGATAATCTCGGAATACCATTCGCGCAGATCAGGTGTCGGATGCACGAGATCGCGGCCTCGGACTGTCCTGCCCTCGTGCTGCCCGATCATGGGCCAGCCTTTCTCGCGCTTTACAGCAAAGGCGCGCATGTACTGGTTGATGACGTAAAGGCGGAAAATCCGCGGTTTCAAAAGCTTCCGCGTCACCGGTGCACCCTGTTTCGGATCGATCGTTTTGCCTATGACCACTCCGCGAAAACGCAGATCACCGTATCACAGGCCTTTCGCGACCTCCGCCCGATCCTGCCGGGTCTTTTGTTTGTTTCCATGCTAAGCAACGTCCTTGGCCTTTTCGCCCCGCTGCTCATCATGGCCGTTTACGACCGGATCATCCCGTCGGGATCGGTCGATATGCTGCTATCCTTGGCCGTTGGGGTCGCCGTCGTCGCGGCAACGGACATGGGCTTTCGGCATATGCGTACGCGCGCGCTGACATATATTGGCTGGCGCGGTGAAAAAAAGCTGATGACAGCCTTATTCCGAAAACTGATGTCCCTGCCACTGGGCCAAATGCAAAGCTCGGACGTCAATCAGCACCTGTCTCGGTTCCGCCAGTTCGAGGCGCTAAGAGAGATGTTTACAGGGCAGATGATCACCACGCTTCTGGACCTGCCGTTCGCCTTACTGTTCCTCGCCGGTCTGCTCTATCTTGCGCCAAGCGTTGGGCTTTGGACACTTGGGCTGGCAGTGGCTTTGGCGATAGTGGGATTGATCACGATCCCTCGTCAAAAACAGCTTGAAAAGAAAGCCGCACAGGACGTGGCGCTCAGCCAGCTGGCGGTACAGGACGCGATCGTCCATCAAGGCGCCTTCGCAAGCCTCGGCATGCAAACGCGCTGGCTTCAGCGCTGCATGCCCTTGATCGAAACCGGTGAGGAAAGCAAAAAGCGCGCTCGGCAATTCCAGGCACTTGCACAATCGTTGGGGCAAACACTTGGGGGCTTGGCCACAACCGGTGCAATTATATTGTGCGCCCATGCCGCCATGTCCGGCACACTAAGTTTTGGAGCTCTGATCGCCTCAATCGCGTTGGTGTCAAAGATCTTTGGACAACTACAGGCGCTGTATTCCGGTTTTCCGCAGATTTTGTCTTTCCAAGCCAGCCGCGAGCAGGCAGACCGGGTGCTGTCCCTGCCACAAGAGATGGAGCTTGGCCTCGGCCGGTCCCACCAAAAAGCGCTGAACGGTCCCATTTCATTTTCCACGGTGACACATCGCCCGGATCCACTTCGCTCTCCGACCCTGTCGCAAGTCAGCCTGTCATTTAAACCTGGTGAAGTCGTGGTCATGCTCAGCAGCGACACGGCCGCGCGGTCGGCTGTTCTAGATCTGATCGATGGTCTGGTGTCCCCGATTGGGGGAACGATCAAGCATGACGGGATCGACATCCGCCAGATCGCACGGGACGAGTTGCGCAAGTCGGTCACCTACGCGACTTACGAGAAATCACTGTTCTATGGCACAGTTGCGCAGAATTTCCGTTTGGCCGCGCCGTCTCTATCCGACATCGAAATTCAAGCCTCGCTGGATCGGATGGGCTTACGACAAGGGCACAGCATTCTGCCAGACGGTTTGCAGACGCGTCTTTCCGACGAAGCCCTTTCACAAATGCCAGATGAGATTTTGAAATCTCTTACCCTTGCACGCAGCATGGCGCGACCAGCCTCGGTCTACCTGTTCTCGGAACCGACAAACGGATTGAGCGACACGCGCCGTCAAGCATTCAAAACCTGGGTCAAAGAGCAGGCCGGAAATCGCACGGTGATTATCGCGACAGCAGATCGATCGTTTCTGAACATCGCCGATCGCTTCATTTATCTCAACGCAGGTCAGATTGCTGTGAACGACACCGGAGATGTCGGGCGAAAGAAGATGTTGGCCACCCTGAAAACGCTTGGAGCTTGACGATGGTTTTCCGAACAAAGTCCGCAAACCGAGAAGGACCGCTGGACCGCAGCGCACGACGAAAGCGTGCCCGCGCGCCTCGGTTCGCGGCGTTTCTCGCGCTTGCTATCACCGGTTTTCTTGCCAGTCTGATCGCTTTGTCATGGCGGACCGATGTTCCACAGATCACACGCGCGTCGGGCACTATCGTTCCGATGGGCCACTATGTTCAGATCGAAACCATGGAAGGCGGGATTGTCCGTTCAGTCCATGTTCAGGACGGTCAAACTGTGGAAATCGGTGATGTCCTGGTCGAGTTGCACCACCCCGAGCTAACACAAGAGATGGAGGTCCTGTCCGCGCAAGCCTCCTCTGTCGCGCGGGATCTAGAAAATGCACAGGCCGTGCTGGCCATGCTTGAAGGTGAAGCTCCGCAGAGGTCGACCCAGATACAAACGCTCAGAAATGCAGGTCTGACGACGGCGGCGGCCCGTATTGAGCTATTCCTGGAAAGCCAGAAGGTTCAGCGCGTTTCGATTGAGCAGCAAACCAAGACCTTGCAAATTCTTGAAGACGCCGCAGAGTTCGCGCGCCAAAGGGTCACAAAGAAAGAGCAGGTTCTGGATCGCTACGCGAAGCTGCAGACACAGGGACTGAAATCTCTCAGTGATTTTCTGGAAGAAGAAGACGAAGTCGACGCCATGCGCGCCGCTGCCGAGGACGCCCGTGTCCGCGCCGCCGAGGCACGAAACACTTTGACCCTTGCAAAGGCGGCCGTCGCAGAAGAGGCGCTGACGCTGAGAGAGGACGTGCTTACCCGCATAAACGCGCTGGAACACGAACATCACCAGTTGCAGACCTCGCAGAAACTCGTAGAGGCCAGACTCGCCGACCTGCGCCTGATCGCTCCGGTGCGTGGCGTGATCCAGTCGGTGGCCTCACCCAATCCCGGTGAGGTGATTGCCCCCGGCGAAACGCTCTTTGAACTGCTTCCGACCCGGCAGAACCTCATGGTCGAGGCCCGCATTCCCAATTCCGAGGTGGGGCACGTGGCCCCGGAACACCCGGTGGCGATCAGCGTCGATACGTTCGATGCCCGCCGCTTTGGTAAGGTCGAGGCACGGTTGCAGTCGGTGCATCCCCTGCCCATGACCGACGAACAAACTGGCGAGACCTATTTCCGGGCCTCCTTCGTTCTGGCGGACTCAACTATCGGCAACGGCGCGTTCAACCGTCCGCTGCAGGCGGGTATGACCGTTGTGGCCGAGATGACAACGGGTGAGCAGACACTTCTCAGCTATCTGTTGAAACCGGTCCAACTGACTTTGGAGCGGGCCTTCAATGAAAGGTAGGGCGTTCTATCGCTTGTGACCTTTCCATCCCATCAGGCTGAAACAGGCAAACAGGATTGCAGCGACGCACACAATTGACGGCCCTGCAGGTGTGTCGAACACGTAAGCGGCCCGCAAACCGGCTACGGCGGAAACCGCTCCGATGGCCGCGGCGATCAAGGCCATGGACTCGGGCGATCGGGCGAGGCTGCGCGCAGCGGCCGCCGGAATGATCAGCAAAGCTGCGATCAGAAGAACGCCCACGACCTTGATTGCCACCGCAACAGTTACCGCCAGAGACAGGGTCAGGATCAACTGCTCGCGCTTGGGATCATAGCCGCTAGCATAGGCCAGTTCTTCGTTCAGGGTCGCAGTCAATAACTGCGACCAGCGCCATCCGATCAGGGCAACGACCAGTGCCGCCCCGCCCCAGATCACGGCGAGGTCCGTGCGCGAAACGGCCAGAATATCGCCGAAAAGGTAGGCCATCAGGTCAATGCGAACACCTGAAAGGAATGACACTGCGACGAGGCCAAAGGCCAGTGCAGAGTGGGCCAGAACGCCCAATAGTGTGTCCATCGCGTATCCCCGCCCGGACAGCAACGTAACTGTCAACGCCATTGCCAAAGCTACGGCCAAAGCGCCCGTGAAAACCGACATCTGAAAGGTCAGTGACAAGGCAACGCCCAGAATGGCCGCATGTGCGGTTGCGTCGCCGAAATAGGCCATTCGGCGCCAGACCACGAAACATCCCAGCGGAGCCGCCGCAAAAGCCACACCAATCCCGGCCAAAGTCGCGCGGGTCATAAAATCATCCAGCATTATTCTGCAGCGTCCTGAGAGCTATGATCGTGGTCATGATGATGATCGTGGTCATGCCTGTACAGCGCCAGCGCTCCTCCAGTCCCTGTCCCAAACAAGGCGCGATATTCAGGGGCTGAGGCCACAACAGCAGGCGAACCTTCGCAGCAGACATGACCGTTCAGGCAGATCACCCGGTCCGAGGCGCTCATGACCACATGCAACTCGTGGCTGATCATCAAAATGGCGCAGCCGGTCTCGCGACGCACGGTTTCAATCTGCCGGTAAAAGGCCGCTGAACCGGGTTGATCCAAACCCTGCGTCGCTTCGTCCAGCAAAAGGATATCCGGGTGGTTGATCAAGGCACGCGCCAGCAACACGCGCTGAAACTGCCCGCCGGACAATTGTGTCATCTGCCGCTTCAACAGATCGGGAACGCCTGCTTCCTCAAGCGCCTCGGCGCAGCGGGCACGGCTGACGTGATTGGTCAGACGCATGAAGCGCTCGACTGAAATGGGCAAGGTCTGGTCGATATGCAGCTTCTGCGGAACGTAACCGATCCGAAGGCCCTGTTTGCGCGTAATGCACCCTTTGGCCGGTTTGGTGGCCCCGATAATGGCGCGCAGAAGGCTTGTCTTACCGGACCCGTTTGGCCCAACAATTGTCACGATCTCACCGGGTTCGATGATCATATGGACATGGCGCAACACGGTATTTGCCCCGTAGCTCACGCTCAGGTCTTCAACGGTAACAAGGGACATTGCTAGGCCTTTTCGGTGCAGTCAGAGCAGAGACCTTCGGCTTCTACTACAGTACGTTCGATTTCAAAACCCACGGCACGGGCGACATCGCCAAGGGCCCCGCTATCAACGGCCGAGGAAGCTTCGGCCACCGCGTCGCACCCGCGGCAGATCATGAATACCGGCGAATGCGTTGCCCCCGGATGGGCGCAGGCCACAAAAGCGTTCAGACGTTCGATCTTGTGGACAAACCCGTTCTCGACCAGAAAATCCAAGGCGCGATAGGCCACAGGGGGCTGCGAGCCGAACCCCTCGTCCCGCAGGCGATCAAGGATGGCATAGGCACCAAGCGCCCTGTGTTTCTGCAACAGCATTTCCAACACCTTGTGACGCACAGGCGTCAGGCGCAAGCCCTCGGCGCTGCACTTAGCCTCGGCCATGGCAAGGCCGGTTTCCACGCAGGACACGTGGTCATGATCATGGAACCCCACCGGCGCAGCTTCGCTGGTCGAGTTCTGTTGCCTCTGACTTGTCATGTTATCTTATATCATATATGCCGCGATCAAATGTTATAAAATCACACAGAGGGTCCAATGTCCAGAAACCTCCTTTCCATTTCGATCACCGCTACATTGCTGGGCGGAACCGCCATGGCTGACGTCCCGAATGTGGCCGTTGATATTGCCCCGGTGCATTCGCTTGTGGCCCGCGTGATGGACGGCGTGGGCGAACCCAGCCTGATCGTTCAGCCGGGTGCCTCACCCCATGAATACAACCTGCGCCCGTCCGAGGCGGCAGCTCTGCAAGAGGCGGATCTGATCTTCTGGATCGGCGAAGATCTGACGCCGTGGATGGAAAACGCCGTGGAAACGCTCGCTGGCGGCGCGGCTGTTACGTCGCTGCTGGAGGCGGACGGAACCACTCTGCTGGACTTCCGCGAGGACGCGTTGTTCGAAGCGCATGATCACGGCGATGACGAGGATCATGACGACCACGGTCACGAAGATCATGGTGATGATCACAAGGACGAACACGCGCATGACGATCAAGACGACCACAAAGACGAACACGCCCATGATGATCACGACGATCACAAGGATGAACATGGTCACGACGATCACGACCATGACAAGGAAGATGACCACGCGCATGGCGAACACGATCCGCATGCCTGGTTGTCGCCTGCAAACGCCAGCACATGGCTGAATGTGATTGCTGCTCAACTCTCGGCTGCTGACCCTGAAAACGCAGGCAAGTACTTTGAGAACGCAGCCGCGGCGCGCGCCGAGATGGAAGCGCTGTCAGCCGAGATCGCAGAGACGCTGGCCCCGGTAAAAGGTGGTAGCTTCATCGTGTTCCACGACGCTTATCAGTATTTCGAAAATGACTTCGACATCCCGGCATCCGGCGCGATCTCGATCGGCGATGCCTCCGATCCAAGCCCTGCGCGCATTGCGGAGATTCAAGCGCGTATTCGCGACGAAGGGATTGATTGCGTGCTTGCTGAACCGCAGTTCAACTCTGGTCTGATCGCAACTGTGCTAGAGGGAACTGAGGCAAACACAGGCGTGATTGATCCCCTCAGCACGGAACTGGAACCCGGCCCGGCGCTCTATCCCCAACTTCTGCGCAATATGGCGAACACATTGGCTGAGTGCCTCTAAGGCACGCCAACGCCCGGCTGGATCAGCGGCCAGGCCTCGAACACAGGCATAGGGGCAGACCGTTTCAGGAAATCTTGCCCCAATGCGCTGACCCTCTTCCCCTCTGTCAAAACGCTGTCTAAGAAGTCCTTCCGACCCAGCATCAGGAGGCCCCCTTGGACCGTATCGCCCGCACAATCGCCACCGAAATCAACGCGCGCGCGGATCAGGTCTCGGCGGCCGTTCGGTTGCTGGACGAAGGCGCGACTGTGCCCTTCGTGGCCCGCTATCGCAAAGAGGCGACGGGCGGGCTGGACGATACGCAGCTTCGAACCCTCTCGGACCGGTTGACCTATCTGCGAGAGCTAGAGGCGCGGCGGCAGACGATCCTAACGTCGATCAAGGATCAGGGCAAACTGTCGGACGATCTGGCAAAATCCATCGCCGGGGCCGAGACCAAGGCGCAGCTGGAAGATATCTACCTGCCCTACAAACCCAAGCGACGCACCAAGGCGATGATCGCCCGCGAAAACGGGCTGGAGCCGCTGGCCGACGCTATTCTGGCCGACCGCAATGCCGACCCCGAGGCCCTTGCTCAGGGCTATCTGTCCGAGGCTGTCGAAACGACCAAGGACGCCTTGAACGGCGCCCGTGACATCGTGACCGAGCGGCTGACCGAAAACGCCCTTCTGCTGGGTGAGCTTCGCAATTTCATGCAGCAAGAGGCGCGTTTGTCGTCAAAACTCGTTGAGGGCAAAGAAAAGGAAGGCGCGAAGTTCAGCGACTATTTTGACCATTCCGAGCTTTGGGCGACTGCCCCCTCGCACCGCGCGCTGGCCATGTTGCGAGCCTCGAAAGAGGGGATCGTCACGCTGGATATCGCACCCGAGCCGGAGGCGGGCGCGGCGCGGGCTGAGGCAATTGTTGCCTCGCATCTACAAACTCGTGGCGATGGCCCCGGCGACAAGTGGTTGCGCAAGGTTGCGGGCTGGACATGGCGGGTAAAGCTGTCCCTGTCGATGATGGTTGAGCTGATGGCCGACCTGCGCAGTCGGGCGCAGGATGAGGCGATTCAGGTGTTTTCGCGCAACCTCAAGGATGTTCTGTTTGCGGCCCCGGCGGGTGCACGTCCCACGCTGGGTTTGGATCCAGGCATTCGAACCGGCGTCAAAGCCGCCGTGGTTGATGCCACCGGCAAGGTGGTGGCAACGGATACGCTCTATCCGTTTCAACCAAAAAACGATCTGCGGGGGGCGCAGGCGGCGATCTTGAACCTGATCTCGGCCCATCAGATCGAACTGATCGCCATCGGCAACGGCACCGCCAGCCGTGAAACCGAAAGGATGGTCGCAGACACACTCAGCCTATTGCCCAAATCGGTCAAAGCCCCCACCAAAACAGTTGTATCCGAGGCCGGGGCCTCGGTCTATTCCGCGTCGGAACTGGCCGCGCGAGAGTTCCCGGATCTGGACGTATCCCTGCGCGGCGCGGTCTCAATCGCGCGCCGTTTGCAAGACCCGTTGGCCGAGTTGGTGAAGATCGAACCGAAATCCATCGGCGTCGGGCAATACCAGCATGACGTGGACCAGCATCGCCTGTCCCAGTCGCTGGCCTCGGTCGTTGAGGATGTGGTGAACGCGGTTGGTGTCGACCTGAACACCGCCTCGGCCCCACTGCTGTCGCATGTGTCGGGCCTTGGTCCCGGTTTGGCCGAGACCATCGTGCAGCACCGAGATCACAATGGTGCATTCCAGTCCCGCAAAGACTTGCTGAAGGTCGACCGCCTTGGCCCACGTGCCTTTGAGCAATGCGCAGGTTTTCTGCGCATCCGCGATGGAGTGGAACCGCTGGATGCGTCCTCAGTCCACCCCGAAGCCTATGACGTCGCCCGCCGCGTGGTCGCTGCCCGCGGTCGGGATATCCGTCAGATCATGGGGCATGACGGGGCGCTGAAGGGCTTGCGGGCTGAACAATTCGCCGATGAGACCTTCGGCCTGCCCACCGTGCGCGATATCTTTGCCGAGCTTGAAAAACCGGGCCGTGACCCGCGCCCCAGCTTCGTCACCGCCTCGTTCCGGGACGGCATAGAAGAGATCACCGACCTCAAACCTGGCATGCTGCTGGAGGGAACGGTAACCAATGTAGCCGCTTTCGGGGCCTTCGTGGATATCGGCGTTCATCAGGACGGGTTGGTCCATGTCAGTCAATTGGCGGATCGGTTCGTCAAGGACCCGCATGAGGTTGTCAAAACCGGTCAGGTCGTGAAGGTACGCGTTGTCGAGGTTGACGTCCCCCGCAAACGGATTGGCCTGACCATGCGCAAAGATGGCGGTGCGCAGCAACGGCGCGGACCGCGCTAGGCTCAGCCGTTCTGGTAGTAAAAGGACAGTTTGCGGCTGACGCCACCGGGCGGCGGCGGGAAAGGTGCGGCCCCCCTGACTTGCTCCTTCGCAGCCCGATCCACCTGGTCCGAGCCCGAGCTGGTGATGACCTCGACCCAGGCCAATGAGCCATCCGGGTCGATCTGAAAGAACACCTGCGCATAGCCGCGAACCGGTGCGTAGACCTGAGGCGCGCGGTTCAGATGCACCAGAACTTGGCCGGCATAGTTGGTCGTGGTGGAATTGCCCGGCCCTCGCCCTCCGGACTGGTTGCCCCGGTCATTGCGGGTGAACGCGTCAATACCTTCGCGCTGATAGGCCGCCAGTGGGGATTCAATGGTTTGTTCGGGGAATTTCAGGTTGTCGAAATTGCGCGTACCGGGCAGCGCAGGTTGAACCTCGTCCGAGGGCGTCCGATTGGGCAAACGCGGTCGAAGAGAAGTTGCCACCGCCTGCTCGGTGCCTTCGCTGTCCTCCACAGGTTCGGCTTCTTCCGGTAAAGGCTCCACCGCGATTTCTGGCTCAACAGCCTCTTGTTCCAGCGGCACAGGCGCAACCTCGACGGGCGGCAACGCGGCCAGTTGCTCGGCCTCTGGCGTTTCGACCGGCTCAACCGACTCTGCGGCACTGGCTTGCGGGATTTCGACGACATCAGATGGCTCGGCCAAGGGCGTTGCGTCGACCTCATCACTTGCTGCCGTTTGCGTCTCCGACTGGTCAACGGATTCGGTCACCTCCGGCTCTGGCACCTCGGCCTGACCGCCATTGGAGGCGCCGGTGTCGGGCGCGAAAGTCTGCTCTTGCGGATCGGGCGAAGCAACCAGAGCTTCGCTTGTCGGAATCTCCGCTTCTTCAGGCTCGGGCGAGGTTTCGACGGGAGGTTCGGGCACTTCCGCTTCTTCTGGCTCGATCGGCTCGGGTACCTGCTCAGCCAAATCCTCAAAGGCCGTGCCAAGGGTCACTGCATCTTCCTCATCGCCCACAACGCTTGCCGAATGGGTCAGACTGGCTGTGGTCATGCTCAGCCCCAGAATATGCAACAAGAGCGAAACCAGAACGGCCACAGCGGCGATGATGGCCGAGGTTCGGATCATTCGATCGCCTGCTGCGTGACCAGAAAGACCGATTTCGCCCCTGCACGCCGCAGCGCACCTGTCACCTCTATCAGACGCGGGCCCGAGGCCGCGCGATCCGGCACGATGCGGACCTCTTCGCCCTCAAGATCCGCCATGTAGGTCTCGGCGTCCGTGGCTTGCCCGCGAAAGCTGAGCGATCCGTCCGCATGCAGGACCAGCGCATCGGGCGGCTCACGCCCCTCCAACTCTGCAGTGTCCACAAGCTCAAGATCGGGGTCCAAAGGGGGGGCCACGGTGCCGGCGATCAGGAAGAAGACCAGCATCAAAAACACCACATTGATCAGCGGGATTGTAGAGTCGCGTCTGCGGCGTTGGGATGTCTGGCGGATCATCGGCCTACTCCAACACCGTGACGGTCAACCCGTCGCGACCTCGTAGAGGAACCAATACATCGACAAGACGCTGCGCCGAGGTATCAGCGTCGAGGCTGATCAGAACCTGCCCGGTCTCAACTTGTGTCAGCAGATCATCCAACGTGATCGAGGCACCGTTCAGAACCAACCGATCCGGACCAAGCTGCAAGAACACTCTGTCTGCTGGCGCAGTGCCCGCGCCACTGCCAGCAGCGGCCTGCGTTAATTCGATCTCAGCAAATCGCGAAAATGTGGATGAGAGCATGAAGAACAGCAGCAGCAGAAAGATGACGTCGATTAACGGCGTCATCGACAAGGGGCGTCTAACAAAGGGCGCCGTGTTACGCATGTTCGGGGGCGGCGCGCGGGGTCTGTGCCCCGGCCGTTGCCTGCAGCGCGTGACCGGGCACCAGAATCGTCCGAAGCGCTTTGTCCGCAAAGACCCGCTCACGCGATGTGCGGCTTTCCAACCAGGACAGAACCATCGAGGTCGGCATCGCCACCGCAAGTCCTACAGCCGTTGTCACAAGGGCGACCCAGATACCACCGGCCAGCAGCGACGGGTCCACCGAGGAACCGGCGGTTTGCAGGCTCTGGAACGCGTTGATCATGCCAAGCACTGTTCCAAACAAGCCAAGCAGCGGGGCAAGCTGCGCCACCGTGTCCAGCAGTCGAAAGCCGCGCTCCAACCCGGCCAAGGCCAGACCAGCCTCGGCATCCAAACGGTCATCCACGCCAGGCACGTCGACCCCATCCATCGCTGCGCCAACGATCGGCGCAAGGTAGCTGCTACTGTCGTTCAGCCGAGTACGCGCTGCGGCGCGATCTCCTGCGTCCCAGGCAGCCAGAGCTTCGGACAGGACCTTGTGGCGACCAACACCACAAGCCGCGAACTGCCACAATTTATACAGCGTGACTGAAAGCGTCAGAACCGACATCACGATCAAGACACCAACCACCGGCCCGCCAAGCGCCAGAATTTCACGCAAAGTGCCCAAGAAGTTCATCCCAAAAGCTCCACTTTGACCCGGCTGCTAAGGCTGAGCGTATCGCGACAGATAGTGCTATCCGCACCGTCGACCACGCAGGTATTTGCACCGTTGATCAAGGCCCGGCCCACTTGCGCGCAATCCCTTCCCGGCAAATCAAACTGCCGCACGCGCGGTCGATCCGCCGGAAGATCTCGGAAATCGAACAGGGACAGGCTAACCACGCCGCCTTCAGTGTCAAAAATCACTGTCTCGAACACGGCCTTGTCGATTGAGACTCCAGTTCCGTTCTGCACCAGAAAGGTCAGTCGGCAGGCGTTGCCCACATTCTGCGCTGTGTTCAATTCGACGGACAGCGCCTCAGACGGTGCGCTTTCTGATTGCGCCCAACTGACGGCTGGCAACACGGCCGCGAACAATGCCGCAAAAGCGGTGCGATGAAACGACATGGACGGGCTCCTGCTGTTTTCTTGCCATTTGAGACCTCATACCCGAGGCTGCGAACAGGTAAAAGGGCAGCTCAGCCTGTCGTCAATCAACGGGTGGTCCCAAGTTGGTGAGGATCATGTCGTCTGCCAAGGGGTTTGATGAGGTTCGAGACGCAGCGACACGGTATGTATCCTTGAAAATCAGCGATAGTGACGCTATATACTGTCAAAGTAACAGGATCGGAGGGTAGCATGCAGATTGCTCAATTCGCCGAAGGCGGGCTGTTTGAGCCTCGGAAAATCGCGGCGGCTCTGCGTACATCCGCCGAAGAGGTCGCCTTGACAGTGGGGTTGGGTAAGGATGCCCTGCAACGCCGCACGCGCATTCAATCCGACAAGACCCAACGCCGCCTGCGCGAACTGGTCGAAGTTCTCAACAAAGTGCAACCGCGTTTTGGCTCGGATCTGATCGCCTATGCCTGGTATCGCTCGGAACCTCTGCCCGGCTTTGACGGGCGTACCGCAATGCAGCTGGTGCAGGAGGGCAAGGCGCAGCAGGTGTTGGAGTACATTGATGCCGTCGATGCCGGTGTCTATGCCTGATGCCGCTTGACGGGGGCTGGTATCGCGGGCCGCTTTTTCGCGCATTAAACCCGGTCTACGCACGCGAGCCCCTCTCGGGTCGTGGGGCTGAGAAGTATGGCGGTCGGTTCAACGCGAAGGGCACACCCGCGCTCTACACGGCGCTGGACCCGGCCACGGCCCTGCGCGAGGCCAATCAGGTCGGGGACTTGCAGCCGACGATACTGGTGTCCTACCACGCGGATTTAGGCCCGATCTTCGACACCAGAGAAGAGGCCGCCTTGGCCCAATACGGAATGACTGCGCCCGCGTTGGGTGATCCCGGTTGGCGATCGGCCATGCTGGACCGACGCGCTGTCCCGACGCAAGACCTGGCCGCGCAATTGATCAAGGACGGTTTTGCCGGTTTGCTGGTACGCAGCTTCGCACCTGGGACGACACCGGCGAACCTCAACCTCGTCCTCTGGCGGTGGAACGGGTCGGATACGCGGCTGACTGTTGTGGACGACGAGGATCGACTGGGCAGGCTATAGAACTCCAATCTGTCTGTGCAGTCCAAAACCCATGCGCTAAGGTGACGGTATGACTCGGTTCCGATTTTTGCTGGTTTGCATAATGTCCTGTCTGGTTCTGGCGACAGGCTCGGCCCGGGCGGCTGATCGTGTGGCCTTGTTGATCGGCAATTCCGACTACCGCGCCCCGGATATGGCCTTGCGCAACCCAGTCAACGATGTCGAGGCTTTGGGCGTAGCGCTACGCGAGCTTGGCTTTGCCGTGACCGAGGCCACCGATCAGAACGCAGCCTCGATGGATCGGGCCGTCCACGCCTTTGGGAAAGCGGCGCAAGGCGCTGAAATGGCTGTCTTCTTTTACGCCGGTCACGGGGTTCAGATCGGCGGTCAGAACCACCTGATCGGCACCGAATTCTCGGGCAGTGACCTGACCGCCTTAAGCCGAAGTTCGATCACCATCGACCGCGTGCGCGATGTTCTTGCCAAGGCCGGGCCGGATGTCGGCATCCTTCTGCTCGACGCTTGTCGCAATAACCCGTTCTCGGACAAAGGGATCGTCGAACAGGGCCTCGTCCGCATCCGGGGCGGTGCAGGTTTGCTGATCGCCTATGCCACTGACCCCGGCAACGTGGCATATGACGGGCTGGGCGACAACAGTGTCTTCACCTCGAGCCTGCTGGATCATATTGCAACGCCCGATCTGGATGTACGGCTGATGCTCGGTCGGGTGCGTCAGCAAGTGGTTCTGGATACCGAAGGCCGCCAGATCCCATGGGTCGAAGAATCCGTTCTGGATGAACATAGTTTTGCGCCGGGTTTGTCCTCGGCCAGTCCCACAGACGCTTTTGAGGCCGATATGGCCCATTGGCGAAGCATTTCCGCAAGCAGCGATCAATCTGACTTCAAGGACTATCTGCAAACCTATCCCGACGGCCTGTTCGCCGCTTTCGCGCGTGACCGGATTGAGCTGCTGAGGAACACCGCAACCGCCCCAGCCGCGCCGATCAGTGCAACGCTGGCTGCTGCGGAACCCGATAAGCTGGCCGCAGCCCTTTCCACCCTTGGGCTGATGCCAGATGGGCCAAGCCGGAACCTGGAACCGGCCCTCGATCAGTATCGCCGTCGCTTGCCGCTGCAGGAAACCGCAACGCCAGAGCGTCTGTTTGAAGACGCCGCCGAAGTCTCGGTCTTTCTGGCCGCCACGACATTGCAGAGCCTGCGCACAGATATCGTTGCACTGCGCAGTGTCGAACGCACTCTGGCTGTTGCTGAAAACGCCTTGGGCCAGATCGAAGAGATCGCCCGTTCGGACCCTGCCGCGCTGCCGGTGCTGCAACAGGCCCGCAATGATATCTACGACATCTATCGCTCACGCGGTGTCATTCTAAGGCGGCTGGATCAAAGCCGCAGTTACTACGATGAACTTTTGACCCGCGCCGTGGTGTTCTTTCCATCCGAGCCAGGCGCAGATTTCTTTGACGCTGCGGCGACTTCGCGTAACCTCGGGCAAGCACACGCGCGCCTGAGCGAGGATGCCGCATTGTTTCTGCGCCATGTGGCGCAGGCAGAAGACAGTAAAAAAGGGAGTTATCAATGGCTGGCAGATCTAATTCCACCCGGCTGATCGCCGCCGTGTTAGGGGCATCGTTGGCTCTGTCCGCCTGCGGTGGCAGCAGCGAGCCGGAAACGCTGAGATCCGTAGGCGCTGGCTCAAGCCAGGCCGAGGCCGATCTGGCAAAACAAGCGGCAGCCCTGCAAAAGACAATCCTGCAAGGGGCGATTGCAGGTGGTGTAGCGGGTGGCGCGATCGGCTTTGGGCTGGGCGGTTCTGACGACGTAGGCACAGGCGTCGCCCTCGGACTGGGTGCTGGCGCTCTGGCAGGCACCTATGTGGCCTATGTGCAGCGCAGCTATGCCGGGCGCGAAAGACGGTTGCGTCAGATCAAATCCGATCTGGACCGGAACGCCGCCGAAATGCAGACCACGTTGAACGTGATGAACGAAGTTCTGGTGGCTCAAAAGGCTGAGTTGGACGCACTGAACGCCCGCGCCGCAGCGGGAACCGTGGATCAGGCCGAGTTGCAACGCGAACTGACCGAGGCCAATGGCAATCTGAAACAGATGGAACTGGCCATCGACGGGGCAACCAGACGGCAGGCCGAATTTGCTGAGGCGCGCAGCCTGACGATCAAGCGCCGCCAAACCACTTCGCCCATTGACGGTGATCTGCAGGCTCTGTCCAACCAGATTTCGCAGATGCGCGGGATCGCCAGCGATTTGGCGTCGTCGCTGTGACAGGGCAAAACATGATCACACGCATTGCTCTGCCTTGCTTGCTTTTGGCCGCCTGCCAAACCACGACAGACCCGGCGGACGGAGGGTTCTTCGCCGGAGTATCCGGCATTGCGACCGGGGCCTATGATGACCGGATCGAGGCCGCCGAGGGCGATGTGGCGACAGCTCAGGCCCGCAACGACGCGTTGGCCGCGCAGATCAGATCCTCGGAATCGGAACTGGCGCAACTGAAATTGAAAATCCTGCAACAGCGCGATGCCATCGGCGGCGGAGACCCCGCCACAGCCGCCAGAATCGACAGGGTGCTTAACGCAAAGCCCCAAGGCACCACTGCCGAAGCGCAATTGCAGGCCTTGCAGCGCAGCATTTCTGAGGCCCGCGCGCTAAGTGCGGATTTGGCGCGGCTGTCGGGATAAGCCCTGCAGCGAAGTTCAGGTTTTTACGTCGTTGGAATGCCGCGATGTCGCAAATGCGCTAGCAGTGACGTAAAAACCGCCCGACAATTCCTCATGACTTGTCAGTGCATCCCAACTCGTATGGATCGCCGGGCCACCGGCTGCAACTTGGTGGCACCGCGTCGGTAACAGGCCGAACGGGCGCCATGCCCAAACTGTTACTGACGACAACGGACCCCTCCATGACAACTGCTCTGCGCCTTGCCATAGATATTGGCGGCACGTTTACCGATACCGTCCTTGTTTCAGGCAATGAGACGATATTGGCCTCGACCAAAACCCTGACCACGCACCAAAATCCGGCCGAAGGCGCAATGGAAGGGGCGCTGCGCGTCATGAAAAGCGCGGGACGGTCCCTGGCTGAGGTGACCGGCTTCATCCACGGCACCACACTGGCCACCAACGCTCTGATCGAGAGGCGCGGGGCCACCGTGGCAACTGTCGCGACCGAAGGCTTCCGCGATATCCTCGAAATCGCCTACGAACGGCGCTATGCGCAGTACGATATCAACCTGGAAAAACCCGACCTTCTCGTCCCGCGTGAACGCTCGCTGACCGTTCGAGAGCGAATGTCCGCGACCGGTGAAGTTCTGATCGAACTGGAAGAAGGCGCTATTGACGCGCTTCTGGCTGAAATCGACGCCAGCGGGGCGGATGCGGTTGCGATCTGCCTCATGCATTCCTACGCGAACCCCATGCACGAACGCCGGTTGCGCGATGCTCTTGCCGAACGACGCCCCGATCTGACCGTATCGATCTCATCCGAAGTCAGCCCCGAGGCGCGCGAGTTTGACCGGCTCTGCACCACGGTTGCCAACGCCTATATCCAACCGCTGATGGAGACCTATCTGACCCGCTTCGTGAAAAAGTTCGAAGCCGAAGGGGTCAACTGCCCGATCCTGATGATGACCGCAGGTGGCGGGATGTGTACCGTCCAGACGGCCATGCGTTTCCCGATCCGGCTGGTCGAAAGTGGCCCTGCCGGAGGGGCTATTCTCGCCGCGCGTATCGCTGCTCGGGCCGGGTTGGATCAGGTTTTGTCCTTCGACATGGGGGGTACGACCGCCAAGCTCTGCCTGATCGACAATGCCCGACCCCAAACCTCGCGCCAGTTCGAGATCGCGAGGGCCGCGCGTTTCATCAAGGGCTCTGGTATGCCGGTGCGTATCCCTGTGATCGAGATGATTGAAATCGGCGCGGGCGGAGGTTCCGTCGCCGGGGTGGACCGGTTGGGCCGCCTTACGGTGGGGCCAAAATCGGCGGGCTCGGAACCCGGACCGGTGGCCTTTGGACGTGGCGGGACCGAACCGACGGTGACCGACAGCGATATCACTCTGGGCTACATCGTACCCGACACATTTGCCGAAGGGTTCATCAAGATCGACCCCAAAGCGTCAAACGGTGCTTTGCAACGTGTGATCGGCACGGCGCTTGAAACCGACGCGACTGGGGCCGCTGATGGGGTCAGCCGTATCGTGGATGAAAGCATGGCCAGCGCCGGGCGGATGCATGCGGTGGAATCGGGCAAAGACCTCGGACCACGCGCCATGATCGCTTTTGGCGGCAACGGCCCTCTCCATGCCAGCCGTGTGGCCCGATCTGCGGGTGTAAGCCGGATCGTGGTGCCTCCAAATCCCGGTGTTGGCTCGGCGGTGGGTTTCCTGTTTGCACCCGTGTCGTTTGAGATCGTACGCTCGTACTATTCTCTGCTGGGTACGTTGGATTTCACGGCGATCAACGGCCTTTTTGACGATATGACCGCCGAGGCCAGCACCGTTGTTACCCAAGGTGCCGGAGATGCACCGACCGAAATCCGACGCTCAGCCTTCATGCGCTACAGCGGTCAGGGGCATGAGATTGAGATTTCGCTGCCGGACCGCACCCTTACCCCCGAAGACCTCGCCCCGCTGACCGAAGCGTTTGAAACGGAGTACCGCAAGCAGTTCTCACGCCCCGTGCCGGGCATGCAGATCGAGATTTTGAACTGGGCCGTACAGGTCGCGACCCCGGACGCTGCCGTTCCCGAAATGCTTTCCACCCCGGCGCTGACCACTATGACACCTTCGGAAACCCGGCCTATCATCTGTGATGTAGACGGGCAGATGAAACAGGCTGGTTTTGTGGCCCGCGCCGATCTCAAGCCCGGCGACCGCATTTGCGGCCCCGCGCTGATCCATGAACCACAGACGACGACACTCGTCTCAGCCGATTTCTCGGCCCATGTGGATGCCATCGGAAACCTCGTCCTGATCCGGAACCAGAAAGGAGGCACGCAATGACCCCTGCCCGACTACAAGTGATGTGGAACCGGTTGCTGGCGGTTGTCGAGGAACAGGGCCAAACCCTGATCCGCGCGGCTTTCAGCCCGATTGTACGCGAATGCGGCGACATTTCTGCCGGGATCTTCGACGCAAACGGCCGGATGCTGGCGCAAGCCGTGACCGGCACGCCGGGCCATATCAACACTATGGCCGAAGCCGTTCAGCACCTGCGCACCGCCTTCCCGGT
Source organism: Ruegeria sp. CK3 (assembly GCF_056536565.1). Classification (NCBI taxonomy): domain Bacteria; kingdom Pseudomonadati; phylum Pseudomonadota; class Alphaproteobacteria; order Rhodobacterales; family Roseobacteraceae; genus Ruegeria; species Ruegeria sp. CK3. Next base: position 201,698 of record NZ_JBQFPV010000009.1, read on the forward strand.
TCAGACGATGAAACCCGGCGACATCTATATGACGAACGATCCATGGCTCGCCTCGGGTCACTTGAACGACTTCCTTTTGATGATGCCCGCGTTCAAGGATGGCAAGGTCGTCGGTTTTACTTCCTGCACCTCGCATCTGGTTGACCTGGGCGGGCTGGGCATGGGGCCTGAGGGCTCGGACATATACGACGAGGGCCTGCTAATCCCGCCCTGCAAACTGGTTGAGGAAGGCACGCCGAACGCCCTGCTGCTGGACATCATCCGCGCCAACAGCCGCGAACCCGTGGCCAATGAGGGCGATATCTACGCCCTGATCGCCTGCTGCGAGGCCGGGGTAAACCGGTTGGTGTCGATGATGGAGGAATTCAGCATCGACGATCTGGACGCACTGGGGGCCTACATCATCGAGACCTCACGCCGGGGCACTCTGGCCGCCATCGCCGAGGTGCCTGCTGGCGTCTACAAGAACGTCCTGAAGATGGATGGCTATGAGAATGAGCTGGAACTGCACGCCACCCTGACCGTCAGCGCCGACGGGATGCATGTGGATTTCACCGGCACCTCCGGCTGTTCCCGAAAGGGCATCAACGTGCCCCTGAACTATGCCACTGCCTATACAGTTTTTGCCCTGCGATGCATTGTCGGGTCGGACATTCCCAACAATGCAGGCTCTCTGGAGCCGTTCACCGTCGTTGGTCCCAAGGGCTGCATCCTGAATGCGCAGCGGCCGGTGCCGGTGGCGATGCGGCACACCCTGGGTCAGGTAACCCCTGATTTGGTTCTGGGCTGCCTGCATCAGGCCCTGCCCGATCAGGTCCCGGCCGAGGGCGCATCCTGTATGTTCGACCTGCCCATGCGCCATGCACCTGAGGTCGCCCGTGACGGAGGCCGCGAGTTCGCGGTGGAGCCCGTGCATAACGGCGGTACGGGCGCGCGGCCTCATGCGGACGGGTTGTCGGCAACGGCCTACCCCTCGGGCGTGTTTGGCAGTCAGGTAGAGATCACCGAAAGCGTCGCCCCCGTCACGATCTGGCGGCGCGAGCTTCGGCCGGACTCGGGTGGTGCGGGCAAGTACCGCGGCGGGTTGGGGCAACGGATCGAGATGACCTCGGCCAACGGCGCGCCCTTCATCGTCTTCCTCTCGGTCGAACGGCTGAAATTCCCCGCGCTTGGTCGGATGGGTGGCCAACCCGGAACGCCCGGGCGCATCCGGTTCCGCGACAGCGACACTGAGATCCCCGGCAAGGGCGAGCTGCGGGTCGAAGACGGCGACTACCTGATCTTCGAGACCCCCGGGGGCGGTGGCTTCGGCGATCCGGCGGAGCGGGACCCAGACGCGCTGGCCTTGGACCGAAAACGCGGCTTGGTCAGTGACGAAGGTGCCAAATCTTACGGAGGTCGCTCATGATCCGCCCCGTCCCTCATGTCGGTGCTATGGCCGCTTATGCGCTGGCCGATCTCGGTGGTGCGCAGACGATCTCACTGGCCCAGAACGAAAGCGCCTTTCCCGCAAGTCCTGCGGCCATCGCTGCGGGACAGGCCGCAATGGCGGATATGCCGCTTTACCCTGATCCCGAATGGCCCGACTTGCGTGCTGCGATAGCGGAAGTCCACGAGCTGGACCCCGCAAATATCCTCTGCGGGGCCGGGTCGATGGAACTGATCGGCTGCCTGATCCGCACCTATGCCGGGCCCGGAGATCGGGTTTTGGGTACGGATTACGGCTATGCCTATGTCGCCTCGGCGACTGCGCAGGTGCAGGCGGACTATGTCAAGGCGCGTGAGGTCGATTTGACTGTTTCGGTGGATGACATTCTGAGCGCAGTCACTCCAGAAACCCGCATCGTCTTCGTCTGCAATCCTGGCAATCCGACCGGGACGGTAATCCCGAACACGGAAATTCTGCGCCTGCGGACCAGCCTCCCTCAAAACGCCCTGCTGGTCGTCGATCAAGCCTACGCCGAGTTCTCGGATGCCGAACATGATCCGGCAGAGATATTCGCCATGATTCAGCGCGGTGATACGGTCGTCACTCGCACGTTTTCCAAAGCCTATGGGCTGGCAGGCGCTCGGGTCGGGTGGGCCTATGCTCCGCCCGAGATTGGAGCAGAACTGCGCAAGCTTTTGAACCCAAACAATGTCTCGATCCCCTCGCAGGCAGCGGCTGCCACGGCGATGCGAGATCAGGCTCATATGCAAGAGGTTGTGGCAAAAACTGCCCACATCCGCGACGCGTTCTCGGAATACTGCCGCGCCTTAGGGCTAACCGTCCCGCACAGCCACACAAATTTCGTCTTGCTGCGTTTTGCCTCAGTCGATCAAGCGCAGCGGGTCGATGCCGCTTTGCGCGCAGAAAACTTGCTGATGCGCGGGATGGGCAGCTATGGCCTTGGCGATTGCCTGCGTGCCACGGTATGCGCACCGGACGTCATGAACCGCGCCCACGACGTGTTGGAAGGAGCGCTGTCATGACCGAGACCCGAACTGCGGCCAAGATCGGCGTTCTGGTGCCTTTCACCAATACTAATCTGGAGCCGGATCTAGCGTTGATGCGTCCGCCCAATACCACGCTGCATTTCCAGCGCATGGGAGGGTATGACGTGGACGAAATCCCCGACTCGGATCAGATGGCCGGTTTGGGCGCGTCGGATATCAGCCATGATTTGCGGATGATCTCCGGCGTGCGGCCCGACATCGTTCTTTACGGTTGCACCTCGGCCACGCTGACCCATGGCCCATCCTTCGACGCCGAACTGGCCGAGCAGATCAAATCCGGTGCAAATGCCAAGTCATTCACAGCGGCCAGCGCTTTGATCGCGGGCATTCAGGCGTTGGGGGCCCGCAAAGTCGGTTTTTCGTCGCCCTATCTGGGCGAGATCAATACGCAGGCCATCGCGTTCATGGCCCAAAATGGGGTCGAAACGGTCAAATGCGCCGATGTGGGCCGGGAACTGGGCAACTACGGTCAGGGAGAATTGACCCCGGACGAAGTCTTCGACCTCGCCTGCCAGGCCGACCACCAACAGGCCGAGGCGATTGTTCTGAGTTGCACCGATATGCGGTCCGTTGAGGCCATCGAACGGATTGAAGCCGCGCTGGGCAAACCCGTTGTCACGTCCAACCAGGCGATTGTGTTCTGCTTGCTGCGCGAACTCGGGCTACCACCGCATAAGGGGTTACCGGGGCGGCTGTTCGACTGCGTTTAAGGGGCTAGGACCCGGACGGAGCGTCATAGATCAACGCGCCAAGATCCGAGAAAGCCGATACCGAATCTCTCAATCCCAGGACGGCGTCACGTATGGCGGAGGCCCTTGTTTCGCCGAGCGACGGCACCGCGAACTCCATGAATTTTGCGACCACTTCGGCTTGATCCATCGGGGCCTCGGGGCCACCTCGCGCATGGACGTCGCCAGTTTCCAGCACCCGCCCGTCGTGCAAGCGGATCGTGACATCGGCAATACGACACTCTGGGAACCGGGCCGAGTGGCGCGCGTCTTCGGCAACGGAAATACGTTCCAACAAAGACGCCACCAAAGGATCAGACAGACCCACACCCGAGATATGCTCGACCCCGATCCGCCCATAGGCCATCATCACCGCCACCGCGAATGGCAGCGAATACTGCGCCTTTGAGGTGTCGTCAGGCATGCCCTGAAACAGACAAGCGCTCTCGCGGAAGGTATTGACCTGGACCGAGGTGATGTCTTCATGGCTCAGACCGTGGTCGCGCATGAGCTGACGGACAGCGTCAATCGCAGCGTGCGCCCAACGGCAGATCGGGTAGGGTTTCACATATTGATGCTGCATCTGCCAGAACTGGCCAAGGTCCTGCCAGTGGTTCGTGACCTCTTCGGCTTCGATTGTAATTGCGGGCGCGCCGGTAAAGCCTTTCTCGGCCAAAACGGCCGACGACACACCGACCAAAGCCCCCCAGCCCGATCCGTCATGCAGCATTGTGGGGTTGGCGATCTCGCGCATCATCTGGCTGCGGGGGCCGTGATATTCAGCGATGCCCATGGCCTGCCGCAATTGGTCCACTCCCAACCCACGCAACCGAGCCGCGACGGCCACGACGCCCAAGGCGTTCCATGCCCCTGACGTGTGATAGTCGCTGACTGTATCATGCAGAGAAATCCCGGCGCGCCCAGCGACCTCATACCCGATGGTGACAGCGGTCAGAGCTTCGGGACCCGAGAAGTCCGGCAACGTTTCCGCCAGCGCACAAAGCGCCGGGACAACAGCGACACCGATATGCCCTTTGGTCGGGTTATACCCGTCATGCCCATCCAGACTGTCAGTCTGCGTCGCAGCAGCATAAGCAGACCCGGCGGCGCTGACCCGGCGGCCATCAAACAACATCCGCGAGCTGAGCGCTGGATCACCTGCCCCGTAGAGCGCAAACGCGGTTTCTCGGGCGATTGACCCCGCCGCCATAGGACCCGAAGCAATCGTAATGCCCAGCGTGTCGAGCAGCATCAATGCTGCGGTGTTCAGTGTTGCATCAGGGATAACCTCGGGTGTTATACCAAGGGTGAAATCAGCAACTCTCTGGAAGCTATCTGTCACGGCCTGCTCCTAGCTCAACACCTCTCGAGGCAGGTTAGGAGGTTTCGAATGGGATGGCACGAAAACAATTGAGAACGAACGGTCCGGCGTTCTAGTGCCGGACCGCCCCATGTTTAAGGCCCGAGGATTACTGCCCCATCGGATCAACCAGCTTGTTCAACACACGGTCTTTTGTGACCTGACCGATGATCGCCCCGTTCTCGATCACGCCAACCGGTGCGTTGTTCTGGTCGAAGCCCTGGATAACGTCGCGAATATCCGTATCCGCATCGATAGAGCGATCCGGCGTACCGGTTGCAGGCTCCATCACGTCCCGCGCGCGCAGAACGCCCAGTGGGTTCATATGCGCGACAAAGTCGGCCACGTATTCGTCCTCGGGTTTCGAGTAGATCTCGGACGGGGTGCCGCATTGCACGATGCGACCGCCCTCCATGATGGCGATGCGATTGCCGATCTTGAAGGCCTCATCAAGGTCATGGGACACAAAGATGATCGTGCGTTTCAGCTTTTCCTGAAGGCGCAGCAGCTCATCCTGCAGCTTGGTCCGGATCAGCGGATCGAGAGCCGAGAACGGCTCATCCATCAACAGGATCGGTGCCTGAGTGGAAAAGGCTCGGGCCAGACCGACGCGTTGTTGCATACCGCCCGAAAGCTCTCCGACCTTACGGTCGGCCCAGTCAGACAGACCGACCAGAGCAAGCTGCTCATCGGTGCGCTGCAGCCTCTCAGTGCGGGACATACCCGACAGCTCCAGCCCCAGCCAGACGTTTTCGCGCACCGTGCGCCACGGCAGTAGGCCGAATTGCTGGAATACCATCGCAATATGGTTCTGCCGCATCCGGCGCAGGGTACGGGCGTCGGCGTTGGTAACATCCACCATCTCCGACCCGTCCGAGACCCGAACCGCGCCGCGGATCACCGGGTTCAACCCGTTCACCGCCCGCAGCAACGTGGATTTGCCCGAACCAGACAGCCCCATCAGCACCAGCGTTTCGCCCTCATGCACGGTCAGCGAGCAATTGTGGACGCCCAGCACCTGACCACAGGCTTCTTTCACCGTTGCGCGGTCTTTGCCTTCGTCCATGAAGGGCAACGCGCTTTTGGGGTCGTTGCCGAACGCGATTGAAACATTGTCAAATTCAACTGCGGTCATGGATCAATGCTCCACTCTGAGGACGCGATCGAGGATGATCGCTACAACAACGATGACAAAGCCAGACTCGAAACCAAGGGCCGTGTTCACCTGATTGAGCGCCCGCACGACCGGCACACCCAAGCCGTCAGCACCGACCAGAGCGGCGATCACAACCATCGACAGCGACAGCATGATGGTCTGGTTCAGGCCGGTCATAATCTGCGGCAGCGCGTAAGGCAGCTCGACCTTCCACAGGGTCTGGGATTTGGTCGCGCCAAAGGCCTCTGCCGCCTCAAGCAGCGGGGTCGGCGTCGAGGACACACCCAGATGGGTCAGGCGGATCGGAGCGGGCAACACGAAGATCACGGTTGCGATCAGGCCCGGTACCATTCCGATACCAAAGAATACGATCGCAGGGATCAGGTAGACGAAGGTCGGCAGGGTTTGCATAAGGTCCAGCACTGGCCGCATCGCCACGTAAAGCTTGGGCCTATGCGCCGCCGCGATGCCAATAGGCACGCCAATCGCCATACAGACCAGACAGGAAGATAGAACCAGCGTCAGGCTTTCCGTCGTTTCTTCCCAATAACCTTGATTGAGAATGAACAGGAACCCCAGCGCCACAAACAGGCAAACCTTCCAATTGCGCTGCAACAGCCACGTGATGCCTACGAAGACGCCCACAACGATCAATGGGTGCGGGGTTTGCAGCACCCATAATATGCCATCAATCAGCGCCTCAAGAACCCAGGACAACCAATCGAAAAATGGCTCCCCTATCTCTTGGAGCCATTCAAAAACCGCTCGGGCCGTCTTGCCGACGGGTATCTTGTTGTCGGTCAGCCAATCCATCTGTCTGCCTTTCAGAGTATTCCGGGCCTGAGATCAGGCCACAAAAAAGCCCTCCGCCACAGACACGCGGCGAAGGGCGTTTAAGGTTATTGACCCAGTGCTGCGCTTACTGCGGCGACTGCGTCACCACCGTCACGGGTCGTGACACCGTCCAGCCATGGTGTATAGGCATCCGGGTTGGCTTTCAGCCATGCGCTGGCTGCATCTGCCGGGTCTTCGCCACCATCCAGAATCGCGGCCATGATCTCGTTTTCCATCGCCAACGAGAATTCCAGGTTGTTCAGCAGCGCGCCAACATTCGGGCATTCTTCTGCATAGCCTTTGCGGGTGTTGGTGAACACGGTCGCGCCGCCGAAGTTGGGGCCAAAGAACTCATCGCCACCGGTCAGGTAGGACATCTCGAAATTGGCGTTCATTGGATGGGGTTCCCAACCCAGGAACACGATAGGATCGCCCTTGCGCGAGGCGCGGTCCACCTGCGCCAGCATGCCTTGCTCGGAGCTTTCAGCGACTTCGAAACCAGAGAGGCCAAACGAATCGCCATCGATCATGGATTGAATCAGACGGTTGCCGTCATTGCCCGGCTCGATTCCGAAGATCTTACCATCCAGAGCATCGGAGTGTGTTGAAATATCAGCGAAATCCTTGATGCCCAGCTCGGCAGCAGCAGCGTTGACGGCCAGCGTGTACTTTGCACCCTCAAGGTTCGCGCGCACGGTTTCAACCGTTCCCGCCTCACGATACGGTGCGATATCGCCTTCCATGGTCGGCATCCAGTTGCCCAGGAACACGTCGATATCGCCTTCGGCCATCGAGGTGTAAGTCACTGGAACGGAAAGGATCTTGATCTCGGTATCATACCCCAGAGCGTCAAGAATCGTTGTCGTTGCGGCAGTGGTCGCCGTGATATCGGTCCAGCCGACATCCGAGAATACGACCTCGTCGCAATTGGCCAATGCCGCCCCGGCAGATGCTAGAATGGCAAGGGTTGAAATGGTTGTTAGGGCTTTCACTGGAGCCTCCCTGTTTTTTTGATTGACTGGTTAGTTAGGAAAAATAAATGACACATAGTCAAGTCTAATTGTTCACATGCAGCCAGATTCAGGCAACAGTTTCTGTCGCGCGCTGAACAATTCACGGATTGCGCGGCATGGATTTCGGTTTGGCTGCGTTCGGGTTGTGGCGCAGGTTTGAAGTGCTGTTGCCCCGTTGGGCTGGCATGTCCTAGTTTAATATGACACGCGAATGCAATCCGTTAGCAGGCCGCCCAAGGAACCCTTGGGCACAGCTGATAAAGTGTTACGGCCCCATCGAAAGAAGGAGCCGCCGAGAGGGTTCAGACCCCAAATTTGCTTACTTGCCTTTCCACACAGGATCACGCTTTTCCGCAAACGCGCGCGCGCCTTCCAGCTGGTCCTCACTGGCATAGAGAGTATCGACGGTACGCAGCTGCCGTTTGGTAATACGGTTCATGGCGTCTTGGAATTTGCTGTCTTCGGCATCGCGCACGACCTCTTTGATCGCGGCATAGACCAGCGGTGGGCCCGAGGCCAACAGGCGGGCGAGTTCCCACGCACGATCCATCAGCTGATCCGCGGTCACGATTTCATTCACCAAACCCCAGCGGTTGGCTTCCTCCGCGTCGAACCAGCGGCCCGTCAGCAGCAACTCCATCGCGATGTGATACGGGATGCGTTTAGGCAGTTTGACACTGGCCGCATCCGCCACGGTACCCGAGCGGATTTCCGGCAGCGCAAAACTCGCATGGTCCGCAGCCAAGATCATGTCGGCGGACAGCGCAAGCTCCAGACCTCCGCCGCAGGCAAAGCCGTTCACGGCTGCAATGACGGGTTTGTTCATGTCGCGCAATTCCTGCAGACCGCCAAAACCGCCAACACCATAGTCCCCATCGACCGCATCGCCATCGGCTGCGGCTTTCAGGTCCCATCCGGGGCAAAAGAACTTCTCTCCCGCACCTGTCAGGATCGCGACGCGCAGGTCCGGGTCGTCGCGGAACTCGGCAAAGACGTCACCCATGATGCGGCTGGTCGCCAGATCAATGGCATTGGCTTTGGGCCGGTCCAATGTGACCTCAAGAATCGCGCCATCACGGCGGGTTTTGATCGGGTCCATATCTCAGGCCTTTCTGATGAGGGCATCCACGGCAACCGCCTTGTCAGGCGTGCAGAGGAGCGGGTTAATCTCGACCTCGCCAAGCGTGTCGGCGTTTTGCATGACATAGGCCTGAACGGCCTCAACAGCGGCCACGATGGCATCCATATCAGCCGCCGGTTGACCGCGATAGCCTGCCAGAAGCGATGCAATCTTCAATTTGCCCAAAGCGCTGCGGATGTTATCAGCGGAACTGGGCACCAGCAGGGAGGCGGTATCGCGCAGCACCTCGGTCAGCACACCGCCCGCACCCAGGGTCAGGACAAACCCATGCGCTGGGTCGCGCACCACGCCGACCAGCAATTCGGCGACGGTTCCAGTGATCATCTCTTCGATCAGAATTTCAGGGGTGCCGATATCCGCAGCAACGTCGGCCACGTCTTCGTCAAGAACACCCAATCGCACGGCCGCATGTTCTGACTTATGAGCCAGCCCCACGCCCTTGACCGCAAAGGGCGCGTCCATGTCCTGAGCGGCAGCGCATGCCTGGTCGGCACCTGCGACTGTCCGGTTCTGCGGGATGCGCAATCCGCACTCGGCCAGAACACGTTTGGACTCGCCTTCGGTGAGTGTCCTTTTGGCCTCAGCCGTTCCGGGCAATGTGACCGGTTTGCCCGAAGGGGCTGTGACCCGGCCTGCCGCTTCGGTTGCGGAAAGGGCTTCGCGCAGCCCCATAAAGGGCACCACGCCGCCGTCCATAAGCTCTTGCGCTACATCTTCGGGCAGCAACTCGGGCAAAGTCGCGGCAACGGCAAATCGCGCGCCGGTTTCCGCGCGCACTTTCATCGCCGCGCGCGAGGCATAGGCCCAGTCGCTCGCATCCGTGGTTGGATAGTCAAGGATCGAGAGCGTCAGATCTATGCCCTCACCCGTCATCCCAGCCCATGCCTTCGCCATCGCCGCTTCATCGCGCCAGATATAAGTGTGGTAGTCCAGCGGGTTATTCAGCGCCACCATCGGACCGAGTGCCTCGCGCAGGTGGGCTTTCTGACCGTCGCTCAGGCGGGGGAAGGATAGCCCGGTTCCAACGGCCATATCCGCGATCAGGCTGGCCTCCCCCCCGGAACAGCTGATCGAGGCTACGTTGCTGCCCGAAAGCGGACCATAGCAATGCAGCAGCTTCAGTGTTTCCAGAAAATCGGGCAAGGCCGACAGGCGTGGAATGCCGAGACGCTCCAAAAGGGCCTGCGCACCCGCGTCGCTTCCAGCCAGAGAGGCGGTATGCGACACGGTTGCGGCCTGCGCCTGCTCGGACGCGCCCACCTTGAGCGCCACCAGAGGGATGCCTTTGGAATAGGCCTTCGCTGCCAGAGCTTCCCATTCGCGGATGTCCTTGAAGCCTTCGATATGCAAGCCAACGGCAGTCACGCGCGGATCATCCAGCAAGGCCGAGGCGATTTGCGCCTGGCTGGTTTGTGCCATGTTCCCACAGGCCACCATATAGGCGATGGGCAGCGCGCGTTTCTGCATGGTCAGGTTGATCGAGATATTCGAGCTTTGAGTCAGGATCGCAACGCCAGTGTCGACCGGCCTGGCCCCGTGCTGGTCGGGCCACAACAAAGCCCCGTCCAAAGCGTTGATGAAACCATAGCAATTGGGCCCCAGAATAGGCATGTCGCCCGCAGCTGCGACCAGTTGTGCCTGCAGATCGCCGCCTGTGTCATCCTCGGCCACGGCCTCAGAAAAACCTGACGCAAAACACACCGCACCACCGGCGCCAGTGGCAGAAAGGGTGCGAACCGCCTCAATCGTGGCATGGCGGTTGATGCCGATGAAAACGGCATCTGGCGGTGCAGGCAGATCTTCGAGACTGGCATAGGCCCTATGGCCAGCGATCTCGGTCGCTTTGGGATGAACAGGCCAGATCTGACCTGCATAGCCCATACGTTCAGATTGCAGAATGACCTGCTGACACCAAGCACCACCGCCGATCACGGCGATGGAGTTCGGGCGCAAAAGCCGTGTGAGGTCTTTGGTCATCGTCAGGCGCCCAACGGACGCAGAAGATCACGGCTGATGATGTGACGCTGGATTTCGCTGGTGCCATCCCAGATCCGCTCAACCCGCGCATCGCGCCAGAAACGCTCGATTGGGAAGTCGTCCATCAGACCCATGCCGCCATAGATTTGCAACGTCGCGTCGGTGACCCGCGCCAGCATTTCCGAGGCATAAAGCTTGGCCGAGGCGATTTCGCGGTTCGAGGGCAGGTTTTCGTCCAAACGCCACGCAGCCGACAGGGTCAGCCAGTCTGCTGCATCAATCTCGGTGATCATGTCGGCGATCTGGAACCCAATGCCCTGAAATTTGCCGATGGCCTGGCCGAACTGTTTGCGCTCGGCAGCATAGTTCAGCGCATAGTCGAAACAGCGCCGCGCCCGACCGACCGAGAAGGCCGCAACCGTCAGGCGGGTCGCATAGAGCCATTCGTTCATCACTGCGAAACCGCCATCGACCTCGCCCAGAACCTGCGCGTCCGGCAGGCGGCAATTGTCGAAGTAGAGGATGTAATTCTTGTAGCCCTTGTGGCTGACCGAGTTATACCCTGCGCGCACCTCAAACCCGGGCGTGCCGCGATCCACCAGGAAGGTTGTGATCCGCTTTTTGGGTCCTTTTGGTGTTTCATCCACGCCGGTTGCAATGAAGACGATGAAGAAATCCGCGTGTTCCGCGCCCGAGATGAAGTGTTTGGAGCCATTGATGACCCAATCGCCCCCATCCTTCACAGCCTGGCATTTCATCCCGCGCACGTCCGACCCCGCATCCGGTTCAGTCATCGCCAGCGCATCCATCCTTTCGCCACGCACAGCTGGCAGCAAATAGCGTTCGCGCTGTTCATCATTGCAGGCCATCAGAATGTTCTGCGGACGACCAAAGAAATGGGTCAGAGCCATCGATCCACGACCCAGCTCGCGCTCGACCAGCGTAAAATCGAGATGCGAAAGGCCTGCGCCGCCGACCTCTTCTGGGAAGTTGCAGGCATAAAAGCCCAGGTCGATGCATTTCTGTTTGATCTCTTCGCCCAGCTCATGCGGCACCTGACCGGTGCGTTCGACCTCGGCTTCATGCGGGTAGATTTCGTTTTCGACAAAGCTACGGACTGTCGAGACGATCATGTCCTGTTCTTCGGTCAGACCAAACTGCATGGCGCGATATCCTTGGATAGGTGATTGACGCAGGAAACGAGATTCCTCATGGTCGCGGCATGCAGTTTTCGCCACCTGTCATGCAAAGTTGGTAAAATTTTGAGTCACAGATTTAATATCCTGCTGTTCGATGGGTTCTCGAATCACTGCCTCGCCAACATGGTCGAGCCTCTGCGGGCGGCCAACACTCTGTCCCGGCAGTCTTTGTATGAGTGGCAGTTCTGCTCTGTTGACGGAGAGGTCGTGCAAAGTTCCAGCGGGCTAGCGGTGACACCGGATACCGCCTTGACCGACCAGCGAGGGGATGTTCTGGTTGTGATGCCCTCCTACGGATTCTTGAAATTGGGCACGCCTCCGACCCTGCGCGCCCTGTTAGCAGCTGCAAAAAGGCACGCTCAGGTGGCGGGGCTGGACACAGGCAGTTGGTTGATGGCGCAGGCCGGGTTGTTGGATGGGCACCGCGCGACCATTCACTGGGACGAGCTTTCCCGATTTGAAGAAGCCTTTCCCGCCGTGGACGTCGTGCAAGAGCGCTACGTCGTTGATGTCGCTCGTCTGACCTGTTCCGGGGCGATGGCGGCGTTTGATCTTGCCCTGGCACTTATCCGCAAGGATCACGGCCCACTTTTGTCGATGGAGGTCGCCCATCTGTTTATGAGCCGTGGCCGAAGCGACCACTATGCCCTACCGATGCAAACCGAAGACACTCTGGTGAATCGCGCCCTGGCCATCATGCAGGCGAACCTTGAAACGCCGCTGTCGATCACGCAGGTCGCGCGCAAAGCGGGCTGCACTCAGAAACGGCTGGAAATGCGCGTTCAGGCTGACCTGAAAACCACACCGCAGGCGCTCTATCGTCGGTTGCGTCTGAACCTTGCGCGCAGGCTGACCGAAGAGACCGAGCAATCCATCGCCGAGATCGCCAGTCGGTCGGGCTATGAAAATGCCAGTGCCATGACCCGCGCTTTCAAGGCCGAGTTTGGGCAGACCCCCTCGGCCTTCCGCAACAGGGTGTAGTGGGACAGCGCCGCCCCAAGACGGCACTGCTCTTATGTCAGGCGTTTAACGCGACAGAACGCGCAGGCGGCTTTCGAATTCACCACGGTCCACGTAGCACCCATGCAGGTGACGGTGACCTGTGTTGGGATCGAAGGCCGACCGCCCATGCAGCACGCGGCGGTTATCAAAGACCACCATTTCGCCCCCCTTCAGCTTGAGCTGAAGCAGGTATTTGGGGTCGCGCGTCATCGCCATGAACTTCTGATAGGCGCGGTAGTAGCGCGGCATGAGAGCGGGCTCGATATCAAGGAAATCGGCCAGATGCGCGTTGAAGCAGATCTCTATCACGTCGCCGTTTTCATCGCAGGTGATGACCCGTTTACGCGAGCGGATATCCGTTTCTCCATCATGGAACCGGAACGGGATCGAGGTGTCGCACAGGGCGTCAAAGGCATCGGGATCTTCCAGTTTCAGGTCCTCTGCCACCGCATAGCCATCACAGAAAAGCGACTCACCGCCCTCAGCCTCGTTGGCGAGACAGTGCAGGAACTGGAACCCCGGAGGCAGTTCCTGATTGGTCAGGTCGGTGTGCAGCGGCAGCGCAACCGGCGTGTAGGCTAGGTTATTCGGGTTGGGTTTGGATTTGACCTCGAAGGTCAGTCCAAAATTGGTCTCGCGCAAAAAGCCGATCCGGCGTGCGACATCCATGCCAGCCTCGGTGCTGTCGGCCAGATGGTCCACGATGCTCAGCCCGTATTGACGCGCGGCGATCAGCCAGTCCTTCAAAGCACTGTCTTGTGTCAGCACCCCATCGGCGTTCGCGCGGGGAATACCGGCGGGCGAAAGTTCGGCCCGCCATGTGACAAAACCGGTATCGGCCGGATCGAAAGCAGGTTGCCCCGGGCGGCGATCGCGCAGCCTGTCCAGATCAAAACCGGTGGGCGCCTGATCTTTGGCCCAAACAACATGCAGGCTGTTGTCGGACTGGAAGGCCTGCACGGGTTTGATATCCAGCGCAATGGCGGTGAGGTCGGTCAGGCGCTCCTGCGTCTGTGGGTGGAACCCAGCGGGGTCGTTTTCGCGTAGCCAGATGAATGGGAAATCCCCGGTCATATGGTCGGGCCAAGTGATACGCACATGTGTTTCGGCCAGTTCAACCTGAACCGGTTTCGAGAGAGTTTGAGTTGTCATGTTAGTCTTTCGCGTTGAGTTGAAATTCGGGTTCAATCTCAGCGCGGGGATGGGGGCGGCCACCAATCATAGGCCTTCCTGTAGGGATGTCCGGGTCGGCGGCCCAACGTCGCTGGTATTTCTAAGCTGGATGGCATGCGAAGGTCTGCTTTGGGGGGCTATCTCTTTGCGAAGGCTTAAATTGTTTTGCGTTGCAGTCAAACGGAAAACGCGCCGGAAAATGTAGAACCTACGGCAATCTTCAACCCTGCTGTTTTGCTGAGCAAACCCTGCGGCACAAAGGTGTGAAAAGATTGACGCGCCGCCCGAAATACAGAACGGTATCACAAAATCCGACGCCCCGATCCTTGTGACGTGCCGGCGCGACAAACCAGCCTCAGTAGAGAGAGAAGACCATGCCCCAGACCGCAGACACAAACCGCCGCATCGTTCTGAACGAACGCCCCAAGGGGGAACCCGATGACAATACGCTGCGGCTTGAGACAAGGGATATCCCTACTGCGGGTGCAGGAGAGATGCTGGTCCGCACCTGCTACTTGTCACTGGACCCGTATATGCGCGGGCGGATGAATGACGCGAAGTCCTACGCCGAGCCAGTGGCGATTGGCGGGGTCATGACTGGACAGGTTGTGGGAGAGGTTGTGACCTCGAACCTCGACGGATTCGAAGCAGGTGACTATGTGCTGTCTGGTAGCGGTTGGCAGGACTATGCGATCTCGGACGGGACCGAGGTCATAAACATGGGCAAAGCACCGCAAAACCCGTCTTGGGCGTTAGGTATTCTGGGTATGCCCGGCTACACCGCTTATGCCGGGTTGCTACAGATCGGCGAACCCAAGCCCGGAGAAACCGTGGTCGTTGCCGCCGCATCCGGCCCGGTCGGAGCAACCGTGGGGCAGATCGCTAAGATCAAAGGGTGCAGGGTCGTGGGCGTTGCGGGCGGAGCCGAAAAATGTGCGCATGTGGTGGAAAATCTGGGCTTCGACGCCTGTATCGACCACAAAGCTGCCGATTTCGCTGATCAATTGCGGGCCGCCTGCCCGGATGGGATTGACGTCTACTTCGAAAATGTTGGCGGCAAGGTGCTTTACGGTGTCCTGCCTTTGCTGAACGCTTTTGCGCGCATCCCGATCTGCGGCGTGGTCTCGTGGTACAACCTGCCTGGCTTGCCGGACGGTCCGGATATGGGGCCTGCGATCGTGGGCACGCTGCTGCGGATGAAGGTGAAGGCTCAGGGGTTCATCATCTTCGACAGCTTCCCGGCCTCACTCTACACGGAGTTCGTCAGGGATATGACAGGCTGGATTCAGGACGGATCGGTCAAATATCGCGAGCACATGGTCGAGGGGCTGGAGGCCGCACCCGAAGCGCTAAACCAGCTGCTGCGCGGTGAGAATTTCGGCAAGATGGTGGTGAATGTCGGGGCCTGATTGCCCCGGCCAACATCTAGTTAGCACCCCACTCCAAATTTGAAATGACAGTCGCCGCGCCGAGCAGCGGCGACTGTTCTCCTTCAGGCCGTTTCAAGCCCACCAATCGCAGCAAGCGCGCTGACGATTTCAGGCACGCCCTGCCGTTGGCGCAGTGAGGCGAACAAGAACGGCCGACCCTTGCGCATGCGCGTGGCGTCTTCCTGCATCACCTCAAGCGACGCGCCTACATGCGGCGCGAGGTCGGTTTTGTTGATGATCAACAGATCCGATTTCGTGATCGCAGGCCCACCCTTGCGCGGGATTTCTTCGCCCGCAGCCACATCAATCACATATAGCGTCACATCCGCCAATTCCGGGCTGAACGTCGCCGAAAGGTTATCGCCGCCGCTTTCGATCAGCACGACCTCAATCTCCGGGTGGCGCGACTGCATCTCGGCCACAGCCGCAAGGTTGATCGAGGCGTCCTCACGGATCGCGGTATGCGGACAACCGCCGGTTTCAACGCCGATAATCCGGTCCTGAGGCAGGATCTGCATCCGCATCAGCGCCTCGGCGTCCTCTTGGGTGTAGATGTCGTTGGTGATCACACCCACCGAACAGACATCGCGTAGCGCCTCAGAAAGTGCGGCGGTCAGGGTGGTTTTGCCTGCGCCGACGGGGCCTCCGATGCCGACACGAAGGGGGCCGTTCGTACTGCTCATGTTCGGAAAATCCTTGAATACTGTGTTTCATGCCTCATTGCCGCGATATCCGGCAGGAACGCCGTCGAACTGAGATCCTCCAGACCCGCGTCCCGCGCCTTTGCGACAATCGTTGTGCAAAGGGGCGTTAGGTCCCGTATCAGCCGCTGCGCATCGGTTTGCCCCAAGGGAACAAGGCGCGTTGCGCAGGCGACCAGATTGCTCAGGAATGCCTGCAGGAACATCTCAGTTACCAATGTCAACGGCAAATTCTGCAATCGTGCCGCACGCCCTACCGCCACCGGATAGGTCAGGTGCTGCAAGTCCAAGCCCCAGACATCCCCGGTCACGGCTCCAAACGCCTGCCCGAGCAAACTGGTTTCCATCAACCGCTCGGATGAGGCGCTGAACGAGCGGGCTTTGGCGTCGATGTCGATCAAGTCGACTGGGGTTTCGGCGGCGTAAGCCGCCCCCAGAAAAAGCGCGTCGTTCCAGCCAGCGCCATACTCCAATACTTCCGACACCCAGGCGCCCGTATCCTCAGGGCTGGCAATCGAACCGAGTTCAATAGCTGCCTCCAGCCCGTGGGAGTAGGCAAACCCACCGACCGGATAGGCCGGTGACAACCATTGCACCAAAGTCAGGATATCGGAGTTAGTGGGCGTGGCCATGTGTCCTGCCATGACCATAGGCGCCGCCTTCGGGGGTGAAGGGTTCAACGACCTCTTGGATTTCGGCCCCCAGTTTCAGCAGCATATCTCGAATGACATGATCGCGTTGTATCAGGAGCCGGTCGGCTTCGATCTGACAGGGTGTGTGGCGATTACCAATATGCCACGCAAAGTGCAGCAGATTGTCCCCGCTGATTTCCAGCAACTCTTCCGGTGCGGCGATGATTTCAATCTCGCGCCCATCCTCCAGCACCAGAACCCCACCATGGTCGAGGGATTTCGTGTGCGCCAGATCAACCAAAAAGGACTCACCATCATCAGTGGCTAGCATTTTACGGCGCAGGAAACGCCCGTCATAGTCCAGCGAGACCTGAGCATGCGCCGGATCGTGGTGGTGATCGTGATAGATACGGGCGGTTTTGATCGCAGTGGTCATCGTGGCCTCCTTTTCAAATCAGAACATGAAATAGCGCTGCGCCATCGGCAGCACCTCGGCAGGTTGACAGGTGAGCAACTCCCCATCGGCTCGGACCTCATAGGTTTCCGGATCAACCTCGATCTGGGGCGTTGCATCATTCAGCAGCAAATCCTGCTTGCCGATGTCGCGCGTGTTGCGCACGGCGACGGTTTGTTTCGCCAGTCCCAGTGTATCACCGATCCCGCTCGCTTGCGCGGCCTCCGAGACAAATGTGATCGCCGAGTTTTCAACCGACCGGCCGTAAGCTCCGAACATGGGGCGGCTATAGACCGGCTGCGGCGTTGGGATCGAGGCATTCGGGTCGCCCATCTGCGCACAGGCGATGGTGCCACCCAACAAAACCATCTCGGGCTTCACCCCGAAAAAGGCCGGGTTCCACAGGACCAGATCGGCGCGTTTGCCTTCCTCGATACTGCCGATCTGATGACTCAGGCCATGCGCAATCGCCGGGTTGATAGTGTATTTCGCGATGTAACGACGAACGCGCAGGTTATCATTGTCGCCGGTTTCCTCGGGCAGGCGGCCGCGTTGTTTTTTCATCTTGTCGGCGGTCTGCCATGTACGGATCAGAACCTCTCCGACCCGACCCATCGCCTGACTGTCCGAAGCGATGATGCTGAACGCGCCCATGTCGTGGAGGATGTCCTCGGCCGCGATCGTCTCACGCCGGATGCGGCTTTCGGCAAAGGCCACGTCCTCGGGGATGGATTTGTCGAGGTGGTGGCACACCATCAGCATATCCAGATGCTCTTCGACCGTGTTCACGGTGAAGGGGCGCGTGGGGTTGGTCGAAGACGGCAAAACGTGGTTTTCGCCGCAGATCTTGATGATATCGGGGGCGTGGCCACCGCCTGCGCCTTCGGTGTGAAAGGCGTGGATCGTGCGGCCTTTCATTGCGCCCACGGTGTTCTCGACAAAACCGGATTCGTTCAGCGTGTCGGTATGGATCATGACTTGCACATCCATCGCGTCGGCCACCGAGAGGCAGCAATCGATGGCGGCAGGGGTCGTGCCCCAATCCTCATGCAGTTTCAGAGCGCAGGCACCTGCGTTGACCTGCTCCTCCAGCGCCGCAGGCAGAGAGGCATTGCCCTTGCCCGCGAAGGCCAGGTTCATTGGAAACGCGTCAGCGGCCTGCAACATACGCCCGATATGCCATGGGCCCGGTGTGCAGGTGGTGGCCAGAGTGCCATGCGCAGGGCCCGTCCCTCCTCCCAACATAGTGGTCAGGCCGGAGTGCAACGCATCCTCAATCTGTTGCGGGCAGATGAAGTGTATGTGACTGTCGAAGCCCCCTGCGGTCAGGATTCGCCCCTCGCCTGCGATGGCCTCGGTGCCGGGACCGATGATGATATCTACGCCAGGTTGGGTATCGGGGTTCCCGGCCTTGCCGATCTTGGCGATACGCCCGTCTTTCAGACCCACATCCGCCTTGTAGATACCCGAGTGGTCAACGATCAGCGCATTGGTGATGACCGTATCCACCGCCCCCTCGGCCCGAGTGGCCTGAGACTGCCCCATTCCATCGCGGATCACCTTGCCCCCACCGAACTTGACCTCTTCGCCGTAGAGCAGCGCATTATCGCCCGTCCCACCGGTAGCGGCAGCGCCCGCACGTTCAGCGGTCAGGTCGCGTTCGACCTCGATCACCAGATCGGTATCGGCCAGCCGCAGCTTGTCACCAGTGGTGGGGCCGAACATGGCGGCATAGTCAGAACGTTTGATTGTTGCTGGCATTAGAGCGACCCCATGACCTTTTTATTGAACCCATAGACCTTACGCGCGCCGCCGATCGGGATCAGCGAGACCTCGCGCGCTTGACCCGGCTCAAACCGAACGGCGGTGCCGGGGGCGATGTCCAGGCGCAGTCCGTGTGCCGCTGCTCGGTCGAAGTCGAGCGCCGGGTTTGTTTCGGCGAAATGATAGTGCGAGCCGACCTGAACCGGGCGGTCGCCGGTATTGGCGACCATCAGGGTGATTGCCTTTGCACTTGCGTTCAGGGTGATCTCACCCTCGGCCGGGAACAGCTCTCCGGGGATCATTTGTTCAACTTTACCATCAGCGCGATTGCGGCCAGTGCGACAACCACCAGGCCAAGGCCAAGGGTCGCATAGTCAGTGCCGTGCGCATGGATATGCGTATCGGTGTGGGCGGCGGCAGGGCCGGCAACGATCAGGGCGGGGAAAAGCATACGGGTCATGTCTTGGTTCCTTTGTTAGCGAATGGGGTTGTGGACGGTCACAAGCTTGGTGCCGTCGGGAAAGGTGGCTTCGACCTGAACCTCGTGGATCATCTCGGGCACGCCCTCCATGCATTGATCCCGAGTGATCACTTCGGCTCCGGCCTGCATCATGTCGGCTACCGAGCGACCGTCGCGCGCACCTTCGACCACAGCGTCGGTGATCAGAGCGATGGCCTCGGGGTGGTTCAGCCTAACGCCTCGGGCAAGGCGCTTGCGGGCAACTTCAGCGGCCATGGCGACCATCAGTTTGTCTTTTTCGCGTGGGGTCAAGTTCATCTCAGATCATCCAGCATCGGGGAAGAGTGTTTTTGTTGAGCTGCCGCAGAATTGGCATCAGTGCACGGCGCAGGGCAAAGCTGTTTTCGGCCAGCATCCGGATCACCAGCAGATCGCCATGGATCAGCGTGGCACCCGCCGTGTCGGGCAGCATCTGGCGCACCGTGTCCAACTGACCCTCGGCCGAGCTGCAGGCAAAGACGACCAGCGCCATTGCACCCGCCCCGTCTGCGATATGAGGTTTCGCGAGATGGGCGTGCAGGTCGCCGTCAAATCGCATTGTATCCAAGAACATAGGGGCTCCACCACGCCGAATTTCGATCCGGTCCCGCAGACGGATATCCGTCAGGGTTTCGCCCATCGCCGCGCGCCCAAAAACCAAAGGCTCAACCATCAGCAGCGTCGCGTCCGGCTCCATTTCGATCAGTAGTCGACGATCCAGCGCACTGCCGTTGAACAGGATTGTCTCTTGCGGAAGCCAGTTCATGCGTGCGCCGAATCCGACGGTCAGGTGATTGACGACCTGACCATAGGGGCCGGGCTGCGCCTTGTAAGCGCGCTCACACGCCTGCGTCGTCATCGTCAGAGTGGTACCTTCGCCCGCTGTTCCGGTGAACCGAAACGCATCCCCACCGGTGACGCCGCCAGCAGTGTTCAATAGAACCGCATCCAACGCGTGCAATTCAGCGCGTGGGAACAGGCACTTAAAGGAACCGGATTGGCGAAATACGTCCAGAACCGACCGCTTACCTAACGGTTTGGTGCTGATCGACACGGCCCCCTTGGCACGGGGAGGGGTTTTGTCCGTGATGGGCGTTATTTGGGCAAGTTGCGTAATTGGGCACCCCCGAGGCGTCAGTTCATGCCCTGTGTTTCGTGTCTGGGATGGCGGAAAACCATTCTTGGGTGTCGCAATCAAACACAAAACCGATGCAGGTGACCAAATTTTTGGCACACAGTCGGGCAATGGATTAAAAATTAATCAGATGCGGCTGATTCTTGCATTTACCTGACCGACAGGTTGCCAAGATTGCCGCGATGCAGAAACCGTATGGGTGCTCGTCGGGGGAAACATCTCGAAGGGTGTGTGACGGCTGCGCGAATTGGACCTCGAACACAACCGCCACACGATAACGCAACAACAGTTGCGGGGATCAGGTAGAAGAAGAGTGCGCCTTTGTGCAAGCCCTCTCTCCCGGCCCCGCCCAGGAGGATTACATGAAATCGCTCAAATCCACGCTCGCCGGATCAATGGTATTTGCTGCCATGGCCACCGCCGCATTGTCGGCTGAAGACACGATCAAGGTTGGCGTGCTGCATTCGCTGTCCGGCACGATGGCAATCTCCGAAACGACGCTGAAAGACACGATGCTGATGCTGATCGATCAGCAAAACGCCAAGGGCGGCCTGCTGGGCAAACAGCTTGAGGCGGTTGTTGTCGACCCGGCCTCGGACTGGCCGCTATTTGCTGAAAAAGCGCGCGAGCTGCTGACCGTGCATGAAGTGGACGTGATCTTTGGCAATTGGACCTCGGTTAGCCGGAAATCGGTTCTGCCGGTGATCGAAGAGTTGAACGGCCTGCTGTTCTACCCGGTTCAGTATGAAGGCGAAGAATCCTCGAAAAACGTCTTTTACACCGGTGCCGCCCCGAACCAGCAGGCGATCCCTGCGACTGACTACTTCCTAGATGAGCTGGGTGTTGAGAAATTCGCTCTGCTCGGCACAGACTATGTCTACCCCAGGACCACCAACAATATTCTGGAAAGCTATCTGAAGGGTAAAGGCATCGCGGACGAGGATATCTTCGTCAACTACACCCCCTTTGGTCACTCTGACTGGTCCAAGATCGTGGCGGACGTTGTTGCGCTGGGTGCGGATGGTAAGAAGGTCGGCGTGATCTCGACCATCAATGGCGATGCAAACATTGGCTTCTACAAGGAGCTGGCGGCCGCGGGCGTTTCGGCGGATGACATCCCGGTCGTAGCCTTCTCAGTCGGTGAGGAAGAACTCTCGGGTCTGGATACCACCAACCTGGTCGGCCACCTGGCCGCGTGGAACTACTTCCAGTCGGCAGATACCGACGTGAACGCCGAATTCGTTGAGACGTGGAAAGCCACCATGGGTGAAGACCGCGTGACCAACGACCCGATGGAGGCGCATTACATCGGCTTCAACATGTGGGTGAACGCCGCGACCGAGGCGGGCTCGACCGAGGTCGACGCTGTCCGCTCGGCCATGTACGGGCAGGAATTCCCGAATCTGACAGGTGGCACTGCCGTAATGCTGCCGAACCACCACCTGGCCAAGCCGGTTCTGATCGGTGAGATTCAGGAAGATGGCCAGTTCGATATCATCAGCGAAACAGACGTCGTTCCAGGTGATGCATGGACCGACTTCCTGCCAGAATCGGCGGTTCTGATCTCGGATTGGAAAGACCTGGGTTGCGGTATGTACAACACCGAGACCAAAACCTGCGTTCAGACCCTGTCGAACTACTAACCTTCTCGCAAGGCGGGTATCATCGCCCGCCTTGCCCTAAAGACACCTCGGGTTTCACCACATGTTACGACTATTCCTTGCGGGTCTCGCAATCCTATGCGCCTGCCTAACGGCCAATGCGCAAGAGAGCGGTTTGCAACCGATCCTGCAAGAGCATCAGGAAATCATCACCAAAAGCTCGCGCAAGACGATCAAACCGGCGATTGATGCGATTGCCAGCAGCGGTCTACCGCAAGCGCAGGTGATGCTTGAGACATGGGCCGCCAAAGACGTGTGGATGCGCAAGTCGGACGGCCTGTTCTTTGCAGGTAAAAAGGCCGAGGGCCGCTCGTATGAGCTGACCGATTTCGACACCGGAGAGGTCGTTGGAACGTTCGAGAAATCCGACCTGAAGCAGTTGAAACCCAATAGCGGCATCCGCGCGATGATTGGAACAGCTTTGGTCCAGTTCCAACTGACCGACCCGGACCGGGCAAAACGTCTGGCAGCTTTGACTTCTATTCAACGCGATCCCGAAGGCGCTCTGCTGGTGCCGCTGCGCGCCTCGATTGAGGACGAGCCCGATGCCGATCTGAAAGCGCAGAAGCAACGTCTCGAGCGGTTGCTGACCATCGGCTACGACGAAGATACCGCAGCACGTGTGGCTGCGATTGAAGACATGTCCGACGATCTGGGGGTGGACGTCCGCGCGGCTCTGAACCCTTTGGTCGTGACGAATCGACATACGGGCACAGATCTGCCCTCTGATGCGAATATCGCCGCCATTCTAGATCCCGGATCAGAAGCCCTGACGAGGGGCGAGGCATATGATCTGTTGGTTGCCAATGAACTTGCCGCACCGCGCACATCGCCCGACGACATACGCGCCGCACTGGCCGCCAATATCGACGGAGGCCGCGTGGGGGGCATTCCTGTCGCGCAGCTGAACTCTGACACCACGCGTGCTCAGGCTTACGCTGTTTTAGCTGAAGCCGGCCTCGTGCCTGCTTTGATCACCGAGGCCGACATCGATTCTGCGTTGGAAACGCATGTCTTCTTTGAGACCTATGCCGAACCCTCACCCGAAATCACAACCGCAGCCGAAAAGGCGCTGGAACAGATCGAGCTGAAGGTCGGTTTGAACCAGACCCTCGACCTGACACTGGACGCAATCTCATTGGCGTCGATCTATTTCCTCGCTGCCATCGGTCTGGCTATCACCTTTGGCGTGATGGGTGTGATCAACATGGCCCACGGTGAGTTCATCATGATGGGCGCCTACACCGGCTACGTCGTGCAGCGGTTCATCCCCGACCATACGCTCTCAATCATCGTCGCCATCCCGATGGCCTTCGCGGTCACCTTCGCCATGGGCGTCGCGATGGAGCGGCTGGTGATCCGCTGGCTCTATTCACGACCGTTGGAAACACTGCTGGCAACGTTCGGCATCTCGATTGCGCTGCAACAGCTGGCCAAGAACATCTTTGGCACGCAGGCCCGACCGCTAACCGCGCCCGGCTGGTTGGACGGGGCGTGGGTGCTGAACGATGTGGTATCGATCAGCTATATCCGCATCGCGATCTTCGTGCTGGCGATGATCTTTCTAGGACTGTTCCTTTACATCATGAAACGCACCCGGTTGGGGCTTGAGATGCGCGCGGTGACGCAGAACCCACGCATGGCGGCGTCAATGGGGATCAATCCGGGGCGGGTGAATATGCTGACCTTTGGGCTCGGTTCCGGCATTGCCGGGATCGCCGGGGTTGCGATTGGGCTGTTCGCCAAGGTCACGTCCGATCTGGGCAGCGACTATATCGTACAGAGCTTCATGACCGTGGTTGTCGGCGGCGTCGGCAATATCTGGGGCGCGCTGGCCGGTGCAGGCATGATCGGCTTCCTGCAAAAGGGGATCGAGTGGATGAATCCCTCGAACACCCTCGCCGCGCAGACCTACATGATCATCTTCATCATCATTTTCATCCAGTTCCGGCCAAGGGGCATCATCGCCCTCAAAGGCCGCGCGGCGGGGGATTGAGCCATGGAACACAGCTTTGTCGCCAAAAACCCCTCCGTACTGGTCTTTCTGGCCATCCTGTCTCTGTTTACCCTGGGCGTGACCGTCCTGTCCGAAGGGTTCGGGATCGGTGTGATCTCAACCAGCTTCGTCAAGACGCTGGGCAAGACCCTGTGCCTGTGCCTGATTGCCGTGGCGATGGATTTGGTCTGGGGCTTTACCGGCATTCTCTCGCTGGGCCATTTCGCCTTCTTCGGGCTAGGAGGCTACATGATCGGCATGTGGCTGATGTACGAACGCACCCGCCTGATCGTGGTCGAGTCTCTGTCACAGGCCGAAATCCCCCCTACCCCGTCCGAGGTCGTGGACGCCATCGGAACGCAGATATTCGGCGTGGTCGGATCATCGGATTTCCCGCTGATCTGGGCCTTTTCCCATAGCCTGACCCTGCAACTGATTCTGGTCGTTTTGGTGCCCGGACTTCTGGCGCTGATCTTCGGATGGCTGGCCTTCCGCAGCCGGGTGACGGGGGTATACCTGTCGATCCTGACACAAGCGATGACTTTGGCGCTGGCGCTGTACCTGTTCCAGAACGACAGCGGATTGCGCGGCAACAATGGCCTATCGGGCTTGCAGAACCTGCCGGGTGTGACCGCCTCGCAGGACGTGGTGTCGATCTGGTTCCTCTGGGCCTCGGCACTGGCCCTTGGGCTGGGATATATGCTGGCGGCGTGGGTCATATCGGGCAAGTTCGGATCGGTCATCCGCGGCATCCGCGACAACGAGGCGCGAGTGCGGTTCCTTGGCTATTCTGTCGAAGTTTACAAACTGGCTGTGTTCACCCTGACCGCCTGTATCGCCGCCATCGCGGGCGCGCTCTATTACCCGCAGGCCGGGATCATCAACCCCGAGGAAATGGCTCCCATCGCTTCGATCTATCTGGCCGTCTGGGTCGCTATCGGTGGGCGAGGTCGTCTGTACGGTGCGGTGATCGGCGCGGCTTTCGTCAGCCTGCTCAGCACATGGTTCACCGGCGGACAGGCCCCGGATATCCCGCTGGGGTTCTACACGATCAAATGGGTTGACTGGTGGCAGGTGCTGCTGGGCGTCTCCTTCGTGCTGGTCACGCTATTCGCACCAAAAGGTATCGGAGGGCTATTCGATCTCTGGACCAACCGTCGTGCGCCCCAGCGCCATGGCGCGCCGCTTGGGCCCGACGACAGCGCCCTCCGGGAAAAGGAGGCAACGGAATGAGCACTCTGCTAGAGGTTAGCGGCGTTTCGGTTACCTTCGACGGGTTCCGCGCCATCAACAATCTCTCCTTCCAGATCGGCGAGGCCGAATTGCGTGCAGTGATTGGCCCGAACGGGGCTGGAAAGACGACCTTCATGGATATCGTCACCGGCAAGACGCGACCAGACGAAGGCCGCGTGATCTGGGGCGAGAAATCCGTTTCACTACTGCGGATGAGCGAGGCGAAAATCGCGCAGGCCGGGGTTGGCCGGAAATTCCAGAAACCCACCGTGTTCGAGGACCAAAGCGTTAGAGAAAACCTGCTGATGGCCCTCAAGAACAAGCGCGGTTGGCTGGGTGTCCTTTTCTATCGGCCCTCAGCGGACGATCTGGAGAAGGTCGAGGAACTGGCCGATGAGATCGGCCTGAAGGACGAACTCGACCGGAAATCGGGTGAGCTGAGCCACGGGCAGAAACAATGGCTCGAGATCGGGATGCTGCTGGCGCAGGAACCGCGTCTGTTGCTGGTTGACGAGCCTGCCGCCGGGATGACCCCTCAGGAGCGCGAACACACAACTGATCTGCTGGTTCAAGCCGCCAAGACCCGCGCCGTTGTGGTCGTCGAACATGATATGGAATTCGTCCGCCGCCTGAACTGCAAGGTCACCGTCCTGCATGAAGGATCGGTTCTGGCCGAGGGGTCTCTGGACCATGTGACATCAAATCAGGACGTCATCGACGTCTATTTGGGGCGCTGAGCGATGCTGAAACTGAACGATCTGACCCTGCACTACGGCCATTCACAAATCCTCAACGGTATCTCGATGGAGGCCGAGAGGGGTGAGGTGACCTGTGTGATGGGCACCAATGGTGTCGGCAAGACCAGCCTGATAAAGGCGATCTCGGGCACCCATCCCCGCTCTGGCGGGTCGCTGACTCTGGATGGTGAAACCCTTGGCCCGCTGCCTGCGCATCAGATGGCCTGGAAAGGTGTCGCCTATGTCCCGCAAGGGCGTGAGATTTTTCCGCTTCTGACCGTGCGCGAGAACCTCGAAACCGGGTTCGCCTGCCTTCCTGCAGCTGAACATTTCATGCCGGATGAGATCTTTGATCTGTTCCCGGTTCTGGCCCAGATGCAGCATCGGCGCGGTGGAGATTTGTCCGGTGGCCAGCAACAACAGCTGGCGATTGCCCGGGCGCTGATCACAAAACCCCGGCTCTTGCTGCTGGATGAACCTACCGAGGGCATTCAGCCCAACATCATCCAGCAGATTGGCGAAGTGATCCGCCACCTGCGCGATCAGGGCCAGATGGCGATCCTTCTGGTCGAGCAGTATTTCGACTTTGCCTACGACCTCGCCGACCGGTTTGTCGTCCTGCGTCGGGGAGAAATCCTGCTCGAAGGCCGCAAACAGGATGTGTCACGGGAACAAGTCCTTCAAGGCGTCTCGGTCTGACCGAGACGACGCTTGTCAGTTACCGCTGTTGCGACGTTCCAACCGCTCAAGGTTGACCACAGTCGAAAGCATAAGCCGGTCTTGGCTCCACCCGTCGGTCTCGCGCAAACTGGCCGAGCCCCAAGCCAACACAATCGCAAAGATCAGGCTGAAAGACAGAACCATCGCATGCAGCGGATGCCCCCCTTTGGGTCCGTCTGCCAATGCGATCACGCGCTGTCGCAGCACCCGCTTCGCCTTGTTCCCATTGACCAGCGCAACATTCAGAACCTGCGGACGCTCGCGGGTGACAGTGCGGGCGCAATAGTCCAGCAGGCATTTGGCATAGTCCACCGTATCCAGTCTGCGTCTGGCAACAATGGCCTGATCACAACCAAGTTCGCGCAGCCGCTCAAACTGATATCGCAGGATGTGATAGGCCGGATTCCAGAAAAACAGCGGGCGCAGAAACTCCAGCACCAGCTCCCATTCGACGTCACCGCTGCGCACATGCTGGAACTCATGCGCGATTGCGAACCGCAATTCGTGGCGATCGTTAAGAAGGTTGCTGGGCAGGATTACGTGGCGACGGTGCAGGCCCCGCACGGCAAAGGGAACTTTGATGTGATCCGACAGACGGACATCCACCTTGGCCGAGCGTTTCCATAGGAAACTGTCCAGGACCGTCTGACGAATTTGCAGCGCAGCCCAGATCACGCGGATGACCAGCATGGTCGAAACCAATGCCAAAATCGCAAGTGCGGCGATCGCCCAGACTGAGCTACCATCCAAGGCAGCTTCGACCCAGCGCTGGCGCGTGTTCAAAAGTGTTTCAAACTGGGTTGCAGGCAGCGCGATCTCACCCCTCAGATAGGCCGCAACAGCCACGTCGCCGATGGCCATCGGCTGACCGGGCCAGAGAAGTTCGAACAGATGCGCCACCCCAAAGGCCAGCACAGGGCTGAGCATAAGGCAAAGCACCAGCGCCCTGAGCAGGCGAAACTGATCGGAAAAGGACAGTCGCATCGAGGTTCGAGACAGAACAAATCGAGCTGCGAACCACAACGCAACCGATAGGATCAGAACAAAATTCAGTTCGAGATAGGCATCGAGAACCGGCTTAACCGCTGTCATTTTGCAGTCTCCTTTCTACCAATGCCCGAATATCCTCAAGATCCGCCTCGCTCAGACCCGCATCATCGACCAAGCGCGCCACCAGCGAGGCTGGTGTGTTGTCAAACAACGTCCGCGAAAGATTCTGAAGCGAGCGGGCCTGGTACCGATCCTTGTCCAGAAGCGGGCTGTAGATCAGGGTTTTTCCGTCCTTGCGGCTTTCGACAAAACCTTTTTCGTCGAGAATACGCAGGATCGTTGCACCCGAAGTATAGGCCAGATTCCGTTCCGGTGGCAGGCGGTCCAATACATCACGCACCGAGCCTTCCCCTAGGGCCCAAAGCTCGTTCATGAACTCCAGTTCAACCTCGGTCAGCAGATTTGTCGTCTTTTTCTTTCGCATTGCTCTTGGTGTCGTCATGATTGGTGTGCCTGTCAGACAAGCATCCTTTCGCGTTTTGTCAAAGCCTAAACTTTCCAGAAGACGAAGAAACCCCAGCCGATGGACAGAAACAGCGGTGTCCAGACCGGTTGGCCCACGAACCCGAGCCAGGCCAGAAAGATATAGGCCGAGCCAAGCAGCGTGATGAACAAGCGGTCGCCCAGCGTTGTGGTCAGGCCCAGCACGCCTTTTCGTTCGATACCATCGCGGAATTTGAACCCTTCCAGCACGCCAATCAGTGCGATGGCTGAAAAGATGCCGACGAACAAAGCAAGCGTGGCCGGCGTCCATGCCATCCAGAAATCCGGCCAAAGCGGATCGGTCCACGAAAAGCCTTTTTCCTCTTGTTGGCCGACGCTGCCCCAACCCGCCTGCTGGGCAAATGCCACAGAGGGCAGGAAGGGAAGGATGATAAGAAGTTTGCGCATATCGAACCTCATACACGTCCCATCGCGAAACCACGCGCGATGTAGTTGCGGACAAACCAGATGACGATGGCACCGGGGATGATGGTCAGGGTTCCGGCGGCTGCCAGCAAACCCAACTCATAACCTGCGCTCGAGGCGGTGCGGGTCATCACGGCAGCGATGGGTTTGGCTTCAACCGCGGTGAGCGTCTTGGCCAACAGCATCTCGACCCACGAGAACATGAAGCAGAAGAACGCCGCCACACCCACGCCCGCTTTGATGTTGGGCAGGAAGATCGTTACGAAGAATCGCGGGAAGGAATAGCCGTCGACATAGGCGGTTTCATCCAGCTCTTTCGGGATACCCCGCATGAACCCTTCCAAAATCCATACCGCCAGCGGCACGTTGAACAGCGTATGCGCCAAGGCCACGGCCAGGTGAGTGTCAAAGAGCCCGATCGAGGAATAGAGTTGGAAGAACGGCAGCGCGAACACCGCAGCCGGAGCCATACGGTTGGTCAGCAGCCAGAAGAACAGCTGCTTATCACCCAGAAACCGATAGCGCGAGAACGCATAAGCCGCAGGCAAGGCCACACAGACCGACAGGACCGTATTGATCGTCACATAGATGATCGAGTTGATATAACCCCAGTACCATGTCGGATCAGTGAGGATGGTGGTGTAGTTTTCCAGCGTGAAGGTCTGGGGAAACAGGGAAAAGCCCGACAGGATCTCGTTCGTGGTTTTGAAGGACATCGCCACCAGCCAATAGATCGGCAGCATCAGGAACGCGATATAGAGGATCGGGATAAGAGACCGCTTCTTCATTGCGCGTCATCCTTTGTCATCAGAGTGTAGAAAACCCAGCTGACCAGCAGCGTGATGGCGAAGTAGATCAGGCTCATCGCGGCTGCAGGGCCGAGGTCGAACTGTCCCAGCGCGATCTTCACAAGGTCGATCGACAACAGGGTGGTTGAGTTGCCGGGGCCACCGCCGGTCAGAACGAAGGGCTCGGTATAGATGTTGAAACTGTCCATGAAGCGCAGCAGAACGGCGATGGTCAGGACGGTTTTCATCTTGGGCAGTTGGATATAGCGGAATACCGACCAAGGGCTGGCGCCATCGATCTTGGCGGCCTGATAATAGGCATCCGGGATCGACACTAGGCCCGCATAGCACAGCAGTACAACAAGCGAGGTCCAGTGCCAGACATCCATGACAACGACCGTGATCCAAGCCGACAGAGGCTGTTGCGTCATGTCATAGTTGATGCCCAGAACGTCATTCAGGAAGTAGCCCAGCAGTCCGATCTTAGGCAGCGTGAAGATGTTCCACATCGAGCCGACCACGTTCCACGGGATCAGCATCGGCAGGGCCATCAGGACTAGACAGACCGGCACCCAGAACCCTTTGCGCGGCATAGACAGCGCGACGATGATGCCCAAAGGCACCTCGATCAGAAGGATCAGGAAGGTGAACAGGAACTGCCGTCCCAGCGCGGCCTGAAAGCGATCCGAGCGCAAGATTTGTTCGAACCAGCCCAGCCCTTCCCAGAAGAACTGGTTGTTGCCGAAGGTTTCCTGCACCGAGTAGTTGACCACCGTCATCATCGGCACCAGCGCGTTGAACGCGACAAGTGCCAGCACCGGCAGGACAAAGAACCAGGCTTTTTGGTTTTCTGTTCTCATCAGCTGCGCTCCTCGGTTGCGATCCAGCCGTCGCGGTAAACGCGGGATTGTTCTGGTTTAAATTGCAGGAACACTTGCGAACCCGGTTCAGGAACAGAGTGTTCGGTCACGGCCTTGAGAGCCGTATTGCCGACCATCGCGCTGACTACATAGTGGCGGCCGATATCCGACACTTTGGTGACATGCGCCGGAATGCCGGTATCGCCGAAGCCCACATATTCCGGGCGGATACCCAGATCGGTGCGGCCTCCGTCGCCATGGGTTGGGCCTTCCAGCATCACTTCATGGCCCTCAAACACAGCCCGGTCGCCTTTGGCGTCGCAGGGCAGAACATTCATGCCGGGGGAGCCGATGAAGTGGCCAACAAAAGTGTGTTGAGGGCGCTCGAACAACTCCACCGGAGTGCCGATCTGCACAACCTCACCGTCTTGCATCACGACGACCTCATCTGCGAAGGTCAGCGCCTCGGTCTGGTCGTGGGTCACGTAGATCATGGTTGCCTGCACTTTCTGGTGCAGCTCTTTCAGCTTCGAGCGCAGCTTCCATTTCAGATGCGGGTCGATCACGGTCAGCGGCTCGTCGAACATCACCGCGTTCACATCGTCTCGCACCAGTCCGCGCCCCATCGAGATTTTCTGCTTGTTGTCCGGGCTGAGGCCACTGGCGCGGGTGTTCAGCATGTCCGTGACGTCCAGCATCTCGGCGATCTCATCAACGCGCCGCTTGATCTTGGCGGGGTCGACGCCGCGGTTCTTCAGCGGAAAGGCCAGGTTTTCACCAACTGTCATCGTGTCGTAGATCACCGGAAACTGGAAGACCTGCGCAATGTTGCGCTGATCGGGTGGCAGGGCTGTAACGTCCTGACCGTCAAACAGAATCTGCCCCTCAGACGGTGTCAGTAGGCCTGAGATAATATTAAGCAGAGTGGACTTGCCGCAACCCGAGGGCCCCAGCAACGCATAGGCCCCGCCGTCGCGCCACGTGACATCGACTTCTTTCAGCGCATAGTCCTCGGGGCCTTTCGGCGCGGGCATATAGCTGTGTCGCAGGTTAGAAAGCTTGATCTGTGCCATGTCAGGCCACCCTTTGGCCGTCTTGGCCGAAATACCGGCAATGCGCCGGGTTCATATAGAAACTGTGATCCTCGCCGACCTGATAGGGATGAACCCCTGCCGCTAAAGACACCCAGTCGTCCGAGCCATGCCGGAAATGCGCGCTGGAGTCCGATCCCGACAGTTCGGTCACGATCACTCGGCCTGTCAGTTCAACGTCAGCCTCAGATGTCCGGATCGGTGTAACGCGGTGCGGACGCACGGCGACCATATATTCGCCATCGGCCATGTCCTGAACCGCCCAGCCGCCGCCTCCGGCAAGCTGAGCCTGTGCGCCGGAAACGGTGATGCGCGCCACATTGATCGGGGGGTCCGAGAATACGCGTGCGGCGGCCAGATTTTCGGGATTGCGGTAAATATCAGCCGTCGGGCCGAACTGCGTCACATACCCATCTTCCATCAATGCGGTATGACCACCCAGCAACAGCGCCTCTTCGGGTTCCGAGGTTGCGTAGACCACTACCGCTCCGCGTCCGGCAAACAAATCAGGCAATTGCTCACGCAGTTCTTCGCGCAGCTTGTAGTCGAGGTTTGCCAGCGGTTCATCCAGGAATACGGCGCGGCTTTCTTTCGCAATCGCACGCGCCAAGGCGGTGCGTTGTTGCTGACCACCAGACAGCTCGTGAGGGCGGCGATGCAGCATCGGGCGCAGTTGAAGCAGATCGGCAGCCTCTTCCACGCGGCCTTCGATTTCGGATTTCGCCATACCAGCTACGCGCAGAGGCGATGCGATGTTGTCGAAAACGGTCATATGCGGGTAGTTCACGAAGAACTGGTGGACCAGGCTGATCTGCCGCTTCTGCGTGTTCAGCTTTGTCACATCCTGCCCATCCATGAAGACCTTGCCCGAGGCGATCGGGTCCAACCCGGCCATCATCTTGATCAGAGAGGTCTTGCCCGATCCCGTCGCACCCAGCAGCACATTGAAATGGCCGGTCTGCAGCGTCAGGGATGTGGGTTTGATATGGATGACGTTCCCGACCCGTTTGGTCGCGTCTTTAAGTTCGATCATGTCCGTGAATTCCGATCCCGCAGCGCGATGCGCTGTCTTGGTCTTGGCATGGGGATGCCGCAATCGGCATCCCCGGTTTCAATCGCTTACTGAGACTGCCAGCGCTGAACCAGTTCGTCATAGTTGACTGTCTGGCCTTGCGGCTTTTCGTTCTCAAGCTTGGCCTTGGGTGAGCCTTCTTTTTCCAGCCAGAAGGCAGGATCCTGCGGCTCGTTCAGACGTGGACCACAGCCGCCGTAGACGCCGGCGCTTTCATCCGCGGCCTGCATACGGGCCATGGTGATGTCCATTTCCTCGGCCAGACGATCCATCGCCTCTTGCGGGGTGAAGGCGCCCGAGTTCACGTCACCGATCTGCTGCCACCAGATTTGGGCCAGCTTTGGATAATCCGGCACGTTGATGCCGGTTGGCGACCAAGCCACACGGTCAGGCGAGCGGTAGAACTCGACCAGACCACCCAGCTTGGGTGCGCGTTCGGTGAACGACTCGTGGTTGACAGAACTGTCTCGGATGAAGGTCAGACCCACATGGGACTTCTTCACGTCAACAGTCTTCGACGTCACGAACTGAGCATAGAGCCAGGCCGCCTGAGCACGATCCTCGGGGGTCGATTTAAGGAACGTCCAGGAACCCACGTCTTGGTAGCCGACCTTCTGGCCTTCTTCCCAATAGGGGCCGTGCGGGCTGGGCGCCATCCGCCACAGCGGCGTGCCTTCGTCGTCCACGGTGTTGTTGCCTTCGGACTTCGGCTTCACCATGTCAGCGGTAAAAGCGGTGTACCAGAAGATCTGCTGGGCCACGTTGCCTTGGCTAAGCGCTGGCAGCGACTGATAGAAGTCATAGGACGCCGCACCCGGAGGCGCGTAGGCCCGCAGCCACTCATCCCATTTGCGGATCGCATAGACCGCAGCCGGACCGTTAGCCGCACCACCGCGAGAGACGGAGGCCCCGACAGGGTTACAGGTGCCCGCTTCCATGCGGATGCCCCATTCGTCAACGGGTATACCGTTCGGCTCACCTACGTCACCGGCACCGGCCATCGAAAGCCACGCGTCGGTCATACGCCAGCCCAGGTCAGGCGCGCGTTTGCCGTAGTCCATGTGACCGTAGATTGTCACGCCGTCGATCTCTTTCACGTCGTTGGTGAAAAACTCGGCAATGTCTTCGTAAGCGGACCAGTTGACCGGAACGCCAAGGTCATAGCCGTACTTTTCCTTGAACGCAGCCTTGTTGGCTTCGTCATCAAACCAGTCTTTGCGGAACCAGTAGAGGTTCGCGAACTGCTGGTCGGGCAGCTGATACAACTTGCCATCCGGACCGGTGGTGAACTGAATGCCCATGAAGTCATCCAGATCCAGCGTCGGCGAGGTTGTCGCCGCCCAGTCGCCTGCCATCATGTCGGTCAGCGGATAGGCCAGTTGCAGGCGAGAGTGCGTCCCGATCAGGTCGCTGTCATTCACGTAACCGTCATAGAGATTCCGACCCGTCTGCAGCTGGGTCTGAACCGCCTGAACCACTTCGCCCTCGCCGAGGATCTGGTGGTTGACCTTGATCCCGGTAATCTCTTCGAACGCCTTGGTCAGCACCTCAGATTCATACGAGTGCGTTGGAATGCCTTCTGACAGAACGTTGATTTCCATGCCGGCATATGGCTGTGCAGCTTCGATGAACCACTTCATCTCACCCATCTGCTCGTCTTTCGACAGAGTCGATGGCTGGAATTCGTCGTCGATCCAACGTTGTGCTGCGGCTTCGTCGGCCCAAACGGGACCGTGCCCCGCAATGACGGCAGCGGCCGCCACTGCGGAAAGTAGATGTCTCCGCATCTGTTTCCTCCCAAAAACTATGGATTCCGGCGCGAACCGGATGGCAACCAACATCAGCGATTTACCGCGCATCTGTCAAACTAAATTTTTAGTAATTGGCGCGAGGGCAGAAATTTTTCTCCTTAACCGCTGTTATCGTTGAGTTTTCCCAGAATATCGAAATATCCTGATTT
Source organism: Ruegeria sp. CK3 (assembly GCF_056536565.1). NCBI lineage: Bacteria > Pseudomonadati > Pseudomonadota > Alphaproteobacteria > Rhodobacterales > Roseobacteraceae > Ruegeria > Ruegeria sp. CK3. Next base: position 236,469 of record NZ_JBQFPV010000009.1, read on the forward strand.
CAGAACTTTGGCGGCAAAAGACCGGATTGGAACCACGTCACAAAGTTGACAATCGAGAAAACAGGCAACCCAGTCGCGCTTTGGATATCGGCCGCATAGGGGCACATATTGGTGCATTCCAGAACGATTGCGCCCAGCTCAGGGTGGGCTTTTTGTAGCCGCAAAGCCGCCTCGACATTGTCAGCGCGCGCCTTTTCGACATCCAGAGCCTCCTCATTCCCCAGAATCGCGCGCGTGAATTCCTGCCCCCCTTCCGTCGTCCCGATCGGCGTTCCTCCGGGCACCTGCGCTTTTCGCAAATGATCCTCGGTCAGGGTCGAGGCCGAGATGGTCAGGACCCCAGCACGCTTTCCAGCCGGCAGAATGCGATTGACCATCTCGACCTGCATCAACGACGAGGTCACGACCGGAACCGGAACGGCCTCGGACAATTCTTGCTGGAACAAGGACAGAAAACCACAATTCGTAGTAATGCCGTCCGCGCCATCGCGAACAAGGTCACGGGCTGCATCGACAAACGCGCTCAACATGCCCTCGGCGCCGCGCCGTACAACAAGGTCAGGCGAGGCATCGCGCACGATCCGATACAGCACCGGAAACGGCCAGGTCGTTGCGTTGCCCATGTCGCCCAGAATGCGCGGAAACCGCGCGTCAAGCATCAAGATACCCACCGACGCCCCGTAGATGGATTTCCCTCCCTGTGCGATCATCTGCCCTCCTCCTGCGTTCTGAGCGTCGAATCCGCCCGACAGTTTCACATCCTCATGTAACTTGCCAACAGCGTTATCCGATCGCCTGCCTTTCGTCTGGTACAGCGCCCTCGGCAAAGGTCTCAATCGAGGTCATCAACTGCGCCAGAAACGCCTGCCCGATGGCGGAGAGCGGGCGGCCTTTGGCGGTGATGACCGCAAGATCCAGCATCACGGGCGGCTGAAACTGCCGGGTTTGATAGCCGTCCTCGCCATCGAAAGACACGGTAAACGGGTCGATTAGGGCTACACCCATGCCCTCCTTGACGAAGCTGAGCAGGTTTTCCGACAAATGCGTGTGGATCTTGGTCCGCCAATCGCACCCGGCCTTTTGGAACACCTCGCGGGTCCTACGATGGGTCTGATGCTCCGGCCCCATCACGATGAACGGCTCCTTTTCAAGCAGTTCAGGGGTCAAGACCTCATGCGCGGCCAGAGGGCTGTTTTCGGGAAACGTCGCCAGCGTTTCAAACCGAAAAACCTTTGCATTTAGGGTATCGTGCAGAATGGGCATCTCGACAATGCCGATCTCAAACAGGCCCGACGTCACCCATTCCTGAATCTTCGACGAATATTGCGATTGAAAGCTGACCGACAGATTGGGACGGGATTGCGAGAATCGCGCAATCTCGCGGGGCATGAAGCCGAATGACAGCATATGCGGGGCGGCGACTTGCAACTGACCGGGGTGTTTGTTCTGCAAATCCGTTACGGCCTGCGCCACGTGATCCAACCCGCGCACCACGGTGTCGACCTCACGATAGAGAAGCTCGGCCTCGGGCGTGGGCAGCAAGCGTCCCTTGGTGCGTTCGAACAAGCGCAAACGCGCCTCGCGCTCTAGCTGAGACAGAAGATTGCTAATGCCCGGCTGTGAAATCCCAAGCACTGACGCGGCGCCGGTGACCGTACCTGTCTCCATGATCGCGTGAAAAGCCTGTAACTGACGAAATCTGAGGGACATCGGAACATCATCTTTTCTGATAGTATAAGCAAGATATAGTATTTGAAATGATATTCCGGTCAAGGCAGGCTGCGTCCTGACCGGAGGTGGGATGTCTGATCTACAACAGAAAATTACGGGCTATGATCTATGGCATCTTGCGCTGCCGGTGACATCGCGTCGGGATCACGGCATCGGCTCGGTCGAAGGCGCGTGCGAGGTCGTCATCCTCAGACTGACCACCGAGGACGGCAGGCAAGGGTTTGGTGAGGCCTCACCCTGGTCGGTGTTTACCGGCACGCCCGAGGCCACGTTTGCCGCGATGGACCGCTATCTGCGCCCGCTGGTTTTAGGCGCGCGCCTGTCCGACCGATCCGCGATCATGGCCCAGGCCGCCCATGTGGTCGCCCATTGCACCGAGGCCAAGGCCGCGTTGGAGGCCGCACTGCTGGACCTGACTGGCCGCATCTCCTCACTTCCGGTTTGGGCCTTATTGGGCGGCAAGTGCCGTGACGCGATCCCGCTGAGCTGCTCCATCGCCAATCCTGACTTCGCGCAGGATATCGATCTGTTGGCACGGTTGCGCGATGATGGCGTTCGGATCGTGAAACTCAAGACAGGGTTCAAGGATCATGCCTTCGACATCATGCGACTTGAGTATCTGGCCCAGAACCACCCCGAAATGGCCATCCGCGTGGACTATAATCAGGGGCTGAGCATCGAGGACGCCCCGACGCAGGTGCGCGACGTGGCCCAGTTTCAACCCGACTTCATCGAACAACCGGTACGGGCGCATCACTTTGGCATGATGGCGCAGTTGAAGCAGATGATCGACGTCCCTCTGTTGGCAGATGAAAGCGTCTTTGGCCCCGAGGACATGGAGCGCGCCGCGCGCGAGGGGATTTGCGACGGCGTCTCGGTCAAGATTATGAAATCCGGTGGTCTGACGCGGGGCCAGACGGTCGCCCGCATCGCCGCCACCCATGGGCTGAGCGCCTATGGCGGCGACATGTTCGAAGCAGGCCTGGCCCATCTCGCCGGAACCCACATGATCGCCGCAACGCCCGAGATCACATTGGGCTGTGAGTTCTATCAGGCCAGCTATTTTCTGACAGAAGATATCCTCGAAACCCCTTTCCATGTCCGGGATGGCCAGGTCATCGTGCCAGACGCCCCTGGACTGGGCGGGAGACCGGATCTGGCCAAGCTCAACCACTATGCGGTTGCGAAATCGGGGGCAGCATGAGCGACAAGAAGACCATTGCCATCATCGGTGCCGGGATTGTCGGCGTTTCGGCGGCTGTCTGGCTGCAGCGGGATGGACATGATGTAATCCTGATTGACAAAGCAGGACCTGCCGAGGGGACGTCTCATGGCAATGGCGGGGTGCTTGCCTCCTGCTCGATCGTTCCGGTGACAGTGCCAGGCCTGCTGCGCAAAGCCCCCCGCATGCTGTTCAGCCCATCTGAGCCGCTGTTCATGAAATGGGGTTACCTCCCCAAGCTTGTGCCTTGGCTGACCCGCTACCTGAGCCACGCAAAGGCCCACGAGGTAGACCGGATCGCCGCCGCCCTGACCCCGATCATTGGCGACAGTTTGAACGACCACAAAGCCCTGGCCGAAGGGACCGGGGCGGAGAAATGGCTGGTCCCGTCGGACTATCTTTTCCTTTATCGCGATCGGGCTCATTTCGAAGGGGACGCCTTTGGGTGGGGCATCCGGCGCAAACATGGTTTTCACTGGGATGAGCTCGAAGGGCAGGCGTTGCAGGACTATGACCCGGTCTTCAGCCGCGACATCTCATTTGCGACCCGGTTGGCGGATCACGGCCACATCACCGATCCGGGACGCTATGTGAAAGACCTTGCCGCCCATGTCGAGGCCAATGGCGGGCGCATTCTGCGCGCCGAGGTTGAGGATGTTATCCGTGAAGCAGGCAAAGTCACCGGCGTGCGCGCGGGCGGCGAGACCATCGCCTGCGACACGGCCATCGTCAGCGCGGGCGTCTGGTCCGGGCCTCTGGCCAAACGGCTGGGCATCTCGGTCCCGCTGGAAAGCGAGCGTGGCTACCATCTTGAACTGGTCGCGCCATCGGCCATGCCCCGCAGCCCGGTCATGGTGGCCTCCGGTAAATTTGTTGCCACACCGATGGATGGGCGCATACGGTTGGCGGGTATTGTCGAATTTGGCGGGCTGGACGCTCCGCCCTCACGCGCGCCGTTTGAATTGCTGCGCAAGAACGCCCGAGCAGCCCTGCCCGGCGTGACATGGAAGGAGGAAATTGAATGGATGGGGCACCGACCGGCCCCTGCGGATTCGATCCCGATCATCGGTGAGGTTCCCGGTATTTCCGGGGCCTATATGGGCTTCGGCCACCACCATATCGGCCTGACCGGCGGCCCCAAAACCGGCCGTTTGCTGGCCCAAATGATCGCAGGACGCACGCCAAACACAGATACCAGCGTCTATGCGCCAGCACGGTTCGCAACATGAATAATTCGGCTCAAGAAGCCAGTCCAACGCATAACAATAGGGAGACTATCATGAAGAAACTCACCAGCCTTCTCGCTGCAACCGCATTGACCGCCGCCGCGGCCGCCTCCGCCATGGCCGAGAAATGGGACATGCCGATGGCCTATTCGGCCTCGAATTTCCATTCGGCTACAGGGGCTGAATTCGCCAAATGTGTAACAACCGGAACCGGCGGCGAGATCGAGATCGTGACCCACCCGTCGGGATCTCTGTTCAAAGGTGCCGATATCAAGCGCGCGATCCAGACCGGGCAGGCCCCGATTGGCGAGCGCCTGTTGTCCGGCCACCAGAATGAAAACGCGCTGTTCGGCTTCGACTCGATCCCTTTCCTTGCCACGTCCTTCGATGACAGCGCCAAGCTGTGGGAAGCGGCCAAGCCCTCGATCGAGAGCCTGCTGGCCGAGCAAAACCTAACGCTGCTTTACGCCGTGCCTTGGCCGCCGCAGGGGCTGTACTTCAAGAATGAGGTGACCTCGGTCGCCGACATGAAGGGCATCAAGTTCCGCTCCTACAACAACGCCACCTCGCGTCTGGCCGAGCTGACGGGCATGCTGCCGGTGACGATTGAGGCCGCCGAGATCAGCCAGGCCTTCGCAACGGGTGTGGCGGATTCGATGGTGTCCTCCGGGTCGACCGGCTATGACCGTAAGGTCTGGGAAAGCCTGAACTATTTCTACGAAGTCGACGCCTGGCTTCCGCGCAACTACGTGATGGTCAATTCGGACGTCTGGTCGGGTGTGTCTGACGCCAACAAGAACGTCATCAAAGCCTGCGCGGAACTGGCGGAATATGCCGGCAACTGGCGCGCCAAGGAATATACCGGCTTCACGCTGCAAGGCCTGCGCGATGGCGGCATGACCGTCGGCCCAGCGTCGGATCAGATGGTGGGTGAGCTGAAAGAAATCGGCGTCACCATGACCAACGAATGGCTTGAGGCTGCAGGCGACGAGGGCAAAGCCATCGTCGATGCGTTCAACGCCGCGCAGCAATAACGCCAAATCGGGCGGCAGGTCCTTCTGCCGCCCGCAACATCTCAAAAAAACAAACCAAGCGGGGACAGTATGGCGGTTATGCGTGGGCTTCGGTCCGTTCTGGATTTCATTTATCAGGCCGCAGGCGTTCTGGCCGCGCTGAGCCTGATCGCCATTTTGCTGCTGATCGTGGTGCAGATGCTGGCCCGCTGGACCGGAGAGGTCTTTCCCGGCGCGCCCGACTATGCCGGCTACGCCATGGCGGCCGCGTCCTTTCTGGCCTTTGCCAATGCGCTGAACCGAGGCAGTCATATCCGTGTGTCCATTCTGTTGAATGCTGTTCCAGACGGGTTCAGGCGTGTTCTGGAAATCTGGTGTTTCGCCATCGGCACAGCGGTGATGTGGTATTTCTGCTGGTACGCCTACCGCTTTGTCTATTGGAGCTGGAAGTTCAACGATGTCAGTCAGGGGCAGGACAGAACCGCCCTGTGGATTCCTCAATCCGCCATGCTGATCGGCGCCGTGATCCTCGCCATCGCACTAACCGACCATCTGCTCCACGTGCTGTTCAAGGGGGATCACCGCATCACCCCCGATCTGGCCGACCAAAGCCAGGGGGAATGAGCGAATGGAAAACCTTTCGATCATCATCCTGTTCATCTTCGTCCTCTTCACCCTGCTCGGCACTGGCGTTTGGGTCGGTCTTGCCCTGATGGGCGTCGCCTGGGTCGGGATGGAGCTGTTCACGACCCGCCCCGTCGGCGACGTCATGATCACCACGATCTGGTCCGCGTCCTCGTCCTGGACCCTGACCGCCCTGCCCATGTTCATCTGGATGGGGGAAATCCTGTATCGAACGCGATTATCCGAGGATATGTTCAAAGGGCTTTCGCCATGGATGGCCCCTCTGCCCGGGGGCTTGGTGCATACCAATATCGTCGGCTGCACGGTCTTCGCTGCGGTATCTGGCTCATCCGCTGCCACACTGACCACCGTGGGCAAGATGTCGATCCCGGAACTGCGCAAGCGCAATTACCCAGAGCGTATGATCATCGGCACCCTAACCGGAGCCGCCACATTGGGCCTGATGATCCCGCCCTCGCTGACGCTGATCGTCTACGGCGTCACCATCAATGAATCCATCACCAAGCTGTTCTTTGCCGGCATCTTGCCCGGCCTCGTTCTGGCCGCGATGTTCATGGGCTATGTTGCGATCTACTCGAAACTTGGTAAGGACTGGCAGCCCAACGTCGAAGCCAAGCTGAGCTTCCGCGAGAAAATCCACAACTCGCGCTTCCTGCTACCAGTGATCCTGCTGATCACGGTGGTGATCGGCTCGATGTATCTGGGCTATGCCACCGCGACCGAGGCCGCCGCCTTTGGCGTGATCGGAGGGCTATTGCTGGCCGCCGGTCAAGGGTCGCTCAACTGGAAAACCTTCACCGAAAGCCTGATGGGCGCAACGCGGACCAGCGCGATGATTGCCCTGATCCTTGCAGGCGCGGCCTTTCTGTCGCTGTCGATGGGCTTCACCGGCCTGCCCCGCGGCCTCGCCGACCTGATCGCCGGGTGGGAGCTGACGCGGTTCGAGCTGCTGATGGTGCTGCTGGTCTTCTACATCATACTGGGGTGTTTTCTGGACGGCATCTCGTCGGTCGTGCTGACCATGGCCGTGGTCGAGCCGATGATCCGCGATGCAGGGATTGATCTGATCTGGTTCGGTATCTTCATCGTCGTTGTCGTCGAGATGGCCCAGATCACGCCGCCCATCGGCTTCAACCTGTTTGTGATGCAGGGCATGACCAACCACGAGATGAGCTATATCGCCCGCGCTGCAATTCCGATGTTCCTGATCATGGTGCTGATGGTTTTTGTTCTGATCTGGTTCCCTGAGCTGGCCACTTGGCTGCCCGAGAACCTGCGTCAGAGCCCCGGCGGGTAGCGCCGCTTGAACCCGCTACATCTGGCGGCTCGCAACGGCCCCATTGTACTGGTCGCGGGGCTGGTTGCCGGTCTGCTCTTGCCCAGCCTTGCCGAGCCGATGCGCCCGCTGCTGCCGCCGCTCGTCATGGTGCTGCTGTTCGTGACCGTCATGAGGATGGAGCCAAAAACACTCATTGGCTCGCTGTCAGACCTGCGCAGCGTGATCCGCACGATTGCAGCACTGCAACTTGCGGTGCCGCTGACGCTTCTGGCCATTGGATACACGGCCGGCTGGATGAGTTCGCCGATCTTCCTGTCACTGCTCATCGTCGCCGCAGCGCCCTCGATTTCCGGCAGCCCGAACATGTGCCTGATGATGGGACACCCGGCAGAACACTCAGTGCGCCTTGTGGTGGTGGGAACCGCGCTTTTGCCCCTGACGGCGCTGCCCGTCTTCTGGCTCATGCCAGAGCTGGAGGATATTCGCGCCGTCACCGGTGCCTCGGCCCGCTTGTTCCTGACCATCGCCGTTGCGGCCTCCGCCGCGATCGTCCTGCGCATGACAGTCCTTCGAAACCCGTCCGCGTCCACGCTCAGCAATCTTGAAGGGTTGGGCGCGATCACCCTGGCGGTCTTTGTCATTGGCCTGATGCCATCGCTCAGCGCAACAGCCCTGGAGGCCCCCGGCATCGCGCTGTTCTGGGTCGCTTTTGCCTGCGTGATCAACTTTGGCGCTCAGGCCGTGATGTTCAGCCTGTTGCGCAGGCGCGGCCCACCAGCACAAGCGACGGCTATTTCTTTGATCGCAGGCAATCGCAATATTGCCCTGTTCTTTGTCGCTTTGCCGCCTGAGGTCATCGCCCCGATTATGGTCTTTATCGGAGCCTACCAGATTCCGATGTACCTGACCCCGACCCTGATGCGGCGACTGTATCGAACGAACGCGTTTGACCCCTAGGCAATCCCAATAGCTGCGCCCCGTGATTGCCTGAAGAATACGCACTCAGACGTTGTTCGCCCAAAAATTGATCTACACTTGTGGTCGCTTTGCAAGCGCAGCAATCGATCTGTTGCCAACCCCATGCGGCGCGCCCAACTGACTCCGTATGAGCCAGAACCTGACAGTCGTTGTCGTAGAACAAAACCAAGACCGGGCCTTTGCCATCGTGGATGCGCTGAAGGAGTCCGGCGATGTCGATGTGTTCGTGATCGGCAATGCATCTGGATTAGCGCGTAAGATTGCCACCCACAGCCCCGATATCGTCCTGATTGATATCGACAACCCCTCGCGTGACATGCTCGAGGAATTGACGGTCGCGTCCGGCCCTTTGGAACGTCCCGTTGCCATGTTTGTGTCCGGCGCAGCCGGAGGGTTGGCAAAAGCCGCGGTTGAGGCAGGTGTCTCGGCATATGTGGTCGACGGCCTTCAGGCCGAGCGGATCAAGCCAGTGATCGACACGGCCATCGCCCGGTTTCAGGTGCTGCGGCAGATGCGGACGGAACTGGCTGAAACCCGCCGCGCTTTGGAAGAACGGAAAGTGATTGACCGCGCCAAGGGATTGCTGATGAAGGCAAAAGGCGTGCCCGAGGATGAGGCCTATGCTCTGTTGCGCAAAACCGCGATGAACCAGAACCGCAGGGTGGCCGAGGTCGCCGAGGCGTTAGTTACGGCCTCGGGGTTGCTGTCATGAGGACCGTCACCCTTCCCGTGGCCTACATGCCGCTGGTCGATGCCGCCCCATTAATTGTCGCGCGCGAAATGGGGTTCGACCATGCCGAGGGCGTTTCGCTGGATCTGCGCCCTGCCCCATCCTGGTCGTCCCTGCGCGACATGCTGGCCTTTGGACATGTCGATGCCGCGCATCTGCTGTCTCCGGTGCCGGTTGCCATGGCCTTGGGACTGGGCGGCATCGCAACGCCGCTTTCGGCCGTGTCGGTGCTGTCGATGAATGGAACCGTGATTGGAATTGGCACGCAATTGGCCGGGCGGCTAGCACATCAGGGATATGGTTTTGATTTCGCCGATGCCGCCAAAGCCGGCGCAGCATTGGCAAAAGCCGCCGGAGACGTTCTCGTCTTTGGCGTCCCCTTCCCTTTCTCGATGCATGTCGAACTGTTGCGCTACTGGGTGGCGGGAACCCCGCTGGCATCGAAAAAGGTGGAAATCCGCACCGTACCGCCGCCATTGATGGCACAGGCCCTCGCCGGAGGAGAGATCGACGCCTTTTGCGTGGGTGAGCCCTGGGGATCATTCGCGGTCGACGACAATGTCGGTACCTTACTTCTACCGGGCCAGGCGATCTGGACCTGCGCACCGGAAAAGGTTCTGGCCGTGCGAAACGACTGGGCTGAGACCGAGCCGCATCTGCTCGGCAGCCTGATGCGGGCTGTCTGGCGCGCCGGGCGTTGGCTATCAAGTGAAGACAGCCGTACAACCGCGTCCGAGATGCTTTCACGCAAATCCTACCTCAACGTCTCGCCCGAACTAATCGACCGCGCGCTGATGGGAGAGTTCACGATCTCCGCCCGCGGCGAACAGCGCCATGTTGAGGGGTTCGTCGAGTTCTTTGACGGAGCCGCCACCTTCCCTTGGCGCAGTCAGGCGAAATGGATGGCCCATCAATTGGCGCTGCGAAACGGGCTGGATGTCACAACCGCTGAGCGTCAGGCCGCCAAGGTCTTTCGCAGCGATCTTTATCGTCGTGAACTGCAGGGTTTGGGTGTGGAATCACCGGGCGCCTCGGAGAAACTGGAGGGCGCGCTACCCACCTCGACCGCTGTGGCCTCAACCCATGGCAGCCTGATTCTACCCCCGAATGTCTTTTTCGACCGGCGCATTTTCGAGCCGACCGGTTAAGATTGCCTAATTTTTTTGCAGTGCAGCATTCATCAACGCTGCATTGCAGAAAAAGTACCTCTGAAATGCCAAAAAAGGATGACGGCCCAAGCCCGAAAAGGCTTAATCGGGTCAACGGCAGGCAACGACGCCCACCGTAAGAATTCGCCCGCCGAAATGGGCATCCACCAAGAGCAGAGCCGCTCGACCACCCGCCAATCCTCCCGGCGGTGTGTGTCGGCGGCTTTTTTGTTTGCCCAAAGCGATTGGGCTGAACCGAAAGGGATCGAGATGAAGAAGCTACTTCTGGGCCTTGTTGCGTCTACCGCGCTTGTCTCTCCGGCATTGGCCGAGCTGGAACTGGAAAAAGACGAGCTGACCTTTGGCTTTATCAAGCTGACGGATATGGCCCCGTTGGCCGTCGCCTACGAACAGGGCTATTTCCTGGAAGAGGGCCTGTTCGTGACGTTGGAAGCGCAAGCCAACTGGAAAGTGCTACTGGACGGCGTGATCGGCGGGCAGCTGGACGGCGCGCATATGCTGGCAGGCCAGCCTTTGGCTGCAACTATCGGTTATGGGACCGAGGCGCATATCATCACGCCATTTTCGATGGATCTGAACGGCAACGGCATCACCGTCTCGAACGAGATTTGGGAAGAAATGAAGCCCAATATCCCAAAGATGGATGACGGCCGCCCGCAGCATCCGATCAGCGCCGAGGCGCTTGCGCCGGTTGTTGAGAAATACAAATCCGAAGGCAAGCCGTTCAACATGGGCATGGTCTTCCCGGTTTCGACCCACAACTACGAGCTGCGCTACTGGCTGGCCGCTGGCGGTCTGCATCCGGGGTATTACAGCCCCGAAAACGTGACCGGCCAGATCGGGGCGGATGTTTTCCTGTCCGTAACGCCTCCGCCGCAAATGCCCGCCACGTTGGAAGCCGGTACGATCTACGGCTATTGCGTGGGCGAGCCTTGGAACCAGCAGGCCGTGTTCAAAGGTATCGGCGTCCCGGTCATTACCGACTATGAGCTTTGGAAGAACAACCCTGAAAAGGTCTTCGGCATCACAGCCGAGTTCGCCGAAGAGTACCCAAACACCACTCTGGCCGTGACCAAGGCGCTGATCCGCGCGGCACAGTGGCTGGATGAAAACGACAACGCCAACCGCCCCGAGGCGGTCGAGATCCTCAGCCGTCCGGAATATGTGGGCGCGGACTATGACGTTATCGCCAACTCGATGACCGGCACCTTCGAATATGAAAAAGGCGACAAGCGCGAGGTTCCCGATTTCAACGTGTTCTTCCGCTACAATGCGACCTACCCGTTCTACTCGGACGCGGTATGGTACCTGACCCAAATGCGCCGCTGGGGTCAGATCGCCGAGGCCAAGCCCGACAGCTGGTATGACGAAGTCGCCAAGTCAGTCTACAAGCCCGAGATCTACCTTGAAGCCGCGCGCCTGCTGGTTGACGAAGGTCTGGCGAACGAGGCTGATTTCCCCTGGGACAGCGACGGCTACAAAGCCCCGACCCCGGCCGAGGATATCATCGACGGTATCGCCTATGACGGCCGCACCCCCAACGCCTATCTCGAAAGCCTCTCCATCGGTCTGAAGGGCGAGCAGAAGATCGTCGGTTCCGACGTACAAGGCTAATTCCCCAAAACGCCGCGCCCGGCCCTCGTCGGGCGCGGACCCAAAAGTGCCCCGCCATCGCAAGGACACATCAGATGACAACGGTCGATCCCGAATTCAACGCAGACGCTGCCAGAGAGGAACGTCGCGCCCGCCTTTTCACCCGCATCAACGCAGCCGACAAATGGTTTCAGGTGTTGGGCCTTAGCTGGGCCACGCCCGTCCTGAAGGCCGCCGCAGGAGACAACCCACGCGCCCAGATGACCGAGATTTGGCGATTGTTGATCGTTCCCCTGCTGTCGATCTGTGCCTTTCTGCTGCTCTGGGCCACGCTGGCCCCGAAAGTACAGACTTCGCTTGGTGCGGTCCCCGGACCCGCGCAGGTTTGGAGCGAAATGGTCAGCCTGAACGAAGACGCACAGGCCAAGGCCGCCAAACGCGCCAAATTCGAAGCGATGGTCGAAAAGCGCAACCAAAAGTTCATTGATGCCGGTCAGCCCGAAAAGGTGAAGGAAGTCGCCTTTACCGGGGCACCTTCGTACTACCAACAGATCTGGACCTCGATAAAAACGGTGTTTTTCGGCTTTCTGATCGCCACAGTGGTCGCCGTGCCGCTTGGCATTGCCGCTGGTCTTTCCCCGACCGCCAATGCCGCGCTGAACCCGCTGATCCAGATTTTCAAACCGGTGTCTCCGCTGGCTTGGTTGCCGATCGTCACCATGATCGTCTCGGCCGTTTATGTCACCAATGACGGCTGGTTCGCGAAATCCTTCCTGATCTCGGCCATCACCGTGACACTCTGTTCGCTGTGGCCCACGCTGATCAATACATCGCTGGGTGTAGCCTCCATCGACAAGGACCTGGTGAATGTCTCCAAGGTGTTGAAAATGAACACCTATACCAAGATCACCAAACTGGTTTTGCCTTCTGCCCTGCCCCTGATCTTCACAGGCCTGCGCCTGTCGCTGGGCGTCGGCTGGATGGTCCTGATCGCGGCGGAGATGCTGGCGCAGAACCCCGGCTTGGGCAAGTTTGTCTGGGATGAGTTCCAGAACGGCTCGTCCAGCTCGCTCGCAAAGATCATGGTTGCGGTCTTCACCATCGGCATCATCGGTTTCCTGCTGGACCGGGTGATGTACGCACTGCAATCCCTGTTTACCTTCACGAATAACCGGTGATCGAGATGAGCATTCTGAGCTTCAAGAACGCCTCGAAATCCTTCGGTGAAGGCACCGCACGCACCAATGTGTTGAAAGGCATCGATCTGGACGTGCAAGAGGGTGAGTTTCTGGTGATCCTCGGCTTCTCGGGCACCGGCAAGACGACGCTGATCAACCTGATGGCTGGTCTGGATACGCCGACCAAGGGCGAGGTCACGTTCAAAGGCGCTCCGATCAAGGGGCCGGGCCCTGAGCGTGGTGTGATTTTCCAGAACTACTCGCTGATGCCATGGCTGACGGTCAGCGGCAATGTGGGGCTGGCGGTGGATACGGTCTTTCCGGGCCTCAGCAAACTCGAGAAAGCCGAGAAGGTCGCGCATTATGTGAAGATGGTGGGCCTCAGCCATGCCGCAACGCGCCGCCCTGCAGAACTGTCCGGCGGTATGCGCCAGCGAGTCAACGTGGCGCGCGCTTTGTCGATGAACCCCGAAGTTCTGCTGTTGGATGAGCCTTTGTCGGCGCTTGACGCGCTGACCCGCGCCAATCTGGCGGATGAGATCGAACATATTTGGGAGGCCGACAAAAAGACCTGCGTGCTGATCACCAACGATGTCGACGAGGCGATCATTCTGGCTGACCGCATCATTGCGCTGAACCCTGATGGGACTTTGGGACAGGAGTTCCGCGTGTCGATTCCCCGCCCACGCGATCGGGGTGCGATGAACAACGATGAGACCTTCAAACGCCTCAGGGCCGACGTCACCAAGTACCTGATGGATGTGGGGATCGAAGCCAAGGTCGAAGGCTCTCGTATCCTGCCGGATGTCACCCCAATCCACGGTGTTCCAACAGCGGTCGCCGAGGCGCAAAAGGGGATGATCGAGAACCGTTTCCTCGACTTCTCGCAATTGCACAAGGTGTATCCGACGCCCAAAGGCCCTCTGACCGTGGTCGAGGATTTCGACCTGAAGATCGACAAGGGTGAGTTCATCTCTCTGATCGGCCATTCGGGTTGTGGCAAGTCCACGGTTTTGACCATGGCGGCAGGGCTAAACGACATCTCAAAAGGCGCGATCAAGTTGGATGGCCGCCACGTCGAAGGGGCCGACCCGGAACGCGCGGTGGTGTTCCAATCACCCAACCTGTTCCCTTGGCTCAGCGCCAAGGAAAATGTCGCGATTGGCGTCGACAAGGTCTATCCCAAAGCCAGCATGGCCGAGCGGCAGGACGTGGTGGAGTACTATCTGGAACGCGTCGGACTGGCTGACGCGATGGACAAATCGGCCTCGGATCTCTCGAACGGTATGAAGCAACGCGTCGGTATTGCCCGCGCCTTCGCACTGTCGCCCAAACTTCTGCTGCTGGACGAGCCCTTCGGCATGCTCGACAGCCTTACGCGCTGGGAATTGCAGGAAGTCCTGATGGAGGTCTGGTCCCGCACCAAGGTCACAGCAATCTGTGTGACCCATGACGTGGATGAGGCGATCCTGCTGGCCGACCGCGTGGTTATGATGACCAACGGCCCGCAGGCCACAATCGGCAAGATCACCAAGGTCGAACTGCCGCGTCCGCGGACGCGCAAAGCGCTGCTCGAGCACCCGGATTACTACGCCTACCGGCAGGAGGTCCTCGATTTCCTCGAAGAATACGAACACGGCGCCAAGCCTAAAACACCCGCCCCCAAGGCGATTGCAGCGGAGTGAAATCATGAAGCAAAGACTTGTTGTCATTGGCGCTGGGATGGCCTCGGGCCGGGTGCTGGAGCACCTGACCGACGCCGCGCCGGATGCGTTCGACATCACCCTGTTCAATGCCGAACCGCGCGGGAACTACAACCGCATCATGCTCAGCCCGGTCCTGTCGGGCGAGAAAACCTATGAAGAGATCGTCACCCATGACGACACCTGGTATGCGGAGCGCGGCATCTCCTGCCGCTTTGGCGAGCAGGTTGCCAAGATCGACCGTGAGATGAAGGTGGTCGAGGGGGTCAACGGACATGTGCCCTACGACAAGCTGATCATTGCGACAGGGTCAAATCCGTTCATCATCCCTCTTCCCGGTCATGATCTGGACGGTGTAATCGCCTATCGCGATCTGGAAGACACCCAGCGGATGATGGGCATGGGTTCGGGCAACAAGGTTGTCGTCATCGGCGGCGGCCTACTGGGGCTTGAAGCCGCCGCGGGTATGGCCGCGCATGGGGTCGACGTGACCGTCGTTCACATCATGGGCCATCTGATGGAGCGTCAGCTGGACGAAGCCGCAGGCTATCTGCTGAAGAAGTCGCTGGAAGACAAAGGCATCAAGATTTGCCTGCAGGCGAACTCGAAAGAAATCCTCGGGCAAGATGGCAAAGTCCGCGCGCTGCTTCTGGACGACGGGACCGAATTGCCCTGTGACCTGCTAGTAATGGCCGTGGGGATCCGCCCCAATACGGCGCTGGCGCAAGAAGCTGGTCTGGCCACCGGGCGCGGTATCCATGTGGATGACCAGATGCTCACCTCGGACCAGGATGTTTACGCCGTGGGCGAATGCGTCGAACATGACGGGGCGGTCTTTGGCCTTGTCGCACCGCTCTATGATCAGGCGAAAGTGGCGGCACAGGCGCTGTTGGGTGAAGAGGTTGCGTTTGTTCAGAAAACCCTCTCGACCAAGTTGAAGGTCACCGGGTGCGATCTGTTCAGCGCGGGCGATTTCGCGGACGCGCCTGGGCGTGAGGATATCGTGTTCCGCGACCCCTCGCGCGGGGTCTACAAACGGCTGGTCATTGAAGAGGATCGTTTGGTCGGCGCGGTCATGTATGGCGACACGGCAGATGGCAGTTGGTTCTTCGGCCTGATCAAGGAAGGCACCAGTATCGAAGACATGCGCGAGACGCTGATATTCGGGCCCGCCTATCAGGGGGGCGATACCGCGGACCCTCTTTCAGCCGTTGCAGCATTGCCGCCTGAGGCGGAGATTTGCGGCTGCAACGGCGTATGCAAAGGTGACATTGTCGAAGCGATCAACGCGGGTGCCAGCGATCTGGGCGCCGTGCGTACTAGCACCAAGGCCAGCGCCTCGTGCGGGACATGTACGGGGCTGGTTGAGCAAGTTTTGCAGGTCACTCTGGGTGATGAGTTCCAAATGCCAACGGCGCAACCGATTTGCGGCTGCACCGATCTGACGCATGAGGATGTACGGCGTATGATCAAAGGGCAGGAGCTGAAAAGCCAGGCCGCTGTCTGGCAGGAGCTGGGCTGGACAACACCCAATGGCTGCCATGTCTGCCGTCCGGCCATCAATTATTACCTGCTGGCCGACTGGCCTCTGGAATATCAGGACGACCCGCAAAGCCGCTTCGTCAACGAACGCAAGCACGCCAACATCCAAAAGGACGGCACTTTCAGCGTTGTCCCGCGTATGTGGGGAGGCATCACCACCCCCGAAGAATTGCGTGCCATCGCGGATGCGGCGGACAAATACGACGTACCCACGGTGAAAGTCACCGGCGGCCAACGCATCGACCTGTTGGGTGTGAAAGGCGAAGATCTACCTGCCATCTGGTCGGATCTGAACCAGGCCGGTCTGGTCTCGGGGCATGCCTATTCCAAAGGGCTGCGTACCGTCAAAACCTGCGTCGGCACCGATCATTGCCGGTTCGGCACGCAAGACAGCACAGGTCTCGGCATCAAGCTTGAGAAAATCCTATGGGGGTCGTGGACACCGCACAAGCTGAAACTGGCGGTGTCGGGTTGCCCGCGCAACTGCGCCGAGGCGACCTGCAAGGATATCGGTGTGGTCTGCGTCGACTCAGGCTACCAGATCAGCATCGGCGGAGCCGCCGGTATGGACGTCAAAGAGACTGAATTGCTCTGTCAGGTTCCAACCGAAGACGAAGCGATCGAGGTCGTGATGGCCGTCACACAGGCCTATCGCGAAGGCGGCAAGTATCTGGACCGCTTGTATAAATGGCTGGGCAAGGTGGGCATGGACTGGGTCAAGGCTCAGGTCGTGGAGGACCGGGAGAACCGTGCCGCTCTGGTCGAACGGTTCGAGCTTTCCCAAAGCATCTACCGCAAGGACCCGTGGGCGGAACACGTCAAGGACAAGGCGCAGACCTATGCGCCGATCGCAGATTTCACACTGGAGGCCGCGGAATGAGCTGGATCGACATCGGACATATCGAAGACATCCCCCTGCGCGGCGCGCGTTTGGTGAAAACGCATATCGGCTGTATCGCGATCTTCCGAACCGCCGAGGCCGAGGTCTTCGCCGCCACCAACAGCTGCCCCCACAAAGGAGGGCCGCTGTCCGAAGGGATCGTGCATGGGCAATCGGTCACCTGCCCCCTGCACAACTGGGTTTTCGACCTGAACACCGGTCAGGCACAGGGCGCTGACGAGGGGCAGATCGCCACCTATCCGGTGCGTCTCGAAGGCGGGCGTATCTTGTTGGATGCCAGCACAGTCTCTCACCGGAGCGCCGCCTGATGGACGGCACTGGCCTGCCCGAGGTCCACTCGACCTGCGCTTATTGTGGGGTCGGCTGCGGCGTCCTGCTGCGCCCCGACGGGGCCGGAGGGCTGGCCGTGCGCGGTGACCCGGACCACCCGGCAAATCATGGCAGGCTCTGCTCCAAGGGCTTGGCTTTGGGTGAGACCGTCGGCTTGGACCACCGCCTGCGAAACCCACGCGCATTTGGTCAGGATGTCGGCTGGGATGACGCCCTTCAACTGGTCGCGGATCGATTCTCCGCAGCGATCAAGGCGCACGGGCCGGACAGTGTTGCCTTCTACGTCTCGGGGCAGTTACTGACCGAGGATTATTACGTCGCCAACAAGCTGATGAAGGGGTTCATCGGATCGGCGAATATCGACACCAATTCGCGGCTCTGCATGGCATCCACCGTGGCCGGGCACAAACGCGCTTTTGGCACAGATACCGTGCCCGGAACCTATGAGGATCTGGATCAGGCCGATCTGGTCGTTTTGGTCGGCTCAAACCTCGCGTGGTGCCATCCGGTTCTCTATCAACGGCTCATGGCGGCACGTCAGGCGCGCGGGACCCGTATCGTCGTGATTGATCCGCGCAGAACGGCAAGTTGCGATCAGGCCGATCTGCATCTACCTCTGGCACCGGGCAGCGATGTGGCCGTGTTCAACCATCTGCTTGGTAGAATTCATGAAACCGGACAGGTTGACGCGGGTTGTCTGAGCCACACGACAGGGTTCACGGACGCACTGGCCACCGCGCAAAATGACAACCCGGCGGCGACAGGTCTGGACCAGAAAGACCTCGACACTTTCTGTGACATGTGGATCGGGACCGAGCGCGTGGTCACAATCTTCAGCCAAGGCGTCAATCAATCCTCCAGCGGGACGGACAAGGTCAACGCGATCCTGAATTGCCATCTGGCCGCGGGCCGGATCGGTCGACCCGGCATGGGGCCGTTTTCCGTCACCGGGCAGCCGAACGCCATGGGGGGGAGAGAAGTCGGTGGGCTAGCCAACATGCTCGCCTGTCACCTGGATATTGAAAACGAAAGCCACCGCGCGGCGGTTCAGAAGTTCTGGGCTGCACCAAACATGCCGAAAAAACCGGGGTTGAAGGCCGTCGACCTGTTTCGAGAGATCGAAAACGGGCAGATCAAGGCCCTCTGGGTGATCCATACCAACCCCGCCGTCACCATGCCCGAGGCCGACCGGGTGCAGGCCGCCTTCAAAGCCTGTCCCTTCACGGTTGTCAGCGATCTGACCGAACATACAGACACAGCCCGCGTCGCAGATGTGGTGTTGGCCGCAGCTGGATGGGCCGAGAAAAGCGGCACCGTCACCAACTCGGACCGCACGATCAGCCGCCAGCGCGCCGTCCTGACGCCTCCGGGCCATGCTCGGGCCGATTGGGATATCCTCGCCGAAGTGGGCCGCCGCATGGGATGGCAAGAGGCATTCGACTATTCCTCGCCCGCGCAGATATTCCGCGAATACGCGGCCCTGTCATTGGTCGCCAAACCCTTTGGGCGCGATTTCGACATCTCTGGATATGCGGACCTGTCGGACGACGACTATGCCGAGCTGCAACCAACCCGCTGGCCGGTAACGCCCGACGGCACTGGAGGGAGGTTCTTTGGCGACGGGCAATTCTTCCACCCTGACGGCAAAGCCCGCCTGATCGCGGTCAGCCACAGACCGCCCGAGGCGAAGGCCTCGGACCGCTACCCGTTCCTTCTGAACACCGGGCGTACACGGGACCAATGGCACACCATGACCCGCACTGGCCTGTCACCGCGCCTGTCGTCGCACCTTGCTGAGCCTTTCATTGAGGTTCACCCGGATGAGGCGGATCGTCTCGGGCTAGACCCCGACAGCTTGGTCGAGGTCAAGAGCGCGGTCGGGGCATGTATCTTCCGGTTAAAGACATCCGATGCCGTCGCGCCCGGGCAGGTGTTCGCGCCGATCCACTGGACGGGTGAAACAGCCCCCTCGGCCCGTGTCGATGCACTGATACCCGGCGTTACTGACCCGGTATCAGGCCAACCCGAAAGCAAAGCCGCCGCAGTGTCCCTGCACCCCATGAAGGCGGGTTGGTACGGTTTTGCAGTCTCCGCGACACCTCCGTCACCGTCGGCAGAGTATCGGGCAACGGCGAAAACCGAAAGCGGCTACAGAACAGAGCTGGCGGGCTATGAGATGCCCTCCGACTGGGAGAAGACGGCCCGAGACTGGTTCCAACTACCGGACGCCCTGTCCACATCGGTCGAAGATCCCAAACGAGGGTTGTTCAGGATAGCACTGTCAGACGGTCCGTGCGTTCTTGCCGTTCTCTATGTATCTCGAGAACCTGTGACCTTAATGAGGGAGTATCTTGCAACCCTGCCCGATGCCGAGCCTCATCAGCTCCTGTCCGGGCGGTCTGCCAATGGTGTTGAAGATGGCGGGCCGATCGTCTGCTCCTGTTTCGGGGTCGGACTCAATACGATCGTCCGGGCCATCGGCACCCAGAACATCGGTGATGTCGATGAAATCGGCAGGCTATTGCAGGCGGGTACAAACTGTGGCTCATGCCGCCCGGAACTGTCAGGATTGCTCGACAAGCATTCGGTCCCGGTTTTGCAGGACGTCGAACTTTAGGCGCGGGATCTATTCTGGGTCCTCAGATACCGCCAAATTCCGGGCACGCAGATCGGCATGTTTGGCGCATGGTCCTGCGCGCTTACGCCATGGTCAAAAAGACCGAGGCCGCAGCACTCGCTGCGGCCTCTTTTTTTGCTCTCAGATATCGAGCGTGTGCTGTTTTTCCCAGTTCGAGAAATGAGACACAAACGAGTTCCATTCCTGATGCTTCATCTTCAGGAAAGCGCTGGAGAACTCCTGCCCCATCATCTCTTTCAATTCGGCGTCCTTGTCGAATTCGCGCAGGCCGTCGAGCATGTTCAGCGGCAATTTGGGCGCGTCGGTGACAGTGTGGCCTTCGGCATACATGTCGATGTCATAACGCGGTCCCGGATCAGCCTTGGTGCGGATGCCCGACAGACCAGCGGCAATGATCACTGCCTGCAGCAGATACGGGTTCGCCGCCCCATCGGGCAGGCGCAGTTCGAACCGGCCCGGGCCGGGGACGCGCACCATATGAGTTCGGTTGTTTCCTGTCCATGTCACCGTGTTGGGCGCCCATGTGGCCCCCGACATGGTGCGCGGCGCGTTGATGCGCTTGTAGCTGTTCACCGTCGGGTTGGTGATCGCCGCAAGCGCGCTGGCATGCTTCATGATGCCACCGAGGAAGTACTTGCCCTGCTCGCCCAGCCCAACCTCTCCGGTCGGGCCGTCGCCGTCGCCCGCAAAAACGTTGGTCTTCGCATCCGCGCCCGGCGCGTCCCAAACCGAGATATGGGCGTGGCAGCCATTGCCCGTCAGCCCCTCGACCGGTTTGGGCATGAAGGTGGCACGCAGCCCATGCTTCTCGGCCACGGATTTGGTCATGAACTTGAAGAAGGAATGCTTGTCGGCGGTTCTGAGAACATCATCGAATTCCCAGTTCATCTCGAACTGGCCATTGGCGTCCTCGTGGTCATTCTGATACGGGCCCCAGCCCAGGTCCAACATATAATCGCAGATCTCGCGCACCACGTCATAGCGACGCATCACGGCCTGCTGGTCATAGCAGGGCTTTTCCGCAGTATCGAACGGGTCGCTGATCTGTTCGCCATCGGGGGTCAGCAGGAAGAACTCGGCTTCGATGCCGGTTTTTACACTAAGGCCCATCTCGGCGGCCTCGTCGATCAGGCGGCGCAGCACGTTGCGTGGGGCCTGGGCCACATCCTGCCCCTCCATCACGCAATTACCGGCGACCCAAGCGACTTCGGGCTTCCATGGCAGTTGGATCACTGAGGACGGGTCTGGCACCGCCAGCATGTCGGGATGCGCGGGGGTCATATCCAGCCACGTGGCGAAGCCGGCAAAACCGGCGCCCTCTTCCTGCATGTCGGCAATGGCTTGTGCGGGAACCAGTTTGGCCCGCTGTCCACCGAACAAATCGGTGAACGAAATCATGAAATATTTGACGCCGTTTTCTTTGGCGAAAGCTGCCAGATCTGTCGTCATGGTCGGCCTTCCTTTCCCTGTTTATCAATCCCAATAGAAGAAAGGCGCAGCCCCGTGTGACTGCGCCTTTCGAATGTCCGATCAGAACCCGGCCTTGCCCGGATACCAGTCGGTGCCTGCCAGGGGCACTTTTGCCATCGCAGCCGCCTCCATAGTCAGGGCACACAAGTCCTCGGGTTCCAGATTGTGCAAATGATTGTGACCGCAGGCCCGCGCGATGGTCTGCGCTTCAAGCGTCATGACCTTCAGGTAGTTGCGCAGCCGTCGCCCGGCATCAACCGGGTCAAGACGCGTGGCAAGCTCGGGGTCCTGAGTGGTGATGCCCGCGGGGTCTTTGCCTTCGTGCCAGTCGTCATAGGCTCCGGTTGTGGTGCCCAGCTTCTGATACTCGGCTTCCCATTTCGGGTCGTTGTCGCCAAGGGCAACCAGAGCCGCCGTGCCAATCGCCACCGCATCCGCGCCAAGCGCCATCGCCTTGGCCACGTCTGCTCCGGTGCGAATGCCGCCCGAGATCACAAGCTGCACCTCGCGATGCACACCCAGATCCTGCAGCGCCTGCACGGCGGGTCGGATGCAGGCCAGCGTCGGAATTCCCACA
Organism: Ruegeria sp. CK3; assembly: GCF_056536565.1. Taxonomy (NCBI): domain Bacteria; kingdom Pseudomonadati; phylum Pseudomonadota; class Alphaproteobacteria; order Rhodobacterales; family Roseobacteraceae; genus Ruegeria; species Ruegeria sp. CK3. Next base: position 258,394 of record NZ_JBQFPV010000009.1, read on the forward strand.
TGTTCGATGAACACATCCTGCGTGGCCGCCGTACCGCCCTGCATCCCGTCCATGACGACAACATCCGCCCCGGCCTTCACTGCCAGCGCGGTGTCATAATAGGGCCGTGTTGCGCCGACCTTGACATAGATCGGCACCTGCCAGTTGGTGATCTCACGCAGTTCGAGGATTTTGATCTCAAGATCATCCGGCCCGGTCCAATCCGGGTGGCGACAGGCCGAGCGCTGGTCGATCCCTTTGGGCAAGGTCCGCATTTCGGCCACGCGGTCGCTGATCTTCTGACCCAGAAGCATGCCGCCTCCGCCGGGTTTGGCCCCCTGCCCCACCACGATCTCGATCGCGTCAGCCTTGCGCAGGTCGTTGGGGTTCATGCCATAGCGCGAGGGCAGATACTGATAGACCAGTTTGCTGGAATGACCGCGTTCTTCAGGCGTCATGCCGCCATCGCCAGTCGTGGTCGAAGTACCCGCCGCTGATGCGCCGCGGCCCAAGGCCTCTTTCGCGGGGCCGGAGAGCGCACCAAAGCTCATCCCTGCGATGGTGATCGGGATATCCAGCTGGATCGGGTTCTTGGCAAAACGCGTGCCCAGCGTCACCGAGGTATCACAGCGTTCGCGGTAGCCCTCCAGCGGATAGCGTGAGACGGAGGCCCCCAGAAACAGCAGGTCATCGAAATGCGGTACCTTGCGTTTGGCCCCACCCCCCCGGATGTCATAGATGCCGGTGGCCGCCGCGCGGCGTATCTCGGCGTTGATCGGGTTGGAAAAGGTCGCCGACTGGATCGGAACGGTGCGCGGGGTCTGATCGTCCATATCTTTCATACCCTTCATCCTTAGTAAGCGGCCGAGTTATCGACGTCGAAGTTATACAGCTGACGTGCCGAGCCATAGCGTTTGAACTCTTCCGGTTTGGCGTCGCTGCCTGCGCGGTCCAGCAAATCCTTCAGGATCTCAAGATGTTCGGGGCGCATCTCTTTCTCGACACAGTCCGCGCCAAGGCTCTTGACTGAGCCGCGCACAAACAGCCGCGCTTCGTAGAGGGAATCCCCCAGCGCGTCGCCAGCATCACCGCAAACCACCAGATTGCCCGCCTGCGCCATGAAGGCCGACATATGGCCGATATTGCCATGCACCACGATGTCGATCCCCTTCATCGAGATCCCGCAGCGCGAGCTGGCATTGCCCTTGATCACCAGCAATCCACCGTGGCCCGTAGCCCCAGCGTACTGGCTGGCATCGCCATCGACGATGACCTGACCCGACATCATATTCTCGGCCACGCCCGGCCCAACCGAGCCTTCGACCCGCACAGTGGCCTGCTGGTTCATGCCCGCGCAGTAGTACCCGGTTGAGCCCTTCACCGTCACCTCGATCGGTGCGTCCAACCCGACCGCGATGGCGTGGCTGCCCTTGGGATTCACCACCTCCCAGCTGGTCTGGTTGGTCTCTTTGCTTTGCTCCTGCAAGGACGCGTTCAGCCCGCGCAGGCCGTCGGCCTCAAGATCGTAGGTCTGCATTTTACGCGGCCTTTTTGTTGGGAAAGTCTGTGTGGGACCAGAAGTAGACCGTCGCCGGCTCCGGCTCCCACACGCGGGCATCTTCAATGCCGGGCAGGTTCACCAAGGCTCGGTATTCACTGCCGAAGGCCACATATTGATCGGTTTCCGCCATGACCGCCGGTTTGCAGGCAATCGGGTCACGGACCACGCCGAACCCGTCCTTGGTGCCAACGACAAATGTGAAGAACCCATCCAGATCCTCAAGGCTGCTTTCCAGCGCCTCGCCCAGAGACGCGCCATTCATCATTTTCCACGTCAGGTAAGCGGCGCCCACCTCGGTGTCGTTCTCAGTCTGGATATGTACTCCTTCACGGCGCAGCTTGCGCCGCAGCGAGTTATGATTGGACAGCGATCCGTTATGCACCAAACACTGGTCATCCCCAGTGTTGAACGGGTGCGCACCCATCGTGGTCACCGCTGATTCAGTGGCCATTCGCGTGTGGCCGATCCCATGCGTTCCGGTCATGCCGCTCAGCTCAAAACGAGCGGCAACATCTTTGGGCAGACCGACCTCCTTGTAGATCTCAAGGCTTTCTCCGCGGCTCATGATCCGGACGGAGGGGCGGATTTCGGCTAGCGCAGCGCGCGCGGCCTCGAACTGATCGCCCGGGATATCCAGCACTGCATGGGTGTCGTTGATCGTCTGGGTCACGGACGTGTTCAGGCGTCGGCCCAGCTCATCCGCCAGACCGGCAAAGTCCTGTTCGGGGTTTGCAGACTGAACGGTGACTTTCGTAGTGCCCTGAGTTGGATCGCCATAAATCGCGATACCAGCGCTGTCGGGGCCACGATCGGTCATGGTGATCAGCATATCCGTCAGCATCTCACCCAGTTTGGGCGACAGTGACTGGTCCTTAAGGAATAGTCCGACAATTCCGCACATGGCAGACAACTCTCCTTGCGTGTTTCGTTGCGCGTGTACGCTAGCAACAAAACATCCGATCCTCAATAATTATAGGAAATATTTTTTCCTTAAAGGCAAATTTTGCTTAATATCTGAGCGCATAGAAATACGCCGTCCCGAGAAAGCTCGGACAACACGCCTTTAGGCTAGGCTAGTTGATCGATATCATTCTTCTAAAAGGCGGATCAGCTTGTCTGAGGGTAGGAAATGACCGACAGATACCGCGCCGGCAAGCTGACCAGTCGCTCAGGTCCATGCGGCGCATCCGCGTCGAAGAACAGAGTATCGCCGGGTTTCAATGGGTAAACCTCATCGCCATGGCGATAGTCCACCTCACCCTCCAGCATATAGATCGTTTCAATCCCGCCATGCTGGAAGGTTGGGAAAACATCCGATTCCGCTGTCAGGGTGATCAGATAGGGCTCAACAATTACACCCGAACCATTGGCGCCTAAATGGCCAAGAAGGTTGTATTGGTGATGCGCCCGCGTACCTTCACGCTCTAACTCGACGCCTTCACCGGCCTTGGTGTGGACAGCGTCGCGACGTTCTTCAAAGCGGCGAAAAAAGCTGGTCAGAGGAACCGACAACGCATCGGCCAGCAGTTGCAGCGTGGTCAGCGAAGGCGACGTGTTGCCGTTTTCGATCTTGGACAGCATCCCGATCGACAGGCCGGTTACCTGCGCAAGCTCGGCGACCGTTGTGTTCTGTTGCTTTCGAAAGGCCCGAACCTCGCGACCGATGGCCACTTCCAGAACCTTTTCCCGGTCACCAGACCGGATCGAATGAGGATCCTGCGTGAGTTTCGTCATTGAGGCTCTGTCGTTTGGGTTGGCCGTCATATCCACTGCCCTTGCTACAAGTGTTTGAGCCTGTTCGGCAAGGCGCTGAGCCTGCAAGTTGGATAGCGAAGCCTTTGGTGAAAGTCTATTGCCCGCCAAAGGGCAGGAAGAATTGAGGGCACTACCAACCTCAAACGCCTGATGACCGTGCGTCGGATCGCGCTCGGACAATTCAGACTAACCTTCCAGAGCGTGACACTTGCCGCAGAGGCGATCACTCAGTGATGCGCTGCGGCTTCTACGTGTTTTGCCAACCAAAAGGCGATATCACGCGGGCGCCAGGAAACGCTTGCAAGACATCTGCCTCAACCTCTCTAAGAAAAACCAGCTTGATATTCGCCCCCGCATCCATCGTGGCATAGGCTGCAAGTCCTTCTGTGCGGGCCTGCCACAGTCGCTGCAGGATCACCCAGCTTTGATCAGTAAGGTAGGTCAGCGCGGGGCGTGCGGCTTGCATGGTCGCGTGCATGGCCAACGCATTTGCCTCGGCCGTTTGGCCCAGAGTTTGAAAGTCTCTCTCAATGACCGCTTGCTCGATGGTCTTGCAGTCCCGCTCGGCCATCTCGGGCCAGCTGGAAAACAGAGGGCTGGTATCGACCGTGTGGTTCATTCCATCGCGGGACGAGTGCAGTTTCGGGCCTGTGTCCACCTCGACAATGGCGATGCGGAATTCAGGCCATACCAGATCAAGCGGCACGCCGTGGCTGTCGCCACCGTCATCGCACACGCCCTTGTCCCAGCGCACGAAGCCGTGCCAGAGGGATCGGGTTGCGCTGCCGCTGCCCAATCGGGCGATCAGGCTCATGTCCTGTGCTTGCAGGTCCAAGCCGAAACTGCCGCATAGCGCGCGGGTCAGCGCCGCAAAGCCCGACGCGGACGATGCCAAACCGGCCGCCGTCGGGATCGTGTTTCTGGTCGAGATCATCAGCGGCACATCGCGGCCACCGCGAAACAAATCCGCAAACGCAAGCGCCTTGCGCGCAAAGGCCGATGTCGGCGGCAGAGGCTGACCGTCCAACAAGACCTGATCCGACCCGCTCTGGGATGGCTCGACAGTTGTGTGGGACCCCCACTCCGCCAACGAGATCGACAAGGAGCTGTTGAGCGGCAGATTCAACGCTCTGTCCCGCTTGCCCCAGTATTTCGACAACGCAATATTGCTTGGGGCATAGGCGCTGAAGCTTCGCACCTCGCCCGCGTCTCGCATCGCTTGTTGAATGAGGGTCTGAACGGCGTCAGTCATGTATGATCAGTCCTTCGCTGGCCAGTGTCACCGGAGTGAACCCGTCAGGCGGCGTTCCCAGAGCCAGAACGCAATCGCCCAAGCCAGAGCCCGATATCTTGGCTGCCAAGACACCCTCGGCCTGTCGGGCCGATGTGATGATCCGGTTCAAGGTTTCGTCGCTCACGCCCAAATCTTCCATCCGGGTTTGATAGCTTGTCAGGGCGTTCGCGAAGGCCACCCAATCGCGGTCCTTTGCTGCATTGATGGCATGATCGGCCAAGTCACCCATATCGGCATAAAGCGTTTTGAACTCGGCCTCTCTTCCGATCATCCGTTCCGCAACCTTTTGCAACACAACCGAGGTGGGGGTCTTGTAGCCGCAGTATCGCAGGCTGATCGTTGGAGGGTGAGGCAGTGCCACCATCTCTGGATTTGGCGGAGCGCGGTAAGCCAGCATACCGCCCTGCAAGCTGGCGGCCAAATCGGCGCCACTACCACGGCCCTGAATGTCCTGAATGATCTGATAGGCCTTGGCGTGAACACCGTTCAACGGCTGGCCCGTGATGGTCAGAACGGCCCCCAGAGCGGCAATGGTCACGGCGGCAGAGGACCCAAGCCCAAGCGTCGGGTCAATCTCCGACGAGATCGAGATATCCATCCCGACGTCTATCGCATCCCTGTGCATGGCGATTGCGGCAAGGACAAACTTGTACGGCCCCACTGCCTGTAGCCGATTCAAGTCAACAGTTTGCGTTTCGACAATCTCGGAGGAGAGACGCACCAATTGATCGGTGCGCGGTCGCAGCGTCACCGTCAGTCTTTGCTCAATGGCGGCCACGATGGCTCTGGAGCCGTAAACGACCGCATGTTCTCCGGTAATCATGACCGACCCCGGTGCGCTGGCCCGTATCATGAGCTGGCCCCGTCTGAGCTGTCGTTGGGTGCCTTGCCCATTTCTGCTCCCGTCGAGGCAAGACGCAACGCGGACCATTGCATCTGAGGATAGCCCGACATGAAATCGGCCATTTTGTCGTGGTCCCTCATATGCACCAGAACCACCCCACCAAAATCACCGCGCACAGACCCCGCACCGCAGATTTTGGCCGCACCGCCAATGCCTTCGATCTCTCTTATGAACGCTTGGCACGGGTCCGGCACGACGCCAATCATTTCAAGCAATCGCTGGTTTTCGGAAATCGCATCGTCCGGGTCATGCCCCGAGGCGATCGCGGTCAAAAACGCGGTCGTACAGTCGCCGAAACGTTGCCAAAGGGCTTCGTTCTGCGCGTGTTCGACCTTGACCGCGCTGACACATTCGCCAGTGCTGCTTTCAGGCCGACCGTGCAGGACCCAATACCACCCCTTCCCCGTCAACAAGCCATGATCCGGCGGTAACTCCGGAGCTGAGATACCCGTTTCGCCTGCACGCACAAGGCCGCCTCGGACAACTGCGGCGGCATCGATCGGCCCCGCACGCCCATGCTTGAGACGCTCGCAAAACCGGACCCGCTCATACCTCTCTTCAAGCGTTTTGGGCCGCTCCAACAGGGTTTCAAACAACACCGTTGTGGCCGCGACGATGGCCGCGGACGACCCCATTCCCGCGCCGATAGGCAGCTCTGACCGACTGGCCAGCTGTCCGGGCGCCAATTTGCTGTTCATCGCACCAATGCCGGGAATCGTTGACCCGGGCGTTGCGAGGCTGTCATGCAACAGTGAGGCCAGAGTATAGACGGCAAGATCATCGGGACGCGTGAGGATCTTGTGGACATCCAACTCGCCGCGCGTGAATTGATCAAAGCGCTGATCCAGTGACGCCTTGAACTGAGACAACAGTTTCAGAGGGTAGTATTCGCCTGACGACAGGTTCTCGAACGCGGTTTTCAATCCTTCGCCCAAACCCAGAGGCTGAAACGAAACTTCGGTATAGCGGGCCACGGCCATTGCCAGCGCGGGCATGCCGTACAGAACCGAATGCTCTCCGGACAGGATCAGCTTACCGGGCGCGTGGGCCCAGACTTTATCATGCGGTGCGGTCAACGTAGATGCGCTTGTTATCGTCAATGCTTGCCAGTCTGTAGCGCCCCTTTGCCTCGTCAGGCATGGGGGTATCTGTCCCGTCCTCGCCATTCCTCGCGTGCCAAAGGGCAACATATTCATCATATGAGACGGCGGTCCGGTCCTCCAGGATTTCCCGGTGGCGGGATGCAAACAGATGATCGCGGTAGCCTTCGACCACCTTGGCATCAAAGAACTCACCGGTCGCGCCGGAGCCGTAGGAAAACAGTCCTAGGGATTTGCCCGCCAGATCGCTATCGCTGTTCTCCAACGTGGACAGGATCGCGAGGTACATCGATGCGGTATAGCTGTTCCCGACCTGACGATTGTAGATCATCGCCGGCAGAGCGGCCTGCATATCGGCCTCGGCTTTTGCCTCTTTCGCCAGACGCAGATGCGCCTTCTCGCCCATACGCGAGAATGGCAGGTGATAGCAGAACTGCGTAAACCCATCGTAGGATAAGCCGCCATTTGCCTGATAATCGCGCCAGGACTCCACCAGCGCCCCAAGATAGCGCAGCGCCGAGTATTTACCGTCAACCAAGGGTGTGCGCCGGTGGTTGGGGCGCCAGAAATCCATGATGTCTTCGGTAAACAGGCCCGAGACAGTGCCGATCTCCAACAGTGTCGGTTCAGCCGCGACCAGCATCGCAACGGCTGAGGCCCCTTGCGTCGCCTCGCCCGAGCTGTCCAGATCATAGCGCGCGATATCAGAGGCGATCACAAGCACCTTACGATCAGGTTTGCGTGCAACATGGGCGCAGGCCATTTGCAATGCAGCGGTGGCAGAATAGCAGGCCTGCTTCAATTCCACATTGCGCAGGTTCGAAGGCAGCCCCAGAAGTCGCTGCACATAGATACCCGCCGATTTCGACTGGTCGATCCCTGTTTCCGTTGCAAACAGGATGGTGTCGATCCCGTCGGCACCGAATTGATCAATGATCGGCTTCGCGGCCTCGGCAGCCATGGTCACCACGTCTTCGTCATGCCCGGGCATGGCGATCTTTTCCTGCCCGATCCCGCGAGAGAACTTGGCAGGGTCGATGCCGTGATGCTGGGCCAGAGTGTCCAGCGAAATATAGCGATGAGGCGTATAGAAGCTCATCGCGCTGATACCAGTAGAGATTACCAAAACTTCGACCTTGATCGGATCAGTGAGACATTTGCCTTCAGCTGAGATACATCGGCGCAGCCCAAAAGAAACATCGCCGTTTGAAATTCGCGACGTAACTTTTCGATTTGTCGGATGACCTGCGCGCTCGATTCCTGCGCTGCGGCCAAAAACGGCGCGGCCATTCCGCACAGATCTGCGCCCAGAATGATAGATTTGGCCATGTCCACACCGTCTCTTAAACCGCCACTGGCGATGAGTGTTGTTGGATCGGTCTTTTTGACCAAGACGTCCCGAGTTTCAAGCAGACTCTCGACCGTCGTCAGGCCCCAATCCTGAAAAACCAGACCCAGATCGTCCTGCTCGTCTGCGCGGCGGTGATATTCGATCCTGCTCCAGGACGTGCCCCCGCGACCGGCCACGTCGAAATGGCGTATACCGGCGTTATAGGCCAGCTCGACATCAGGGCCGGACAGCCCGGCACCAACCTCTTTGATCAGCACAGGCACTGGCGTGTTCGACACCAGATCAGAGATCTTGCCAGACAGGTTGGAAAAGTCGCGATCCCCTTCGACCTGCACGGCCTCTTGCAACGGATTGAGGTGCAGATACAGCCCGTCGGCTTCAAGCGCCTGAACGGCCTTAAGACAGTGGCCTGCATCTAGTCCCGCGTTCAGCTGCACAGCGCCGATATTGCCGATCAGAGGTATACTCGGCGCGGCATCGCGCAGTTGAAAACTGCCCCTCGAGGCAGGATCCGCAAACAACACACGTTGTGAGCCGACGGACATCGCCACCCCGGTCACCTCTGCCGCCTCAGCAAGATTGCGATTGATCCTTGCGATCTCGTCCCCGGTTCCACCCGTCATCGACGAAATCAGCAGCGGAAAGCTGAGCGGCTTTTCCAGAAACCGGGTGCCGGTGTCGACCGCATCCAGATCCAGTTCAGGCAAGGCGCGATGGGTCAGAGAGATCGTGTCAAACCCGCTGCGCCTGCGTTCGACTTCGGGGTCTTCAAGTACAGCGCGCAGATGGTCCAGTTTGCGCCCGGCCACGCTGCGGTCGGCAGGTTTGGGGTTGGTCATCGCTCCAGTTCCATATGGGTGCGCACCAGCTCTCCGGGATTGGTTTGCGCGGCCATCAAGGACAGCTCACCGCACAACACCGCCCCGGCACAGATGCCAGCCAGCCGACGGGCGTTTTCGCCCGCCTCGCGCTCCTCTTTGCAGCCCATCAGACGCAGGTTTTCTTCGACCTGTTCATTGCCTTTTCCCGCCCCGACCGAACCGACGATCAGGTTCGGCAAGGTGCATGAGAAATACAGGTCTTCACCGCGCGCTTCGCAATGAACGATACCTTGGCTGCCCTCAATGATATTCGCGGCGTCCTGACCGGTGGCCAGATAGAAGGCCAGCAGAATGTTTGCGAAATGCGCATTGGCACTGCGCAGAGATCCCGCGAGATTTCCGCCAATCAGGTTCTTTTCGAGATTGAGCGCAACCATCTGCTCGGACGTGGTGCGCAGCATGCGCCGCAGCAGTCGACCCGGAATTTCCACTTCGGCAATGACGTATTTGCCCCGCCCCAAAAGCCCGTTCGCAGCGGATGCCTTCTTGTCGGTACACAGGTTGCCCGAGATCGACGCGTAGGCCAATTGCGGCTGGTCATCCAAGACCCAGTTCAGCACCGCCTCGGCCGCCTTGGTCACCATATTGTGACCTGAGGCGTCCCCGGTGGAACACTCAATCCGAATAAACAGCAAGTTCCCAGCGATCTGACGATTCAGCTTGATCAGGCGGGCAAAGCGGCTGGTCGAGGAGATGATCTCGGCCACTTTGTCGGTCTGCGCCTCGATCCGTTGCCAGGCTTGATGCGCCGAGGCCGCATCCTGCGCACGTACGGCGATGGAGCGCGTCATCCGCTCATCAACCAGGGTGACCTGAATGCCGCCTGCATGCCGTGAAACACCTGCACCCCGCGCGGTGGAGGGCCATAAGGGCGTCTCGAACGTCGCCAGAGGGACGCTGACCTCGCCGGACACCAGATCCCCTCTGAACAGAATCGGCCCGACCCATTGGGTTGGAAGCGGGGTCACGAACGTAGATTTGGCGCGCACCTGGGGTCCCTTTTCAGTTTCGGTCGACAAAAGCGTCTGATCCGATGAGGGGTATCACCAGACCAAAGGGCCAATGTCAAACCGCCAAAGCCAAACATCGCGGCCGTCACGGCGACCCCAATGGGTAAACGCATCCCGCATCAGCGACATGATGTCGTCGCGCGCGCCTAATCGTCAGCCCTCGGACAGGCGGGCCGACAGGACCTCGATCCCTTGGACCAGATCGTCATAGGTGTTGCGATCGGCCATGTACTCTCTCAACTGCTGGTTCAGCCCGCCCGGCGTGTTCAACGAGTCGACAAGATCGGCCATCGCGTTCTCGGTCTCCATCGGTGCGGCCATGATCGACCCTCCGATCAACAGGCGCAGGAATTTCTCAGCCTCATGGGTGCTGCCGGTTTTGTGGCCTAGCCAGTCAATCCCGACGGCCAGCGACTTTGCCACCACCGACAACAGGGCCTGTGCGGCCAGAAACTCGTTGAAATCACTCTCAGACTTCATGGTGATCACGGTGTTTGAACCACCATAGAGCGCCTCAATCGTTGGCGACGCGGGAAATACCAGAACCGGAGACCCGCCCGAGGCAATGGATGGGAACGGGATCATCAGCGTCTCGAACGTGGCCGGTGCAACGAGGGCCTGAACCTGTTCCGGCGAGATACCAACCATGAACGAGACAACCCGCTGGCCTTCGCAAAACCGCAGCGCGGACAGCATCGCCTCGGCCTGTTCGGCGGTCGATCCGACAAAGACCACATCGCTGGCATCCAAAACACCCTGATTGTCAGCCACGGTCACATTGTCAAAACGGGCCGACAGCTCGGATGAGTTGGCCCGGCCTCTTTCGCTGACAACAATGTCATGGCCATCGCTGACCAAACCTTCGGCGCAGGCCCGCGCAATGGTTCCAAACCCAAGATAGCCAAGCCTCATGTTTGCCTCCTGTTTCCCGGCACATGGTCGAGTCGCCCCGTTGATCGCGCTATTCGCCGCCGCACGCAAACCAATTCTCCACCGACCAGACATCAAATGGACGGAACGGACGGCTTCTTGCCCTGAACGATTGACGATCAGTTTCTCTGATGCTCAAAAGCTTGAATGATAAAGAGCCAAATCACTCTCAAACAGCTCGAAGCCTTCACCTTCGTAGTCGATATGGGAACCTTCCGCGCCGCAGCGAACGCGCTTGCCACGACGCAGCCCAATATCTCTTCACGTATCGCCACGCTGGAAGATGCGTTGGGCACAAAGCTATTGTATCGCGATGCAGGCTCCGTGCGTCTGACAGCGAAGGGAGAGGCGCTGTTGGAAAAAACCAGAACGGTTCTCCGCGCAACCGAAGCCTTGCTGGAAGAGGCCGACCGACAGGATCTGATTCAGGAGCGGTTGCGTCTTGGCGTCACCGAATTGGTCGCCTGCACATGGCTGCAAGATTTTCTGCGTTGCCTAAAACAGCACTATCCCAATCTGAGCGTCGAGCTTGTGGTAGACCTGTCCAGCACGATTGATGAAAAGCTGCTGGAGGGGCAGCTTGATCTTGCGGTGCAGAACGGGCCATTCAAAACGGAACTGGACGGGACAAGAGAACTGACCGGCGAAGACTATGTGTGGGTGGCCAACACGACACTCGCCTCAGGCTTACCCGACGGGCGCAGCGTCGACCGGTTTTTCGCATTCTCCGTTCTGACCCATGCTCGCCACACAATTGCAGGGCACAGCCTGCACGCCATGGCGCAGGAACGCGGGCTGGACGCGCAAAAAATCGTGCATTCAAACGCTTTGTCCGCTTGTGTTCCGATGGTCTCAGAGGGTCTCGGGATCGCATTGCTGCCGCGCCCTCTGGTCCAGCGTGAGATCGACTCGGGTGCCCTGCTGGAACTCGAATCCGACTGGACAGCCGATCCGCTGCGGTTTTTTGCCCGCTATGATCCAACTCGGGCCGCACGGTTCGTGGAACATGCGGCGGAAATCGCCGCTCAGCTCAGGCCACAAAAAGGATAAATAAAACTGATCAAGGGTAGAAATTAAAGCAATTTGATTTTTCGTCCCGAGCTGGGTTTTAGTCGCGTTTGACAGGTACTCTTTCAAGCGGGCACGGGCATGACATCACATTCTTTCCGACTGGGCGTTGATATCGGCGGCACCTTTACCGATGTGGTTCTGGAAAAGGATGGACAGACATTTTCAACCAAAGTGCTGACAACCTATGCCGCGCCGGAAAACGCGATCATCGACGGGATGCAGCAGGTTTGTGCAAAGGCCGAGATCACTCCGGGCCAGATTGACCAGATCATCCACGGCACCACGCTGGCGACAAATGCGCTGATCGAACGTCGGGGGGCGAAAACGGCGCTGATCACGACGGAAGGGTTCCGCGACGTGATCGAAATGCGCACCGAAAGCCGGTTCGAGCAGTACGACCTGAACCTCAAACTACCTGACCCGCTGCTGCCACGCCACATGCGCTTTACCGTTCCCGGCCGCGTCGATGCGCGCGGCGAGGTTCTGGTTGATCTGACCCGAGCCGATGTCGAAGCCGTGGTGGACAAGATCGCGCAAGCCGGGTTTGAATCGGTGGCGGTGGGTCTGATCCACTCCTACCTCAACCCAACGCATGAGCATCTGGTGCGCGAAGTTCTGGCCGAGAAACTGCCTGACGTTTCGGTTTCGATCTCGTCCGAGGTTTCGCCTCAGATGCGCGAGTATGAGCGGTTCAACACGGTCGTCGCCAACGCCTATATCAAGCCACTGATGGCCTCATACCTTGGCCGGCTCGAAGATCAGTTACGCGCGCAAGGCGTTAAATGCAGGATTTTCCTGATGCATTCGGGTGGCGGCATCATCTCAATCCAGAATGCGGCCGATTTCCCGGTGCGGCTGGTCGAAAGCGGCCCCGCAGGTGGCGCGGTTTTCGCGGCCCACATCGCTGCGCGCTACGGGTTGGACAAAGTGCTGAGCTTTGACATGGGCGGCACCACGGCCAAGATCTGCCTGATCAAAAACCAGACGCCCAAAACCAGCCGCGTGTTTGAGGTCGCGCGAACCTATCGGTTCAAGAAAGGCTCGGGCATGCCGATTTCGATCCCGGTGATCGACATGGTAGAGATCGGCGCGGGCGGCGGCAGCCTGGCTCATGTGGACGGGATGCGCCAGATCCGCGTGGGTCCGGAAAGCGCCGGATCCGAGCCAGGCCCGGCCTGCTACGGGCGCGGTGGCACGCGCCCCGGTGTGACGGACGCTGATCTGATTCTCGGTAAGCTGGACCCGAACAACTTCGCCGGTGGCTCGATCGTTTTGCACCCTGACAACTCCAAATCTGCGCTGGCCAACCACATTGGCAGTACGCTGGACATGGACCCGATTGAGGCCGCCTTTGGCGTGGCCGAGGTGGTGGACGAAAACATGGCCAACGCAGCACGCGTTCACGCCGTTGAGAATGGTGAAGACCTGAGCGAATACACCATGATCGCCTTTGGAGGCGCGGCCCCTCTGCACGCCGGGCGTCTGTGTGAAAAGCTTGGGGTCGAACGCCTGCTGGTCCCGCCAGGGGCTGGGGTCGGCTCAGCCATCGGGTTCCTGCGCGCGCCTTTCAGTTTTGAGGCCAACCGCTCGGTCTATATGAAACTCAGCGATTTTGACGCGGGACGGATTAGGCAGCTTTTGTCCGATCTGAGGGACGAAACAACGGGCTTTGTAAGAACCTGCGATACAACCAGCCCGATCCGGACCGATTTCAAAGCTTATATGCGCTATTCCGGTCAGGGCTGGGAAATCCCGATCGAACTGACCGAAGAACAGGCAAAGAATCCCGACGCCGCCACCTATCAGGCCCGGTTCGAGGAAGGCTATACCAAGCTTTTTGGCCGCCCGGTCGCGGGCATGGATATCGAGATCACCGTCTGGTCCGTCAACGCCAGCACCCCGCCTGAAGAGGTCACGCCAATTGCCGTCACGTGCGCAACAGGCCCGGCCATGTCCGACGGCACGCGACAGGTCTTTGATGCGGCATCCGGCCGTTACCTGGACTCAGATACCGTCCACCGGACGGGTATGCAGACCGGGCAGCGCGCCCAAGGGCCTGCAATCGTAACCGAGGATGAAACAACCATCGTTGTCCCCGCCAGCCGGGACGCCATCCGCCAACCTGATGGCTGCATCGACGTTGTGACAAAAGGAGCCGCGTGATGAGCAACGAGCATTCCAAAGTCACCTATCAGGTCATGTGGAACCGCCTGATCTCGGTTGTCGAGGAACAGGCGCAGGCGTTGGTTCGGACGGCGTTCTCAACCTCGGTCCGCGAGGCCGGGGACCTGTCGGCGGGGGTCTATGACACGCACGGGAACATGCTGGCGCAGGCTGTGACCGGTACGCCGGGCCATGTGAACGCGATGGCAGATGCGGTCGCGCATTTCATTCGCCGAATTGGCCGACAGAACATGCATGACGGCGACGTCTACATCACCAATGACCCGTGGGAGGGCACAGGCCACCTACATGACATCACGATGGTCACCCCATCTTTTCACAAGGGGGCGTTGGTCGGGTTCTTTGCCTGTACCGCGCATATCGTGGATATCGGCGGGCGCGGCTTCGGGGCTGATGCACAAAGCGTCTATGAGGAAGGGCTGTATATCCCGATCATGAAGTTCGTCGATCGCGGCATTGTGGATGAAACGCTGGTACGCCTCATCCGCGGTAATGTGCGCGAGCCAGATCAGCTGATCGGAGACATTTACGCTCTGACCACCTGTAACGAGATCGGCCATCGCCGCCTGATCGACATGATGGAGGAGTTCGACCTCGAAACCCTCGATGGGATCGCCGCGTTCATCCTCGACAACTCCCGCCGAGCGACGCTGGAGCGTATCGCTGCCCTACCTCAGAAAACCGCTGAGGGTGAAATGACGATGGACGGGTTTGATACTCCGATCACGTTGAAGGTCAGAATCAGCGTTGAAGGCGACAGGATCGTGACCGATTTCTCCGGCACTTCGGGGGTGGACAAGAAGGGGATCAATTGCCCGCTGGTCTATACCAAGGCCTATGCCTGCTACGCGCTCAAGGTCGCGATTGCGCCCGAGATCCCTAATAACGCGGCATCATTGGCCCCGTTTGAGGTCACCGCACCTGAGAACACCATCGTGAATGCACTGCACCCGGCTCCGGTCGCGCTGCGCCATATCGTGGGCCATTTCGTGCCCGATGCGGTCTATGACGCGTTCGACAAGATTGTTCCCGGCCTTGTCCCCGCCGAAGGTGCGGGCTGTCTGTGCAACTTTCAGGTTAGCCTGCGCCCCCGGACCGATGCTCCGGCCCCTAAAGGCGCCCGCCGGTCCGAAGTGCTGACCTTCAACTCGGGCGGGTCCGGCGCGCGGCCGGAACATGATGGGATGAACGCCACCGCCTTCCCTTCGGGCGTCATGACCATGCCGATTGAAGCCACCGAACACGCAGGCCCCGTCATCATCTGGCGCAAAGAACTGCGCCCCGATAGCGGTGGCGCAGGTAAAACGCGTGGCGGGTTGGGCCAGTATATGGAGGTTGGCGCACAGGAGGGGTACGAGTTCGACATTCAGGCCATGTTTGACCGCAGCCAGCACCCCGCGCGCGGTCGTCGTGGCGGGGGGAATGGCGCACCCACAACCATCGCCCAGGACGACGGATCTGACATGCGGGTCAAAGGTAAACAGTTTGTACCACACGGGCGCAAAGTCGTGATGGCGTTCCCCGGCGGTGCTGGCTACGGTGACCCGTCGGAACGGTCAAAACAGATGGTGAAGCGTGATCTGGCGCTCGGCTATATTTCCGACGAAACAGCATCGCGCGACTATGGCTTGACGGCATCCGAGATCTCCGAAATCCACCGCGCCGTTGCAAAAGGAGAATACGAATGAGCAACCAAAGCCCGGCCCGGCAAAGCTATGACGTGGTGATCATAGGCGGCGCAATCATGGGTGCCTCGACCGCTTGGTTCCTGTCGGACAATGCCGATTTCAATGGCTCGGTTCTGGTGATCGAACGCGACATGAGTTTCGCCTCATGTTCAACCGGGCATACAAATTCTTGTATCCGGCAGCAATTCTCGGCCGAGCTGAACGTGCGGATCAGCCAGTTTGCCGCCGACTTCGTCAAGAACCTACGCGGCTATATGGGTGGAGACGACCGGGTGCCCGAGCTTTCGATCCATTCCTTTGGCTACATGTATCTGGCCGACAACGAAGGCTTTGCCAGCGTGCTGCGCGAGAACCAGAAGGTGCAGTTGGCGGCAGGTGCGGCAACGCAGCTGATGAACGCAGATGAGATCAAGGCCGCCTACCCGTTCTACAATGTTGATGACATCGTCCTGGGCTCGATCAATCTGGTTGACGAAGGCTATTTCGACGGCGCAGCCCTCGATCACTGGTGGCGGCGACAAAGCCGCGAGCGTGGCGTCGAATGGGTCCAGAACGAAGTCGTCGAGATCACCCGAAACGTCGCAGGCACCAAGGTCGAAAGCGTCACGCTAGCCTCGGGCGAAGTCATTGCGTGCGGACAGGTGGTCAATGCGTCCGGCCCTCGGGCCGCCAGAACCGCGCAAATGGCGGGGATTGACGTGCCGGTCGAACCCCGCAAACGCTATTCCTGGATTTTCAAGGCCGAACAGCCACTAGACCGCGACCTGCCGTTGACCATTGACCCTTCGGGCGTTCATGTGCGCGAGGTCGGAGGCGGCACCTATCAATGCGGCGGGCATACCGACATCGACCCGGCTGTAGATTTCGATGATTTCAACATGGACCACGCCTTCTGGGAAAACCACGTCTGGCCTGTCCTCGCCACCCGTATCCCGCAATTCGAAGCAATCAAGCTGCAAAGCGAATGGGCCGGGCACTATGCGATGAACACCTTCGATCACAACGCAATCATGGGTCCGCATACCGAACTGTCGAACTTCATCTTCCTGAACGGGTTTTCGGGCCACGGGCTGCAGCAATCTCCGGCGATGGGGCGTGGAACGGCCGAGTGGTTGACCTATGGCGAATACCGCGCGCTTGATCTGACGCCCTTCAACTACGAACGTATCCCGGCCGGACAACCCATCATCGAAAAGGCAGTGATCTGATGGAGCTCACACCCAACCGTTTCACCCGTGCAATCGCAAATGGCGACAAACAAGTTGGTGTGTGGGTCAGCCTGTGCAGTAACACTGCAGCCGAAGTCATAGCCACCTCAGGTTATGACTGGGCGCTGATCGACATGGAGCACAGCGCGAACGACTATCACAGCGTGTTGTCGCAGTTGCAGGCCTTTGAGGCGTATCAGACCACCGCACTTGTCCGCGTCGAATGGAATGATGCGGTTGTGGTCAAACGTCTACTTGACCTAGGAGCGCCAGGGCTTTTGTTTCCGATGATCCAATCCGTGGAAGAAGCCGAACGCGCCGTCGCGGCCACGCGCTACCCCCCGCGCGGCGTTCGCGGGATGGCGGGCGCAAGCCGAGCAACGGGTTTTGGGCGGATCAAGGACTATGTGACGCGCTGCGAAGACGAGCTGACAGTTCTGCTACAAGTGGAATCCCGCGCTGCCTTGGAACAGGCCGAGGCTATCGGCACTGTCGATGGTGTCAGCGGCATCTTCTTCGGCCCGGCGGATATTGCAGCCGATCTTGGTCATGTCGGCGACCCCATGCATCCCGAGGTCTGGTCCGAGATCAGAAAGGCCGCGCAGAAACTGATCGTGCGCGGGGTGCCCGTCGGCACCCTGGTCACCGACCCAGCCTTTGCGGCCGAGCTTTTAAACGAAGGGTTCACCTTCGTTGCCAATACCATTGATACCGGCCTTCTGGCGCGTGCAGCGGATACGGCTCTGGCCCAGACGAAAGATCTCCTGAAATGAGCTTTGCCGCCTCGCGCCTTGCATCCGTGAAACCCTCGGCCTCGGCTTGGGTCAGCCAGGCCGCCAAAGAGGCCCGCGCGCGGGGTGAGGATGTCATTGATCTGGGCCTCGGAGAGCCCGATTTCGACACGCCCGACCACATCAAGGACGCCGCACATCAGGCCGCTCTGGCGGGTGAGACCAAATACCCGCCCACCAACGGCACCCTCACCATGCGGCAGGCCGTTGTCGACAAGCTGCAGCGCGAGAACGATCTGACCTATGCACCGGATGAAGTCATCGTGTCGAACGGTGCCAAGCAGGTGCTGTTCAACGCCTTCATGGCCACGCTGGAGCCGGGCGACGAAGTTCTGCTCTGCGCGCCCTACTTTGGGCAGTACAAGGACATCGTGCTCATCCTTGGCGGTACGCCAGTGACTATCGAATGCCCGGCTGAGGACGGATTTCGCCTAACCCACGACAAGCTGACCGCCGCGATCACACCCAAGACACGCTGGCTGTTGCTGAACCAACCGTCGAACCCCTCGGGCGCGGTCTATTCGGACGCTGAGATTGCGGCCCTCGGCGCGGTTCTGGAACAACACGACCGTATCCTGATTCTGTCTGATGAGATCTACGAACACATCCTGTTCGACAATCGCGTCTTCCGGTCTTTCGCAGCCGTGTGCCCGACGCTGAAAGATCGGACACTGACGGTAAACGGGGTCTCCAAGGCCTATGCGATGACCGGGTGGCGCATCGGCTATGGCGCAGGCCCGAAAGAGCTGATCGCCGCGATGACCAAGGTACAGAGCCAGATTTCCTCGGGCGCTTGTTCGATCGCGCAGGCCGCAGCGGCGGCGGCGTTGAACGGCCCGCAGGATGAGGTGCGCCGCTTCTGTACCGCGTTCGAGGCCCGCCGCGACCTTGTGGTCGAACGCATCCGCGACATTCCCGGCCTGACGCTCGACCCGCCGGGCGGTGCGTTCTACGGGCTGATCGGCTGTGAAGGCCTGATCGGGGCCACGACGCCCGACGGCACAACCCTGACCTCGGACGCAGATGTTACCGCCTATCTTCTCAGCGCGGCCGGTGTGGCGGCTGTTCCCGGCAGCGCCTATGAGCTGTCACCCTTTTTCCGCATTTCGACAGCCGCGTCCGAAGACGTTCTGAACACGGCCCTGAACCGCATCTCTGATGCCGTTGCCAATCTGAAAGGAGTTCGCCCATGAAGAAACTAGTCCTCACCGGCGCAGCGGGACGACTTGGATCATACTTGCGCGGGCCGCTATCGAAGCTGTGCGACGAGCTTGTCTCCTCGGACATCGCAGACAGCTTGCCCAGCCTTGCGCCGAACGAAAGCTACGTGAAAGCCGACCTTGCCGATCTTGAGGCCATGACAGAGCTGCTGGAAGGCGCGGATATGGTGGTTCATTTCGGTGCCATCGCGGATGAGGCCCCGATGGATGTGCTTTGGGGCCCGAACTTCTACGGTGCCTATACCGTGTGGGAGGCCGCCCATCGCAACAATCTCCGGCGGGTGGTCTATGCCTCGTCGATCCATGCGGTCGGCATGCACAAAAAGACCGATTTCATCGGCATCGACGCGCCACACAGACCAGACACGTTCTATGGGCTTGCCAAATGCTTCGCCGAAGACCTCGCCTCGCTTTACTGGGACAAGCGCGGGCTCGAGGCCGTCTGCCTGCGCATCCTGTCTTGCGCGCAGGTCACGAACAGTCGCGCCGTGGGAACGTGGCTAAGCTATGATGATCTGGTCCATATGGTGGAACAGGCGATCAAGACCCCGGTCACCGCATTCAGCATCGTCTATGGCGTCTCCGACAATGACCGCGCGCCCGTCGACAACTCAAAGGCGCGGCATTTGGGTTTCCGGCCCAAGGACAATGCCGAGCAATTCGCCGATGAGATCTTTGCCAAGGACGGCCCGCTTGACCCCCTTGATCCCGCCAACATCCATCACGGAGGCCCATTTGCAGCCGTCGATCTGGGCAGCAGTGGTATGGCGCATTTGAACCTGAACGCAGACGATACGGCGAAGGAGTAACCATTAGTGCCGTCTTCCAAGTCTCTTTCTGTCCTAATCGAACAGGTCCTTTTTCTCTGAATACGCCAGTTGCCTTGGGAGCATCGCAATGAGCAACGATCCACTTCTGCAGCCATACCAGTTAAAGCACCTCACCCTGCGCAACCGGATCATGACCACAAGTCATGAACCCGCCTATCCCGAAGATGGCATGCCCAAGGACCGCTACCGCGCCTATCATGCGGAACGCGCCAAGGCCGGTGTTGCGCTGGCGATGACGGCCGGATCGGCCTGTGTGTCCAAAGACAGCCCTCCGGCGTTCAACAACGTTTTGGCGTATTGTGACGAGGTGGTGCCTTGGATCAAAAACCTCACGGACGAGCTGCACGATCACGGCTGCGCGGTGATGATCCAGGTGACCCATCTGGGCCGCCGCACCGGGTGGAGCCAGGGCGACTGGCTGCCCTCGGTCGCGCCGACGCATCATCACGAAACCGCACATCGCTACAATCCCAAACTCATGGAGGATTGGGACATAGTGCGAGTCATTCAGGACTATGCCGATGCGGCTGAGCGCATGAAAGCGGGAGGCATGGACGGGCTGGAAATCGAGTGCTACGGCCACCTGCCCGACCAGTTCTGGTCCCCACTGACGAACGAACTTGAGGGGCCATATGGTCCGCAAACGTTGGAAAGCCGCACGCGTTTCGCGCGGGAGGTTCTGGCCAGCATGCGCGAAAAGGTGGGTGATGAGTTCCTTCTGGGCGTTCGGTTCTCGATGGATGAAACCAAACCAGGCGGCGTGAGCGAGGAAGAGGGGTTCCGCATCGCGCGTCTTCTCAGGGATGAGGGGCTGGTCGATTTCCTCAACGTGACGCGCGGGCGGATTGACAGTGATGCCGCACTGTCAAAAGTGATCCCGCTGCAGGGGTCGCCCTCTGCGCCGCACCTGGATTTCGCGGGCCGGATGCGGGCCGAGATCGGCCTGCCCACATTCCACGCCGCCCGCATCCCGGATGTTGCCACCGCCCGCAACGCCGTGGCCGAAGGGCGTCTGGACATGGTAGGCATGACTCGCGCCCATATGGCCGACCCGCATCTGGTACAGAAGATCGTCGAGGGGCGCGAGGATGATATCCGGCCTTGCGTCGGGGCCACATACTGTCTGGATCGCATCTACGAAGGCGGCGAGGCACTGTGCATCCACAACGCAGCAACCGGGCGCGAGCTGACGATGCCGCATCTGATCCCGGTGGCCGAGACCTCGCGCAAGGTTGTGGTCATTGGCACTGGCCCTGGCGGGCTGGAGGCCGCGCGGGTTGCTGCCGCTCGCGGTCACGACGTAACGGTGTTGGAAGCTGCCTCGGACCCCGGTGGACAGATACGCCTGACCGCGCAGTCCCAAAGGCGGCGCGAGATGATCGGGATCATCGACTGGCGCATGGCTCAATGCGCCGCGCGGGATGTGAGTTTTCACTTCAACACCTGGGCCGAGGCCGAAGACGTCACCGCGCTGAACCCAGATCTGGTCATCGTGGCGACCGGCGGGCTGCCTCAGATGCGGCTGTATGAGCGGATGGAGGATCTGCCCCATGTCATCACCTCGTGGGACATTCTGTCGGGTGACGTGAAAGCCTCGGGCGATGTGTTGATCTTTGACGAGGCTGGCGATCACGCTGGACTGCAGGCCGCCGATATTGCGGCAGACACCGCGCAGGTCGAAATCATGACCCCTGACCGCAGCTTTGCCCCCGATGTGATGGGGCTGAACCTCACGCCGTATCTGACCAACCTGCAAGACAAGGACGTGACCGTAACCGTGGCGCGCCGCCTTAAAGGCGTGCGGCGGGATGGAAACCGCCTGATCGCCGAGATCGGATCGGATTACAGCGCGAAAGTGCAGGACCGGCCCTATGACCAGATCATTCTGAACTATGGCACATTGCCGAATGCCGATCTGTATTTCGACCTCAAGCCCCTGTCGTCGAATCTGGGACAGGTCGACCACGAGGCGCTGATCACCGGCCAGCCGCAAAACCGTGTTGCCAACCCCGAGGGCCGGTTCCAGCTGTTCCGCATCGGAGACGCCGTCGCCGCGCGCAACACGCACGCGGCGATTTACGATGCCCTTCGTCTGTTGAAAGACCTTTGACAGGGGGCTTTCTGGACCAACGACGTAAACAGTTGATCTTCGAGCATGCTTCTTTCACAGCACGCTCGGATCGAATTCCATTTCTCGGTGAGCGATGACGTCGTCCAGTCCCTTGAGGATTGGCGCCCAAAGTCTACTTTTGACGCGATTTCACCTCAGAGAAGCGCGCGCACTTTTTCCAGCAGTACGGCGTTTACGGCAACACCTTCGGTTGCTGCCCGCTCGCGGCGGGTGCGGCGGCCGTCGCCCGGCAGGCGCGCGCCATCTTGGTCGCGGAACGAGGCAATCAGCTCACCCAGTTTCTCTTGGAACGCCCCGCCCGAGGTCGCCTGCGGGTCAATCGCGATGAAGAACTGTCCAGTTTTCGGTGGGCCACCCGCCGTGCCTGAGAACGGGCTGGCGACCGAACCCAGCGTTGCGCCGGTCATCGCAGCGGCCATCAGCTCGACCGTCAGGGCGATACCCACGCCTTTGTAGCCGCCCGACGGTACCATGGAGCCTTTCAGACCGGCCTCAGGGTCTGTAGTGGGCTGGCCGTCAGCGTCCAAAACCCAACCTTCGGGCACGGTTTTACCTTCGCGGGCATGTTTCATGACTTCGCTTTTGGCGATAGTGCTGGCGGACTGGTCGATCAGAAGCGCCGCGTTTCCATCCGTGTCGGGGGCCGAAATCGAGAAGGGGTTGGTGCCGACAACCGGCTTTGCCCCACCCGACGGCGCGATCGAGGCCGGAGCATTGGTGAACCCGATCCCCATCAGGCCTGCCTGCGCCAGACGCTGGGTATGCACACCCAGAACGCCGCAGTTATACGAGTTGTTGATGGCCAGAACCGCGACACCCTGCTCGCGCGCCAACGGGATCAGCTTCTCAAAACCCAGATCAATCGCGCTGTGGGCGAAGCCGGTGGCCGCATCCACGGTGACAACTGCCGGACGCGGCTGGGCAACCACAGGCTTGGCGGCCCCGTCAACCTTGCCGCATTCCACATGTTGCGCATAGATCGGGATATAGGCCAACCCGTGCGAGGCCACGCCATCCGCTTCGGTCATTGCGGTCGCAACGGCCAGAGGGCGGGCGTTTTCCTCCGATGTTCCGGCTTTGACAAGGGCGCGGAAGGCCAGATCTTCGATCTCGGCCAGAGTCAGGGTTTCGGTGGCGGTCATTCTTCTTTTCCGTTCGTAAGTATGTGCCCCTTGTCGCAAGGGGCGAAGTTTCAGTCGTTGTCGCTGAGGCCCGCGCCAGCACCGCGCAGGCGGCTTTCCTCGGTCGCGGGTGCGAATGTGCGGTGGGCAAAGGCGCCAAGCCTGTTCCAGTCTGCATCGGACACCTCGGCGCGCAGGAGTGGCTCGCGGCGTCCTGTCATCTCAGCAGGCGCGCTGAAGACCATCTTGTCCGCGTGGCGGGCCTCAAGCGCCTCGGGCGTGGCCTGCACGCAGATCTGCCGCCCATCCGTTGCCAGACGCGCGCCCTGCCATTCAGCCGCGACCGGTACACCCAAACGCAGCGCAGCCCCTCCCATGAAAGGAACGGCCAGCAAGGGCAGGCTGACATTCTCCATGGTGATTGAGCCGCGATCCATCAAACGCACCGCGCAGTCGCTGAGCGAGGCCCCGGCGATCAGCGGGCTCATCCGACGGGTAGGAGCATGCCAGATCTCAGCGCTCAGCGAGACGGGAGAGACGTCGATCGACGGGATGCGGTCGTTCATCTCCAACAGGTCGGCCAGCAATTCGGCGCCTGAAAACCCAAACGCAGCCAACCAGCGCGTTCCCTTGGCGGCCTCTTCGGCCAGACCCCAAGACAGGCCCCCGCCGCGCGCAGCGCGTTTGCTCATGGCCTCGATTTCGTTCAGAGAGTGGCTCATGCAACGGCCCCTTCAAGTTCCGGGAAGACCCAGAAATCGGCGTTTTCAGATGTCAATTCATGCGGCAGGGGCGCATTTCCATACATGCAGATCCGCACCCAACGGTCCGAGCGGGGATCGAACTTGGTCGCCCCGAAGAAGGACAGTTTGCAGCGCAGCATGTCGATGGGCAGAACCCGGTCCGAGATCGTGTTGTCGCGGATCTCGGCATAGGGCGCGCGCCCTACGATCTGAACGCGGCGCAGCACGTGGCGATGTTCGGGGTGGCGCAGCAGGAAATCGGCGACCTGAGCATCATCCGACCAATGGGCCAGCGCTTGAAACAGCTGCGCGGCATCCCGACCGGGGGCCAAAGGTTGCTCGTATTCCTCGATCGGTTCCTCGAAACGTTCACCCAGACGCGGCTCCAGCTTTTCTTCCGAGACATACCAGGCGCGCGCCTTGCTGGCGGGGGTTGCCCAATCGGTCTCAATGGCCCAGCCATAGATATCCTTGAGAAGCGCCCGCAGATCACCGATCTTCATCGCCCCGGCGATGCGGAACGTGGCGGTGTTGTCTGCCGCCATTCCTTCGGCAAAGGCATCGACCAATTCGCCGTAGGGTTCCAGCATCAGCGAGGCGATCCATTCTTGACCCTCAAGGGTCAGTGACTGCTCGGCCCAAGAATAAAGCGCATCCCATGGGTGATCCGCGCCAAGATCCGCACTTGAGAGATAGTCCTGAAGCTTGGCGATATCGGCCCGCAGGGCGGCGAGTTTCTCGATCTGGATCGGGTGTTCGGACTGCCAGGTCTCGACGATCTGCATATTGCGCAACAGCACATCACGGAACACCGCGACTTCCGCATCGCTGGCCTTTTCAACACCACGCACGACCTGAATTGCGCCTTCCCGTGCCGCCATCCAGTTGTTGAACAGCACCGGATGGTTCAGCAAAAACGGCGCCATCCCCAGACCGGTTGAGTTTCCAATCCCCATCGAACGCGCGATCCCGGCATCCAGCTTCGCGGCCTGCGCACCGTTGGCTGCAGCGCGAGTATCAGCCATATATTGCACCAGATCGGTCACGAACCAGCGGGTCAGGTAGACCGACAGCATCTCAACCTGGAACGGCGCGCGAAATTCCGGACGGTCGGCGATCATTTCGCGATCCGCAGCGCCCAGCTTGCCGGATCCGTAAACCGCAGTGGTCCGCATCAGGTAGCCCACGGCGTCAATCTTCTCGGTCGAGGGCTGGCGGCCTTCGGCCAATTCGCTCACCACATGCTCCCACAAACGCACCGAGCGGTTGGCGCGGGACACTGACAGTTCAGACCCGGTCACGCGCCCAGCTTCCTGAACGGGAATATTGTGCGAAAGACGCTCGATATCGGC
This sequence comes from Ruegeria sp. CK3, assembly GCF_056536565.1. Lineage (NCBI taxonomy): Bacteria > Pseudomonadati > Pseudomonadota > Alphaproteobacteria > Rhodobacterales > Roseobacteraceae > Ruegeria > Ruegeria sp. CK3. The sequence goes on from NZ_JBQFPV010000009.1 coordinate 283,498, forward strand.
ATCGGTGGGCACACCGTCAAACAGGGTGAAGGTGGCATCCCAGGCCTCGGCGATCACTCGGTCCGAGCGTTTTTCGGGCGGCAGATCATGGGCATAGGCGATCAGTGAATAGGACCGCTCGGGCCCATGCGCGGTATAGACGGCATGGCCAACGCCGGTGCTGTCAATCTCGAACGCAGTTTTTTCAAACCGCCAGTTTTCCCGCGCCAGTCGTCGCGTCAGGATACGCATGAACGAAAGGCGCGACTGATGCATGGAGCCAAGACGGGCAAGGCGCATCACCATGTTCGGATCACGACGGGAAACGTCTGTCATTCGGTTGTGCCTCCTCAAGTGCTAATATCTGGTCTTCTCCTGAAACCTTCAGGCATTTTGGCGGGCCGGAGGGTCCGGCCCAGCCTGGATCGCTTAGCTCTCTTTGCCCTTCGCCAGCGTGATGCGCAGCGCATCCCAAAGCGACGGTAGCAAGATCAGAGAAACCGGAACAGCGGTCACCACGATAAAGCTCTGTAGCTTGGACACACCGCCCGATCCTACCGAGATCAGGATGATGGCCATAAGGCCCATCGCGATGCCCCAGAACACGCGCAGCGCTGCGGGTGGGTTGTTCTCGTTGCTCATGGTCGCAGAAAGGACATAGCTCATCGAGTCGCCGGTGGTAGCAACAAAAATGGTCGTCAGGATCAGGAACAGGATCGAGATCACGAAGCCCATCGGAAGGTTGTTGGTGATCGCCAGCAGGGCGGCAGGCAGGTTGAAGCCTTCGAATGCGGTGGCGATCGTGCCGGGGTTCTCAAGCTCCATGGCGATGCCGGTGCCACCGATGATGGTGAACCAAAAGTTGGTCACGATCGGCGCGATGATCGACAGCATGATGATGATCGAGCGGATCGAACGACCGCGCGACACTCGCGCAATGAACATTGCCATCAGCGGGCCATAGCCCATGAACCAACCCCAGAAGAACACGGTCCACCAGCCCAGCCAGCCGGGTTCGCCGAACAGACCGGCCTCACCACGGTACAACGCCATCTGGAAGAAGTTGCCCACGTAAGTGCCAAAGCCCGAGAAGAACGAGCCAAAGATGAACCCGGTCGGCCCTGCGATCAGAACGAACAGCAGCAGGAAGGCCGCCAGGATCACGTTGACCTTGGAAAGAACCTGAATACCACGCGACAGACCGGTCATGGCCGAGATCGTGTAGATCGCTGCCAGCCCGGCAATCACGGTCGCCTGCAGGGCAAACGTATCCGAAAAGCCGAAAAGATCGGCCAGACCATAGCTCACCTGCAGACCCAGGAAGCCGATCGGACCAACCGTACCCGCAACCACAGCGATGATTGAGGACGCGTCCGCAATCACGCCGATCGGCCCGTTGATCGCCTTGTCGCCAAACACAGGGTACAGCAGCGTGCGCGGCGCCAGCGGCAGGCCCTTTTCATAGTGGTAGTGCATCAGCATGACCGTGGTCAGCGACCCCAGAATGGCCCATGCGAGGAAACCCCAATGCATGAAGCTCTGGGCGATGGCCGGGTTCACGGCCTCGGCCGTTGCCCCGTCACCACCGTAAAGCGGCGCGGGGTACAGGAAATGGGCAATCGGCTCACCTGCCGCCCAGAACACGCCGCCACCGGCCAGCAGCGTGCACATGACCATCGAGCCCCACTGGAAGGTGGTGAACTCGGGCGCAGCCAGGCCGCCCATGATGGCACGCCCGCCGGGCAGAACGCACAGCAGCAGGCCGATCAGGAAGGTGGCGAGCAGAAGCACCTGCCAGTAAAGGCCAAAATAGGTGGCCGCGACATTGAATCCCCAATCCACAGCAACCGAAAGGGCGTTCAGATCGACAAGGGCCGCGACACAGAACAGCGCGATAAAACCGCCAGATATCAGGAAAAGTGGTTTGTTCACCCGGCTTTCCTGTACAGGGGCAGTGTTCAAAGATGCCTCAGACATCTCTCCTCCGTTAATATTAGTCAGGCCGTTTCTATCAGGAATGCGGCCATAGCTTCGTCGTTTAGCTGACCTGCATCAGGCGAGCGGTTTGAAGTTCTCGTCAAAGAAACGGTACCAGTTGCGACCCATGATGCCGTCAACCTCTTCGTCGTTCATGCCGGTGGCACGCAGACCTGCCCTGATGTTGCCGAAGTCACGGTTGTCGTTGAACCAGCCCGGCATGGGCGGGAAACCGGGGGCCGAGGCAGAGCCTTCGCCATAGTCGATTTCCTTTGTCCAGCGACCTACGCGCATCCATTCCACGATACTGTCGGGCTGGTCCTGACACAGGTCGGTGCCGATCCCAAGATGCTGCGCACCGTATTTCTCAGCCGTGCGCGCGATCATCTCGCAGAAGCTTTCCAACGTGCAGTCGGACTTGTCTTTCAGGTGGTGCGGGTAAACCGAGAAACCCAGCATGCCGCCGTTTTCCGTCACCGCACGGATCACCGCATCGCGCTTGTTGCGCAGGGCGGGCGACCAGTCATAGGGGTTCGCATGGGTGATAGCGATGGGACGTTCCGAGATCTCAGCCGCTTCGATGGTCGAGCGGTCTGCCGAGTGGCTCATGTCAATTACTAGGCCCACGCGGTTCATCTCTTTGATGACCTGTTTGCCCATGCGAGTGATGCCGGAATCCTCGGCCTCATAGCAGCCGGTCGCCAGCAGCGACTGGTTGTTGTAGGTCAGCTGCATGAACCGCGCACCCAGCGTGTGCAGGATCTCGATCAGGCCGATATCGTCTTCCATCGGGCTTGGGTTCTGGAACCCGAAGAACACCGCTGTCCGGCCGGTTTCCCGCGCGTTGTCGATGTCGCTGGCCCACTGCCCTTTCATGATCAGGTCGGGGTATTGTTCGAACCAGCGGTTCCACTGTTCGAAATTCAACACCGTTTCGCGAAAGTTCTCATGATAGGCGATGGTGACGTGGATCGCATCCACGCCCCCCTCGCGCAACTGGCGGAAGACCTTCTCCGACCAGTTCACATATTGCAGGCAATCGATCAGCATCAGACGGGGCCTGCGCTGATATAGGCGGTTTTAACCGTGGTGTAGAACTCCGCCGCGGCCTTGCCCTGCTCGCGCGGGCCGTAGGAGCTGTCGCCACGGCCACCGAAAGGCACGTGATAGTCGGTGCCGGCGGTGGGCAGGTTCACGGTGACAACACCGGTGCGCGCATTGCGGCGGAAATGGGTGGCGTGGGCAAGCGACTTGGTCACGATGCCCGATGTGAGGCCAAAGTTGGTGTCGTTGACGACGCTCAGCGCTTCATCATAGCTGCCAACCTTGATGACGCTGGTGAGCGGGGCGAACATTTCCTCGCGGTTTATCGCCATGTCGTTGGTGGTGTTCAGGAACACGCCGGGCGACATGTAGTACCCGTCATGCGGCATCTCGAGACGCGCGCCGCCACATGCCAGTTCTGCGCCCTCGGATTTGCCCAGATCGACAAAGGCCAGGTTTTCGCTCAGCTGCTGCTGGCTGACGACGGGACCCATCTGAACGCCCTCTTCCAGCGCATGGCCCACTTTCATCGCCTGCGCACCCGCAACAAGCTTTTCGACAAAGGCGTCGTGAATTCCTGCGTGGACTACGAGACGCGACGACGCCGTGCATTTCTGACCGGTACCACCGAACGCGCCGCCCAGAGCCAACGTGACCGCCAGATCCAAGTCGGCATCGTCCATGACGGCCAGAGCGTTCTTCGAGCCCATTTCCATCTGGACCTTGGTCAGATTCTGGATGGCAGCAGCGGCGATACCCTTCCCGACCGGAACCGATCCAGTGAAGGAAATCGCGTTGACCTTGGGGCTTTCCACCAGTCGTTGACCGATGGACCGGCCCGAACCCATGACCAGGCTGAACAGACCCTTGGGGATGTCCTGACGGTTGATGATCTCGGTCAGCGCAACTGCCGAGGCCGGGGTGATGTTGGCGGGCTTCCAGACAACCGCGTTTCCATAGCACAGCGCCGGAGCGATCTTCCACGACGCGGTCGCAGTGGGGAAGTTCCACGGGCTGATGATGGCCACAACGCCCACGGCCTCACGGCGAACGTCCACCTCGATGTCGGGGCGTACGGAATCTGCGTTCTCACCGATCTGACGCAGGCATTCGGCGGCGTAGTAGGTGAAGAATTGACCGGCGCGGAACACTTCGCCTTTGCCTTCGGCCAGCGGCTTACCTTCTTCGCGGCTCAGCAGCGTGCCCAGTTCCTCGGCGCGGGCCATCAGCTCATTGCCGATCGCGTTCAGAACAGCCTGCTTGCGCTCCAGCCCATAGACGGCCCACTCACGCTGAGCGGCACGCGCCTGATCCAATGTTGCCTCAAGCTGATCCGCGCTGGCCTGTGCAAAAATGCCGACCAGATCGCTCAGGTCCGATGGGTTGCGGTTTTCGATCTCATATTCACCGGTGACCCACTCACCAGCAATCAGGTTCTTTTGAATGTCAGCCATAGCCGTTTGCCCCATAGAGAATTTGCTGAGCGGGTATGGACTCTTTTTCGACAATCAATCAAACTAAAATTATTGAAGTTTACTTCAGAAAGTTTGAAGCTTCCAACATGACGCTCAAGATCGAAATGCTTCGCGGCTTTGTCGCGGTTGCCCGCACTGGCAACCTGACCGACGCCGCCGTTGTCCTGAAACGCACCCCGTCGGCGGTATCAATGATGCTCAAGCAGTTTGAGACACATCTAGGCGAACCGCTGTTTGAGACGGACCGCAAGAACAAGCTAACCGCATTGGGTGAGTTCGTTTTCGAGCAATCGCAGCTGGAATTGCAGCACTTCGACAATACGGTTCGGGCCATCGAAAACTTTGCCGATGCCAGTATGGGACATGTCAGAATTGCGACGGTTCCATCGGTGGCAGGCACGATCATACCACGCGTTTTTTCCAGAAATACCAAGGCTTACGAGAAAGTGAGGGTGGAACTGCGCGACATGGATTCCAAGTCCGTCCTGCACGAGCTGTCGCGGGGGCGCATTGATATCGGCATCGCGACACTGCGCGGGAACGGGTCGGGCCTGCACAGTCAGCTTTTGCTGACCGACAGGTTCGGCGTATTGCTGACCCCGGACCACCCGCTGGCCAGTGACACTGGCGCAATCGACTGGGACGCGCTTGAGAATGAGCAGTTGATCGCCAACAGCCTGTCCGAAAGCATCCCCGGGCCCGAGGCGGAAAAACTGCACGCGGGCTCTCGGTTTTCGGCACATAACATCACCTCTATTCTGGGCATGGTCCGAGCCGGGATCGGGGTCACACTCCTGCCTGAGATGGCGGCAATTTCTGCCGGACAATCCGATCTGGTGTTTCGCCCTCTGGCGGATAAGACCGCTAAACGGCAAATTCACCTGATACGCAAGGCTGATTCTGCGCTGTCGCCCGCTGCCCGGAGACTGGAAAATGACATCCTCGAAACTGTCGAGGAGCTAGTGAAAGAGCAACGCTCATGAAAGATCAGGTCGAGAAAATTTCGCTGGGCATCCTGATCTTTCCAGGGTTCCCGATGGCATGCCTGACATCCTGTATCGAACCGCTGCGCGCGGCGAACGAGATCTCGGGGCAGAAGGCGTTCAGCTGGCATGTCATTGCCGAGCAAGACCAACCGATGCAATCCTCGGCCGGCGTCACCTTTTTCCCCGACAGCACGTTGGCAAACGCCCAATCCCTGACGCATCTGCTGTTCGCCTCAAGCCCGAACAGCGTGTTCGACAACCCCTCCAAGGCGAACGCAGCGCTTCAGCGTCTGATGCGGAACAAGACCCGTATTGGCGCAATCAGCGGCGGTGTCTTCCCCCTCGCCCGGACCCGGCTGACCCGCGACAACCCTTTGTCGGTGCATTGGTGTTACGAGGCCGCTTTTCAGGCCGAATTTCCCGAAATACCGATCCATGGGACAGTGATCTGCGAAGAAGGGGCTTTTAGCACAATCTCGGGCGCCTCTGCCGTGTTCGATCACATGCTGGCCCTGATCGAAAAACGGCTGGGCGGTGATGTCATGGCCGAGGTCGCCTGCTGGTTCCAGCACCCGTTCATTCGCAGCGGGACCGTCACGCAAAAGGTGCCCGCAATCTCAACCGCGCAGAGTCAGGATCTTTTGCCCAAACAGGTTGCAAAGGCCATTCAGCATTTTGCCGAACATATCGAAAACCCCATCCAGATCAGCGAAGTCGCCGATGCCGTGGGCCTTTCCGCACGGTCACTAGAGCGGAGCTTTAAAAAGGCGACCGGGCATAGCCCTTTGACCTATTACCGGCGGATGCGGATGAACCAGGCGCGGCAATTGGTGCTGTACACAAACGACCCGATTGCCGAGGTCGCCTATATGGTCGGTTACGCCACACCCAGCGCCTTCATGCGGCACTATCGTGAGACGTTCGGGGTCACGCCGATCAGCGACCGGCGTGCCAAGAACTCGATGCGGGTGGGCAGCGACGATGTGCTGCCCTCGGGTTAAGGGTCAGGACCCTAGAATCAAGCGATGGATTTCGCGGCGGCCAACAGGCCGTGATGCAGCGACGCCGCCGAAGAGCGCGGGCCAAGAACGACCATGTGATCCTCTGCCAGACGCCATAGGAAGACACCCAGATGCTCCGCCGTGGTTCGGATCGCCGCGCCCGGCTCCATCGTGCGGACCGGCGTGTTGCTGAGCCGTTCGAACAGATCGCACAGACCCGCGTCCTGCACGTCGAAACGGCACCAACCATCCGTCTGCTCGGAAACCGATGCAGTGTCACCGACGATCTGTTTCAACTCGGCGGCCAGCAACTCGTGACTGTCATGCGGGGCCATGACCATCCATTGCTCCGGTCCCATCCAAAGCGCGGCATAGGGGGCGGCCTGCGCGGATTGACCAACCTCCGGCAAACTTAGGCCGATCTTGTCGGCCAGTGCCTTTTCCACTGCACCGGCCTGATCCTTGCGCGCCGCGACCGACGCCAGGGCCTGATCCACGACCTCTGTGATCGTGATCGAACCGATCGTATCGACACGCGGCGTGTCGCCGCCCAGCGGAGTGATGGGTTTCAGTTTATGCACGAAGCTTCTCCCCTTCCGGGTCCACGAAATGAGCGCTGACGATTTCTACCAGGACCTCTTGGCCTTCCAGCGGGTTCACCTGACGCAGTTTTTCACCCATCCGGTCAGAGCCACCTTTGACAAATCCGAGCCCGATTGAGCTTTCCAGAATTGGCGAATAAGCAGCCGAGGTGACATAGCCCTGATCGTGGGCTGCATCGACCGGGCCAGTGGCGTTCATCAGATGCCCGCCCGCCGTAACGGTCTCATTCGCGTCCACTGGTTTCAGCCCCACCAGAGCCAATGCGTCCGGGGTGTTCAGCCCCTCACGACGGCTTAGAACATTGCCGATGCAGTCCTTCTTAGCGCTGACCATGCGTGCCATGCCAAGGTTCAGTGCTGTGGTCGTCCCGTTCAGCTCGTTGCCTGTCGCATGACCCTTTTCGATCCGCATGACGCCCAAAGCTTCGGTGCCGTAGGGCGTGACATCGAACTCTTTGCCCGCCTCCATCAGCGCGCGCATCAGCCCGTCGCCATAGCGTGTGGGCACCGCAATTTCATAGGCCAGCTCGCCCGAGAACGAGATCCGGAACAGTCGCGCGCGCAGGCCGCCGCACACGGTGATTTCAGCGCAGCCCATGAAGGGGAACGCCTCGTTCGAGATGTCAAACTCGGGGTCCACGATCTTTTGCAGCAGTTTGCGGCTGTTGGGACCGGCCACGGCATATTGCGCCCAGGCCTCGGTAGTCGAGATCAGCTGCACATCCATATCCGGGCACAGGCATTGGCGGACGAATTCCATATTGCGATAGACCGGAACCGCGTTGGCGGTGGTGGTGGTCACGACGAAATGGTCCTCGGCAAACCGCGCGGCGGTACCATCGTCATAGGCGATGCCATCCTCGCGCAACATCAGGCCATAGCGCACCTTGCCCACGGGCAGTTTGGCGAACGCGTTAGAGTAGACCATGTTCAGGAACGCCGCAGCATCCGCGCCCTGCACGTCGATCTTGCCCAGCGTCGTCACATCGCACACACCGACCGAGTTTCGGGTCTGCAGCACCTCGCGGTCCACCGATTGGCGCCAATGGGTTTCGCCCTTGCGCGGCAACCATTGGGCCCGCAGCCAGTTGCCGACTTCGACAAACACGGCGCCCTGCTCCTCGGCCCATTTGTGGCTGGGCGTCAGGCGGGTCGGGTGGAAATCCTTACCCACGGCACGGCCACCAAAGGCCCCCATCGCCACCGGCGAGTAAGGCGGGCGGAAGATGGTTGTGCCAGTGTCCTGAATGGACTTGCCCGTTAGTTCCGCCATCACCGCCAAGGCACCCACGTTCGAGGTCTTGCCCTGATCGGTTGCCATGCCCAGCGTGGTATAGCGCTTGAGATGCTCGACCGAGGTGAAGTTCTCTTGGTGTGCCAGCTTGACGTCTTTGACGGTCACGTCGTTCTGGTAATCCAGCCATGCGCGCTTTGCGCCTTTGACGTGCCAGAACGGGCTGATCGAGACCGGCGCATCGGCTGCAGCGGGCAGATCAGCGGGGGATGCCGTGATGCCGAGATCGCCCAGAGCGGAGACCGCTGCCGCCGCACCGCCGTGCAGCGCCGCTTCGGTGGTCATTTCTCCCTTGGCCGCGCCTGCCACGATCTGGCCAACGGGTAGGCCCTCACCCGGAACAAAGGCGTGGATGTCCGCGTTCCAGACAGGGCGGCCTCGCTGATGGCAGGTCAGGCCCAGGTTTGGGTTCCAGCCGCCGGACATTGCCAACGCCTCGCAATAAAGGTCCGTTGTATAACCTTTCTCGGTCCGCACCTGAACCGAGGTCAAACCCAGGCGGCCCGAGGTGTTGATGATCTCGGCCCCTTTCAGAACCTCGGTGCCTTCAACATCCGCAGCTTCGGGCCGGGTATCGACGATGGCGGGAACCTTGATCCCTTGCGCCATCAGATCGCGTGCCGTCTGGTGCGCGTCGTCATTGTTGGCAAAAACCACAACCGATTGCGCAGGTGTCGCGGCCCAGCGGTTGGCGTAGGACCGAACCGCTCCGGCCAGCAGGATACCAGGCCGGTCGTTGTTTTCGAACGCGATGGGGCGTTCGATGGCCCCGGTCGCGATCAGCGCGCGCTTGGAGTAGATGCGCCACAGGGTTTGGCGGGGTTTGTCAGCCGCGGGCGCGATCAGGTGATCCGCATTGCGTTCAACCGCGCCATAGATCCCATGGTCATAGGCTCCGAATACGGTTGTACGCGGCATGACCCGCACATTGTTCATCGATGCCAGCTCGGCCAGAGCCTGGTCGACCCAGGCCGCGCCGGAGATATCGGCCAAAGCGCCGGTCTCGGCAATCAGACGCCCGCCCATGCGGAAGTCTTCATCGGCCAGAATGACCTGAGCGCCCGCACGTCCTGCGGTCAGCGCCGCCGCCAGACCGGTCGGACCCGCGCCGATGACTAGCAGATCGCAATGCAGGAAGCCCTTGTCATAGAGATCGGGATCATCCTCACCCGTCAGGCTACCCAGACCGGCGGCCTTGCGGATGATCGGCTCATACAGCTTTTCCCAGAACGCCTTGGGCCACATGAAGGTCTTGTAGTAAAAGCCAGCGGTCAGGAAGTTCGAGAACCGATCATTGATCGCCATGAAATCGCGTTCCAGCGACGGCCAGCGGTTTTGGGAATTGGCGTTCAGGCCCTCATACAGCTCGGCCACGGTGGCGCGGGTGTTCGGCTCCTGCCGCCCACCTGAGCGTAGCTCGACCAGAGCGTTCGGCTCTTCGCTGCCAGCGGTTAGGGGGCCGCGCGGGCGGTGGTATTTGAACGACCGGCCCATCAGGCGCACGCCATTGGCCAACAAGGCCGAAGCCAGCGTGTCGCCCTCATAGCCTTGATAGGACTTGCCATCGAAGGTGAAGCTGAGGCTGGCGTCGTGGTTGATCAGCCCGCCATTCAGTCGATTGCTCTGAGTCATTGTGCAGCCTTCCCTGCCGCTTTGGCCACGTCACGGGCCAGTTCGACTTTCAGGATTTCGTGGGTCAGCGTGTTGCGCGTGACCACCAGCCACGACCGGTCGCCCTGTTCGTGATACCAAAGCTCGCGATGCTCGCCCGCCGGGTTGTCACGGAGGTAGAGGTAATCGTGAAACACCTGCACCGCGTCCTCGGCCTGCCAGTCAGGACGATTGATCAGCGAGGCATCGCCAAGATAGGTGAACTCCTGCGCGTCGCGCGGGCCAAGCAGGGGGTGATTGATCAGCATGCTTCGACCTCCGACCTTTTGTGAATGATGTTGATGTCGCGCACGCGTTGCATCCACTTGGCGCGCAGCTCTTCGCTGGTGACACCCATGTCATAAGCGGGCGTGGCCAGAGGCTTGCACGCTGTCACCTTGATGACCACAAATCCAGAGAACATCGGCTCAAGCTCCGGCCAGCGGTTGGTATAGGCCGGGCGCAGCAACGGGTAGCGCGCATCGTCGCGCGGAACATAGCTGGCCTCACCCTGGATCAGGACGCCTCGACGGGTCAGGATGTCGATGAAGTTGACCTCGACCTGCGTACGCACCGCAATATTGGCCAGAGTGTCCGGAGACCGCATTTCGGCAAAGCTGATCGTGGTGTCATCATGGGTTACAAACGTGCCCTTGGGCGAGACATTCGGGTTTCCTTCGGCATCCGCTGTGGCCACAAAGCCAAGATGCCAGTTTTCGATCAGATCGCGTGCAAACTTGTTGATCATGGCGATGGTCCTCAGTGCAGGTTCGGCTGGGCGCCCTGCCCTTTTTCGTCGATCATGTGACCGGTCATGAACCGGTCCAGCCGGTAGGCTGTGGCGGTTTCATGCGGACGGTCGGTTTTCAGAAGATGCGCAAAGCAATAGCCAGAGGCCGGCGTTGCCTTGAACCCGCCGTAACACCATCCGCCATTGAAATAGAGCCCGTCGATTTGCGTCTTGTCGATAAACGGAGAGCCATCCATCGACATATCCATGATCCCGCCCCAACTGCGTAGGAGACGCGCACGCCCAAGTGCCGGGATCAGCGCCATGCCGCTTTCGATAACATCCTCGACCACGGGCAGGTTTCCGCGTTGGGCGTAGGTGTTGTACATGTCGATGTCGCCACCGAAGACCAGACCACCTTTGTCGGACTGGCTGCAATAGAAGTGCCCCGCCCCATAGGTGATGACGCCGTCGATGAAAGGCTTCAGACCCTCGGACACGAAGGCCTGCAACACGTGGCTTTCGATCGGCAGGCGCATCCCCGCCTTCTCCATCACGCGGCTGGAACTGCCTGCAACAGAGACGCCGACCTTCTTCGCCCCAATGAAGCCGCGGGTGGTATCGACACCCAGAACCTTGCCGTTTTCAATTCGGAAACCCGTCACTTCGCAGTTCTGAATGATGTCCACGCCGCGCATATCCGCGCCGCGCGCGTATCCCCACGCCACCGCGTCGTGGCGCACGGTGCCGCCGCGACGGTGCAGCAGACCACCTTTGATCGGGAACCGGGCGTCATCGAAATTCAAGAAAGGGTACATGGCCCGGACGCCTGCGGTATCCAGCAGTTCGGCATCCGATCCGTTCAGGATCATCGCATTGCCCCGCCGCCGCGCCGCATCCCGCTGTGCATCGGTGTGGACCAGGTTCAAAATACCGCGCTGGCTGACCATGGCGTTGTAGTTGAAGTCCTGTTCGAGATTTTCCCACAGCTTCAGCGAGAACTCGTAGAACGGCTCATTCCCATCCAAAAGATAGTTCGAGCGGATGATCGTCGTGTTCCGCCCCACATTGCCGCTGCCGATCCAGCCTTTTTCCAATACTGCAATACGCGCGGCACCGAATTCCTTGGCCAGGTAGTAGGCTGTGGCCAGTCCGTGGCCGCCGCCGCCCACGATCACATAGTCATAAGCATCAGCAGGCTCTGGGTCGCGCCATTGCGGACCCCAGCCCTTGTGGCCGGTCAGGGCCTCTTTGAAAAGTCGCAGCGCCGAGAATCGCATGTAGGCTCCTATTCGTTGCAGCTTACTTTATGCACCCAGGTTGCCCACGTTTTCAGTGTCGATTTCGGACAGAAGCTATCTCAGATGCGACAGATGCCATCAGAGTGTCGCCGTTTTGGCGTTTCAAGCTCTAACGGCGGCCTGATGCACATTGGATAACTTTTCCTTATCTGTTTTTTATTGTTCATCATTATTCTTTACCGTTTTGAGAATCACGGCTACGACACCCCAAAGCGCGATACAGGAGGAGCGAGAGATGTTCGACGCCAGCACCACGGATAAAGTTGTTTTGGGAGTGATCGGCGCAGATTGCCATGCCGTAGGCAACAAGATCCTCGACAGCCTACTGACCCGGGCCGGGATCGAGGTCGTTAACCTCGGCGTCATGGTCAGCCAGAGCGAATTCGTCGCCGCAGCCGTTGCTCAAAAAGCCGATGCGATCCTTGTCTCATCCATTTACGGGCACGGTGAGATCGACTGTCAGGGCCTGCGCGACCGGTGCGAGGCTGCGGGGATCGGGAACATCCTGCTCTATGTCGGTGGCAACCTCGTGATCGGCAAACAGGATTTCGCAACCGTCGTCACCCGTTTCAAGGACATGGGCTATGACCGCGTCTTCCCGGCCTCCGCCAATATCGACGAGGTCGTGGCGCTGCTGAAAGACGACATCGACATGAACCGCCTTCCAAACCTCGGCCACAACTCGGGCGCTTTCGCAACCGGGTTCGCCGACTGGGCCGCACTCTAGCAAAGGCAGATGGTGACATGACCAGCGCGCCAGAAATCACGAATTCCAAGCTGCCTGACTCCGGTTTTGACGCCGAGCGTGAGGGCGTTCTGCAATCCTGGCACACCGGTGCCGAGGTGGATTTTGACGCAGGCCTTGCTCGTCAGCACGCGCTGCCCTCGGAAAAGCGGTTCTCGGCGGCCTTGGCGGATGCGGATGAAACCGGCAAGACTCTGCTGCAACCCCGTGCGGGCGTTGCGCTGTTGCGCGAACACACCGCGCTGATGGAGGGGCTGGCCCCCTATTGCGATGTGCTGCCCACCACCATCGACGCCTATACCCGTCACAACCGATATGACGAGGCGCAGGATGGCATCGACCGCTCCCGCGCGGCGGGCACCTCGCTGCTGAACGGGTTCCCGGCGGTCAACCATGGTGTTGAAGGCTGCACGCGGTTGGTCGAGGCCGTCTCAAAACCCATTCAGGTCCGGCACGGCACTCCGGATGCACGCCTGCTGGCTGAAGTGACACTCAGTTCAGGTTTTTCGTCCTACGAGGGCGGCGGGATTTCCTATAACATCCCATACGCAAAGAACATTCCGCTGGAACAGTCGATCCGCCATTGGCAATATTGCGACCGTCTGGTGGGCCGGTTCGAAGAACATGGCATCCGTATAAACCGAGAACCCTTCGGCCCCCTGACCGGAACGCTGGTACCGCCATTCGTGTCACATGTGGTCGCGATCATCGAAGGCCTTCTGGCGCTAGAACAAGGCGTGCGCTGCATCACGCTGGGCTACGGTCAGGCGGGCAATCTGGTGCAGGACGTCGCCGCGCTGCGGTCGCTGCGGCGGTTGGGACATCACTATTTTCAGAACGCGGGCTATGACGATTACCAGCTGACCTCCGTGTTCCACCAATGGATGGGCGGCTTCCCTGTGGATGAGGCCAAGGCTACCGCCGTAATCTGTCTGGGTGCGCTGGCCGCGAAACAGGCGCGGGCCACCAAGATCATCGTGAAGACCCCGCATGAGGCCAGCGGCATCCCCTCGCTTGAGGCGAACCAGGCCGGGCTCAAGGCGACCCGCCAGATGGTGAACATGATCGCGGACCAGAACCGCAATGACGGCAACGAAATCCTGACCGAGGTCGAGGTGATCGAGGCCGAGGTTCACGCCGTCATGCGCGCCGTTCTAAAACTGGGCAAGGGCGACATCGCGCGCGGAGCCGTTCTGGCCTTTGAGAGCGGCGTCATGGATATCCCCTTCGCCCCCGCCATCGGCAACGCGGGCAAGCTGACACCGGTCCGAGACAACCACGGCGCGCTGCGAATTTTCGAGACTGGAAACGTACCGCTACCCAAGGACGTCATGGCCTTTCACCGGGACCGCATCGCGGAACGCGCCCGGTCCGAGGGGCGCGAGGTGTCCTTTGACATGGTGGTCGACGACGTCCGCGCCATCTCGGCCAGCAAACTCATCGGTCGGCCTTCGGTCGCCGCTTAGCACACAGAGAGCGTCATGAAGATCAAGAACGTTGTTTTCGCGCCGGGGCTGGCCTCGTATTATTTCGACGACCAGGCGGCGATCAAACAGGGGGCCAAGCAGGACGGGTTCGTCTATTGCGGGCGGGCCCAGACCGACGGCTTCGCCCGCGTCCGGCAATACGGTGAGAGTGTCTCGATCCTGCTGGAGCTGGAAAACGGCCTGATTGCCGAGGGCGATTGTGCGGCCGTTCAATATTCTGGAGCCGCCGGGCGCGATCCGTTGTTTCTGGCCTCCTCCGTCATTCCGTTCCTGCAGGAACATCTGACGCCGCATTTGATCAAGCATGATGTGCGAAACTTCCGTGAAAGCGCGGAATTCTTCGACAATCTTGTCGTTGACGGCCAGCCTCTGCACACCGCCGTGCGCTATGGCCTGTCGCAGGCGTTGTTGTCGGCGGCCTCGATTGCCAAAGGCAAAATGAAATTCGAGGTCATCTGCGACGAATGGGGGCTTGAGGCCATCGCGGCCCCTCTGCGCCTGTTCGGGCAGAGCGGCGACAACCGCTATGAAGCCGTGGACAAGATGGTGCTGAAACAGGTCGACGCCCTGCCCCACGGCCTGATCAACAACATCCCCCAGAAATTGGGCCAGACGGGCGGGAAACTAGCCGAATATGTCACATGGCTGTCGCGTCGCATTCAAGCTCTGCGCACGGATGAGAGCTATCATCCGGTACTTCATATCGACGTCTACGGTACGGTGGGCATGATCTTTGACAATGACGCGGTGAAGATCGCCAACTATCTGGCAACGCTGGAACAACGCGCCGCCCCGTTTGATCTGTATATCGAAGGGCCTGCGGACGCCGGGTCAAAAGACGGGCAGATCACCTTGCTACGCGACATCCGGGCCTCGCTTCGGGCGCTTGGCAGCAACGTGAAAATCGTGGCCGACGAATGGTGCAACACCTATCAGGACGTGGTCGATTTCGTCGATGCCGATTGCTGTGACATGGTCCAGATCAAGACCCCCGATCTGGGATCGTTGCACAATACGGTCGACGCGGTGCTCTACTGCAAAGCCAATGGTGTCGCGGCGTATCAGGGCGGCACCTGTAACGAGACCGATATCTCGGCCCGCGCCTGTCTGCACGCCGCCATGGCCACAAGACCCGACCGCGTGCTGGTCAAGCCCGGGATGGGCTTTGATGAAGGCATGACTATCGTCGCCAACGAAATGCACCGCACCCTTGCGCTTTTGAACACACGAGCTGCAGCATGAGCGATACCCAACTCAAACCCTACGAAGGCCTGCTGGTCGTATCCCTGGAACAGGCCGTCGCTGCCCCCCTCGCGTCGTGCCACTTTGCCCAGGGCGGCGCGCGCGTCATAAAGATCGAGCGTGACACCGGCGATTTCGCCCGCAAGTACGACGGCGCGGTGAAAGGCTCGGCGTCCTATTTCGTCTGGGCCAATCACAGCAAGGAAAGCCTGTGTCTGGATATAAAACACCCCGAGGATGCCGCTCTGCTGCACCGTATTCTGGACGAGGCGGATGTGTTCATCCAAAACCTCGCCCCGGGGGCCATTGCCCGCGCCGGGTTTGGTGAGGATGTCCTGCGCAAACGCAACCCGCACCTGATCACCTGCGATATCAGCGGATATGGCGAGGATGGACGGTACAGCGACATGAAGGCTTATGACTTTCTGGTGCAATGCGAAAGCGGGCTGGTTTCGGTCAACGGTGCGCCCGGCCATCCTGGTCGGATTGGCGTTTCGGTCTGCGATATCGGTGCCAGCATGAACGCGATCATCGGCATACAGAAAGCTCTGATCGCGCGCAGCATCAGCGGCAAAGGCAGCGCGGTGAAGCTGTCCCTGTTCGACACTGCAGCCGATTGGATGACCGTGCCTTTGATGCATACGGTTTATGCAGGCAAAGCGCCTCAGCCGGTTGGCCTGCATCACCCGTCCATCGCGCCTTATGGTGGGTTTACCACCAAGGATGATGAGGTTCTGGCGATCTCGATCCAGAACGAACGCGAGTGGAAACGCCTCTGCGCCGATGTCATCGGGCAGCCCGAATTGGCCACCGACCCACGGTTCTGCGATGCGGCCCAGCGGGTTGCTAACCGCGCCGAACTGGATGCCATCGTGGCCGGGTTCTTTGCCCGCCACTGCCGGGCCGAGTTGGAAGGCAAGTTGTTCGCGGCAGCCATCGCTTATGGGGCCGTGAACTCGGTCAGCACCTTTGCCGCACATCCGCAGCTGCGCCGCACGCTGGTCACGCTGGAAAACGGGGATGAAGCGCATCTGGTCGCAGCCCCCGTGCGCCACAGCTTTGACCCGGAAACACCGCGCTTTGGCCGTGTGCCCGCGCTTGGCGAACATACCGATACCATTCGGTCCGAATTTGCCGAGACCGCTGCCGCATGATCCGGTCCTACCTGTTCACGCCGGCCCACCGGCCCGAACTGATTGCACGCGCGCATGAACGGGGCGCGGATGCGATCCTGCTGGACCTAGAGGACAGCGTCCCGCGCGACCGCAAACAGGCCGCACGGGACGGGTTGGCAGAGGCGGTCTCCATGCTGACCGCCCGCGATGTCCCGGTTGTGATACGAGTCAACGCCGATTTGGGCGAATGCGTCCGAGATCTTGAGGCAGCCATCCTGTCCGGCGTCGACGCGATCATGCTGCCCAAGGTCATCGGGGCGGATCACCTGCGTCTGGTGGCGGACTATCTGTCGATGCTGGAGCGAAGGGCCAAACTGCCCGAGGGCCAGATCAAGCTGATTGCCTTGATCGAAACAGCCCAAGGGCTGATGAACGCCGCGAGTTTCGCGAAAGCGACCCCCCGTCTGACCGCACTCGCATTCGGGACCGAGGACTTTTCAACCGATTGCGGTCATGCGCCTTCAATCGAGGCGCTGAAAGGCCCGGCGCAGTCTTTGATCCATGCGGCCAAAGCGGGCGGTCTGCAGGCGATCGGCCTACCGGGCAGCATTGCCGAGATCCACGATATGGACAGTTTCCGCGCCTGCGTCGCCATGGGGCGTGCGATTGGCTTCGACGCCGTCCTGTGTATCCATCCGCGACAGGTCGAAATCGTCAACGCGGTCTTCACCCCCAGCGCCTCCGAAATTGAACAGGCGACCCGCGTGGTCGCGGCCTTTGATCGGGCCACTCAGCAGGGGCTGGGCGCCGTCATGCTGGAGGGCAAAATGATCGACCCGCCCATCGTGGCGCGGGCGCAATCTATGTTGCAATCCCGGCGTCTTTGAAGAAATCCTCCATAAACGCCGGGCCTTTCTGATCGACGAAATCCCGAAAGGACCGCGCCGCCGGACGCAGGGGTTTGTTGCGCATATGCAGAACGAACCAGTCGCGATATTCGGGCATCCCTTCAACGTTCAGGATTTTCAGCTTTCCGGCTATCGCCTCCAGCGCGATCGTGTGCGCCGAGATAAAGGCCAGCCCCATATTCGCCATGACCGCCTGTTTGATATTGGCATTGCTGTCCATTTCCTGCGCCTTGGGCTGCGGCAGGCCAGAGTCCGAGAAAAAGAACTCATGCACCATGCGCGTGCCCGACCCCCGTTCGCGGACGATGAACTGATGGTGCGGCAAGTCCGAGCGTCGGATGCGTCTGGAGCGCACCAGCGGATGATCCGGGTGGCCGATCAACACATAGGGGTGTTTGGCGAATTGATGCGCCGTTGTCTCTATCCGGCGCGGCGGGCGACCCATGAGCGCAAGGTCGATCTGATCGGTATCCAGCATCTCAATCACGCTGCGCCGGTTGGCGATTTTGAACTGTAGATCGCATTCCGGGTGTTCCTGCTGAAACTGCGCTAGCAGATGTGGGCCGAAATTGCGTGCAGTGGTCACCATGGCCACCCGAACCCGGTGGTCTAGCTTGCCCTGCATGATCTGCACAACATCTACCGCCTCGGCCAGCGTTTCGGTCATGCGCTCAGCGTAGGGCACCAAAGCGGTGGCAACCTCAGTCGGGATCACCGAACGGCCGGATTTCTCGAACAGCGGCGCGCCGAATTCCTCGCTCAACCGGCTCATCTGCATCGACACCGCAGGCGGGGTCAGCGACAGGCGCTCAGCCGCGCGCACAAAGCTGCGCGTCTCGATCGCCACCAGAAATATCTGCAACTGGCGCAGGGTAATCTTGTCCGAGGTCGGCGGCATTGCGGCTCCTGTGCGCTAGAAGGCGGGTTTGCGGGTAAAGAAGTCTCCTCCCTTGTCGTCAATAATCACAAACGCCGGGAAATCCACGACTTTTATGCGAAAGACGGCCTCCATCCCGAAGTTGGGAAAATCCAGCGTTTCGATGTTCTTGATGACGTCCTTGCCCAAAACTGCCGCCGCCCCACCGACCGAGCCCAGGAAGAACCCACCATGCTCCTTGCAGCTTCGCACGACCGAGGGCGCACGATTGCCCTTGGCGATCATCACGCGGGACGCGCCCAGCGCCTGCAGTTCCGGCACATAAGGGTCCATCCGCGCGGCTGTGGTTGGCCCGAACGAGCCCGAGGCATACCCTTCTGGCGTCTTGGCCGGGCCCGCGTAGTAGACCGGGTGGTCGCGGATGTAGTCCGGCAGTTCCTGACCCTCTCGGATCATCCGGGCCAGTTCGGCATGCACCAGATCGCGCGCGACAATCATAGTGCCGGACAGCAGAACCGGGCTTGAAACGGACAGCTTGGACAATTCGGCACAGATATCATCCATCCGCTGGTCCAGGTTGATCCGGGTTGCGGATTGCGCCGCGACATCCTGCGCGGGCAGGAACCGAGCCGGATCATGCTCCAACTGCTCGACCCAGATCCCATCCCGGTCGATCCGCCCCTTGATCTGGCGATCCGCCGAACAGCTGACACCCATGCCAACCGGCAGGCTTCCTCCGTGACGCGGCAGTCGAATGACGCGCACGTCATGACAGAAGTATTTCCCGCCGAACTGAGCGCCCAGTGACATGTTGCGGGTCAGCTCCAATATCTGCGCCTCAAGCTTCAGATCGCGAAAGGCACGCCCATCGGGGCTGCCAGTCGTAGGAAGGTCATCCAATTCCTTGGCCGAGGCTTTTTTGACCATTTTCAGACAGTGTTCAGCCGACAGCCCCCCAATGACAATGGCCAGGTGGTATGGCGGGCAAGCCGTTGTACCCAAAGTCCGTATCTTCTCATCAAAAAACGCCAGTATCCGCTCGGGCTCCAGCAGTCGCCGAGTTTCCTGATACAAAAACGTCTTGTTGGCCGAGCCACCCCCTTTGGCCATGAACAGGAACTCCAGAGCTTCCCCGCTGAGCGCCTCGATGTCGATCTGCGCAGGCAAGTTAGTTCCGGTATTCTGTTCGTGAAACATGCTGAGCGGGGCCATTTGCGAGAAGCGCAGGTTACGCGTTTCCCAGGTGTCCTTGACCCCCCGCTCGACCGCTGCATGTAGATCGCCCTGGACCAGAACGTTCTGGCCTTTCTTGCCGTGAACGATCGCCGTTCCGGTGTCCTGACAGCTCGGGAATTCTCGCTCGGCAGAGATCACGGCGTTCTTCAGCAACTCCAGCGCCACGTAGTGATCGTTGGCCGAGGCATCCGTGTCATCGAGAATCTCGCGCAACTGGGCAAGATGACTGGGCCGCAACAGATGCGAAACATCCGCAAAGGCGGTTGAGGTCAAACTGCTGACCGCCTCGGACGACACCCGCAGGAAGGTTTCATCATCGAACCGGGCGGTTTCCAGCCCCTCATTGCCGAGATGGCGATAGCAGGTCGCGTCGATTGTTTTCGTTGTCTGGGTCATGGCGCGCACCGTAGTAAGACACATTCTTTAAATCAATATATCTTACCTTATTTACAATTTTATTCAAAATACTTTATCAAAATGGATCACGCCAGAATACTCGATTTCAGCACCCGCCAATTCACACCACGCAACGCATCACTCCCCATAATCGAACCGGCTCAGCATTCGGCGACCCAACTGCCCTTCGTTCAGCGCGGGTCGATCTTGAGCAACATCAATGCCAAGATCTAGCTGTCATGGTCCGCGAGCAGACCCGTGCAAAGATCAACGCGAAATCAAGCTGACCAACTGGTGTCTAAGCTCCTTGGCGTCGATGGGTTTGTGTATTAACTCCAACCCGTTCGCCTTGCATTCTTCCGCCGTTTCAGGAGAGCGGTTAGCCGAGATGATGCAGGCGGGCACATCGCTGAATTCTGTTTTGATCCGACGCACCGCCTCAGTTCCGATTTTTCCGTTATCCAGCTGGTAGTCCGCGACGATAGCATCGGGTGTGATACCGATCTCGCGCAGCAGGTCCACGGCCTGATCCTCACTGCCACACTCCAGCACGTGAACGCCCCAGGACTCGAGCGTCAGCGTTAGCGCATTTCTGAGATTCGCGTCATTTTCAATCAGCAAAACGATCATGTCGGCCAGTTGACCCGTTTTCCTGTCAGCAGCAGCGGGACGGCCTTCACTGAACTGCCCCTGGTCCTGTACCACAGGGACTTCGACGGAGAACACCGTTCCTTTTCCCAACTCGGAGCGCAGATGAATCGGGTGGTTGAGCAACCCGCAGGCGCGCTCGACGATGGCGAGACCAAGGCCCATGCCTTCGGCCGCACTCGCGTCCGATTGCACCCGCTTGAATTCCTGAAAAACCATTTCACGCTGATCGGCGGCGATGCCAATTCCGGTATCCAGCACCTCAATCGACACGCGTGTTTTGCGCCGCCTCACTCCGACCAGAACCTTGCCGGCGTCGGTATAACGGATTGCGTTGGACAGCAGGTTTTGAAGGATGCGCCGCAAATAGCTGGCATCGCTGGTGACAAGCGCGCTGGTCGGCACGACCCGCAATTCTAACCCCTTGGCCTGTGCAACCGGCCGGAAGGCGTCCTCCATCTGTTTGAATATGTCACCCACCGATACGGTCGATTGGTGGACTGTCGCGCTGCCGGAATCCAATTTCGATATGTCCAGGAGTGCCTCAAGGATATGCTCGACGCTGTTGAGCGCACTTTCCGCCTTGGTGGCCACGTCATGGGTTTCCGTCTGATCTAACCCGTTCTTGAGCGAAGCCACATATAGCTTGGCGGCGGACAAAGGTTGCAACAGATCATGACTTGCAGCGGCAACAAAGCGGGACTTTGACGCATTGGCCCGTTCCGCCTCGCCCAGCGCATCGGCCAGTTCAACGGTACGCGCTTCAACGCGTTTTTCCAGAAGTTCCTTGGCGTCCTGCAACGCCTGCGCCGATTTTCGTTCCGCCGTCACATCGGTGAAAGAAATCACGTAGCCCTTGTCGGGCATTTCCTGCGCAAAGACAGACAGGATTTTCGACCGCCCCCGATGCAGCAGAAACCGCAAGGGACGCCGGGAGGTGTGCCGCTTGGTCCAGTCGGACAAATCACCCCAGCTCATCCCGGGTTGGAAACTCATATTCGAACCGAGCCGGTCATAGAGCGTTTCAAACTGCGTGCCCATCTGGAATTGCCCGACCGGGATCGCCAGCAGCTCGCTGGCCCGGTTATTCCAGCCGATCAAACGATGCTTGTTGTCAAAAATGCAAACACCTTGGTCAATATGTTCCAGCGTGGCGCGGATCAGGCGTGATTTGTCATCCAGAATGCGGTCGCGCTCTAGCCGTTCGACCCGCATGATATCGGTTACATCCGTCTGCAGGATAACTGTGCCCGCGTCCTTTGTGCGATGTTCCGAGACCTGCATCCAGCGATTGCCGCTCAGGCCCACATTAAACACCACATGGTCATCCGCATGGCGCGTCAGCCGAAGTTCGGCCCAGTCCACAGGCGCAACCCCTTCCGGCAGCAACAGAGAGCTCGATCGGCTGACAAGCTCGACATATTCGGTAAAGCGCAGACCTGGTTTCAGCCGACCCTGGATATCGGGCATGTGCAACCCAAAGCGACTGTTGCAAAGCACCAGTTTTTCATCGCGCCCAAACAGGGCAAAGCCATCCTGCACCGCCTCGATCGCATTCGCCAAATTGGCCCGGGCAGCTTCGGTTTCCTCATTGGCTTTGGCCAATTGCGCGTTGGATGCGTTCAGAAGGTCCAGAGCGCGCTCCAGATCATCCGTGCGGGTGCGGATCTCTTGTTCCAACACGGCGGCGCGCTGGAATTGCGCATAAGCCGCACCCGAAGCATCGGTGGATTCCTCGACCCGGCGCATCAACGCCTCGATGATCCTCAGCAGTTTTTCATTCTGGCGTTCGATCGGATCCAGCGGGTCGGTCAGATGCTCGATCATCCGCTAGTCGTCCTTGGGCGGGTAGATCGCCACCCCGGTCATCGTCTGATTGACGTGGATCGAGTTGAACTGCTCACCATACGTCGAAAATCCGACCACATGATTGTCCGACAGAATGCGCGAGATTTCGTGCGTCTTCTGTTTCTCCTGCGCCTCGAGCCGCCGCAGGATACAGTCGCAGGCCAGGATCGTATCGGGTTTTTGCTTTTCGTTCAGCGCTGCGATCTCTTCTTTTAGATGCACCGCCATGTCGCGCGGTTCGGCCAGGGTCAGAACCAGCCCCTCATCAATGGCCGAAAAGAACACCAGATCACCATTGCCCGCGACCTGCTGAATGGCCCGCACGTGGTGCTGGCCTCCGATCTGAACAACGACCGGATGGGCCGCGAAGGTAAAGGGGGTCAGCTGTTCTGGGTCTTTGCCAAGGATGCGCGCATATTCCCGCGCCGCGGGTTCCGCGTTGATTTCCTGAACGATGCGGTTGGCGGGGTCGGCTTTGGTCACGACCATACGCTGCGCGGCCGGAACAAGATGATCTGTCTTGAACACCTTGATCGGGCAAGAGGTTCGCACCTGCACCAATATGGCCGCGTTCTCCAACGCCTGTGATCCATGCAGAACATAGGTGTGGCCGAACTCGGTGCCGTCGCCTGCCGATCCACCGAACAAAGGCACCGGCCCCAACCCCATCGCCAGTTCGGATGTCAGCTCGTCTTCTTTGGTGGACAGCCCGTCGATCATCAAGAAGGTGAATTCGTTTTCCCAAGCGGGAAAGCCGCGCGTCATTGCGGTTCGGTTATGGATCATTTCGGCAATGATGTCTTGCGCACAGAAATCATCCAAATCCGGCAAAAGAATGGTGCGCGTTTCAAAATGTGAGCGCGGCAAGGCAAGCGCGACGATCTGATCCTCGCTATAGCCACCTTCGGCAAGCTCTCCGGCTGTGGTGCATCCGACCACCATCGTGGGCGCAAATTCCTGTTCAGCCTCGGCGATCACCGCCGCGGCATCGGCATTGGGGCTGACAAACAGAATTATCAGCGCCATGGGGTCATCCCCCAGCGACTTGGACAGTTCCCTGACTGCACTGTCGGCGCTGCATTCCGCAAATGCCGTCTTTACGATGCCTGGCCTGACGGACTGGGCGCTGGCCCATCCGAATGCTTGGTTCATCGCGACTCCTCCCTAAAGCCCGACGATTGCTGAGAGGTTAGAGTATCTGACCCTATTCTTGCAATACGCTGGCAAAGGATGCTTTCTTGGCAATCAGAACCGCCTGAGTGCGGCTTTGAACGCCAAGTTTCCGCATGATTGCAGTGACATGCGCCTTAACCGTTGTTTCGGCGATCGACAGGTCATAGGCGATCTGCTTGTTCAACTTACCCTCGCAGATCAGTTGCAGAATGCGGCCCTGTTGATTAGTCAACGCGGCAAGCCGGTTGACCGCATCGCTATGTTCATCGTCTTCCTCATCTTCGATCAGAACGCAGCCATCGGGGACAAAGATTCCCCCCGCATGAACCGTCTCGAATGCGGTACGGAACACATCGCGCTGGCTGTGCTTGGGCACATACCCCGATGCTCCTGCCTTGATCACCTGGCTGATCACACGGTTGTCGGTCAACGAGGACACAACAATCACCGGCGCATCCGCCGCGGATTTCAAGCGCACCAGACCATCCAGGCCATCCACATCCGGCAGGTTCAGGTCCAGCATCACCGCATCCGGTTTCAGCCCTTTGGAAACCAGTTCCATAGCGTTTTCCAAACGGTCTGCGGTGTGAATTTCGCCGATCTCGGCCACACTGCGCAGGGTCATCGACAAGGCGTCGCAGAACAGCGGGTGATCGTCGACAATCAGAACATTCTCAAAGTCAGTCTGTCTGGCGGGTTCTGCAAGCATCAAGGTCGCCTTTGCATTGAAACTCTCTTTGCTCTGAGTCTAGCAACACCGTTGGCATACGCCTACTGGCGGAAGGTCGTAGACCAAAGAAAACGCGCGCCCGGATGACGAGCGCGCGATCTTTGCAGTCAGAACCCGCCTCAATTCGCCGAGGCCAGCTCTTTCGGCAGGCGGAAGGTCCACAAGGTACCGCCCTGGTTCAAGTAGTTGACCTTCTTGGCCACCTCACCGCCCCACAGCGGAACCGCACCGCCCCAGCCGGAGATGATCGAGACATACTGCTCGCCATCCTGTTCCCAGGTCACAGGCTGACCGACGATGCCGGAGCCAGTCTGGAACGACCACAGTTTCTCACCGGTTTCGTCATCCAGCGCGATAAACTCGCCTTCAGGTGTACCGAAGAAGACCAGACCACCAGCCGTGGTCATCACGCCCGACCACAGCGGAGCGTCGTTCTTATATTCCCACTTCCACTCACCGGTATCGGGGTCTATGGCCTTGAGCGAGCCGATGTGATCTTCGTAGTTCGGCTTGATGGTAAAGCCCGCGCCCAGATAGGCGGCCCCTTTCTTGTAGGTGATCGGCTCGTTCCAGATATCCATGCCCCATTCGTTCGAAGGCACATAGAAATTGCCGGTGTTCTGCGAGAACGACATTGGCATCCAGTTCTTGCCGCCCAGGAAGGACGGCGAGGCAAAGATGACCTCACCCTTGTTGCCATCAGCCGCAGCGGCCGGATCACCGGGACGGTTGTTTTCGACAAAGATCGGACGGCCGGTTTCATCAATTCCGTCGGCCCAGGTGATGTCCTTGACGAAAGGTGTCGCCGAGACGAACCCACCATCCTCACGGTTCAGGACATAGAAATACCCGTTCCGGTCGGCAGTTGCGTAGCGCTGGTTGCCCTCGCGGTCGGTATAAGCGACCACTTCGTTCACACCGTCATAGTCCCAGCCTTCGCGCGGGGTGGTCTGGAAATGCCACTTGATCTCGCCGGTTTTGGGGTCGATCCCAATGCGGCTGGCGGCATAGAGGTTGTCGCCCTTGTTGCCTTCTGTGGGGGTGCCCGCATTGCGCAGCCAGCTGTTCCAAGGGGCCGGGTTGCCTGCGCCAAAGACCAGCGTGTCGGTGTCAGCATCGTAAGAGCCGCCCAACCAGGTCGCGCCGCCGCCGGTTTTCCACATGTCACCGGGCCAGGTCGCGTTCAGCTCACCTGTCATGGTGCTTTCTTCGCCATTCAGCGTGCCCATGTGGCCTTCGATCACGGGGCGTTCCCAAACAAGATCACCGGTATTGACGTCACGCGCCTGAACCGCGCCAACGATGCCGAATTCACCGCCCGAGTTGCCGGTGATGACCAGACCATCAACAATCAACGGGGCGGCCGTATAGGAATAGCCCGCCTTGTAGTCAGCAATCTTGTCGCGCCAGACCACATCGCCCGTGTCCTTGTTCAGCGCTACGATCCGTGCGTCCAGCGTGCCGAATATGACCTTGTCGCCGTAGATGGCAGCACCCCGGTTGACCACGTCGCAGCAGGGCAGAATACCTTCGGGAAGGCGGGCATCGTATTGCCAGACCTCTTTGCCGGTCTCCAGATCAATCGCATAGAGGCGTGAATACGACCCGGTGATATACATCATCCCGTCATAAATCAGCGGCTGAGTTTCCTGCCCGCGCTGCTTTTCTCCGCCAAGACTGAAGGCCCAGGCCGGAAGCAGGTTCTTGACGTTGTCCTTGTTCAGCATGTCCAGCGGGCTATAGCGCTGCAAATGCCGCCCCATACCATTGGTCACAACCTGAGTGGTGATCGTTTGGTCATTGGCCAGATCGTCTTCGGTAACTTCTGCATAGGCTGCGCCGGTTGCGACAATGCTCGCAGCGGCGGCCATGATAAACCGGTTCATCGGTATCCTCCCTAGACTTTTGTCTTTCCTCCACGCCGAATCTCCGACGCGTCGGGATTGTTGGCGAGAGTATTATTCGCAGGCAGGCACCGGTGTTGGAATTGCACATTGGTCGTAGGGCGCTATCAGCCGATTTCAACTAGGTTGGGCCATCTTTTTTGATGTGCGAGGCGATGATGCGGCGGCTTTTCACTTGGTTTATTCCTGCGGTTTTGATCTGCGCGCAGCCCGCGCTGGCCGATCCTCTGTCGGGGCAGAAGGCCATTTCTCTGGTCGACGGAGAAGGCAACAAGCTATTGATCGGAAACGTGACTTTTGAACCCAAGGGCGACGCCACAGCCTATCAAATCGACCTGAGCGCGGGCCCCTTCGCAGACCATTTCCTGTCCATGCGTCCGTTTCGCTGCCTTGAGGGGGCGGACAAACACTGGTGCCATGTCCCCTACCCTTATGCTCTGCGGCGCGAGGTCTCCGACGATGATCTGACCGATCTGGAATACGACCTGTTGTTTATCCACAAGGGCGCCACCGAATACGGCATTGATATGTGGAACGGGGTATACTACCGCCTACGGCGCGATGGCGACCGCCTGATCGGACAGTTGCATGAAATGGATATGAGCCTCCTATCGGCCCCACCCGAAGACGGAGATCTGAGGCCCGTATCCGAGGCAGACATCCATGAGGCCGATCCCGACAGTCACTGGCTACCGCAGGTCGTGATCGACTAATCACTGGTCTGAAATGCTGCTCAGATAGGCCAGAATGAAGTCCTGCACCGTCCGGTCCTCGATCCCGACATGACGCATCTTTGTGCCGGGCATGAACCCGTCATTGTCTTCCATCCATGCGCGCAAAGCGGCGGGTGTCCAGACGATGCCTGATCCGGCCAGAGCCTCGGAATACTCATAGCCGTCGACCGTGCCCGCCCTGCGCCCGACGACACCGTCCAGCTGAGGGCCATAGCTGGGGTCGGTCGCGCCCGGCGCGTGACAGCGGCGGCACTCCGATAGGAAAAGTGTTTCCCCCGCCTCGACCTTGACGCGGTCAAAGGTGGATTGGGCATATGCAGGTGCGGCTGAAACAGCACTGGCAGCAAGGCCAAGGGACAAGATGATGTGTTTCATTTGATCCTCCGAACGTTTGTCGGAGTATAAGCCCGCACCTGGGACCCCAAGCTTGACGCATATCAAGAAATCAGGCGCGCGGCCTCATCCTTTGGTCGTAGAAAACGCAGAAAATCAGGTTTTTTCAGAACAAGGGCGCGTATTTCCACTCATCCGCGTCCGGGGTGACCTCGTTCGGATCATAGCCAGAATCTTGCAGACGTTTGGCGATTTTCAAACCGTCGCGGGCGGCTTCATCCACATAGGCGCGGCCCAGCTCGGGGTCTTGCGCCACACCATGGCCGCGCAGCAGGTTGAGGCCGTAGTTGAACTTGCCCACCGGATCGCCCAGATCGGCGGCGCGTTTGTCCCAAGCCGC
The DNA here is from genome assembly GCF_056536565.1 of Ruegeria sp. CK3. Lineage (NCBI taxonomy): Bacteria > Pseudomonadati > Pseudomonadota > Alphaproteobacteria > Rhodobacterales > Roseobacteraceae > Ruegeria > Ruegeria sp. CK3. The sequence goes on from NZ_JBQFPV010000009.1 coordinate 311,313, forward strand.
GGCGGCATCGGGGTCATAGTCTCCGCCCAGCCCGTTATTGTCCAACTGCCCCATCCATGTCATCGCGCCCGTATACCCGGCATTGGCACAGCTTTCGAACAGCTTACGCGCCATCTCGTGCCGGCCGGATTTGGTGATGTAGTAACCGGTTGCGCAGGTCATCATATCGGTGACGCCATTGTCAATATTGCTCATGACGCGGCCAAAACCCGTGTCCTGCGGGTTGAGCGTGCCGTACTCATCCTCGACCGTCTGGGCCGAGGCGGCTGTGCCCAGAACCAGCAATACAATCGCGATACGGATCATGAAAGAACCCTCCGTTTGAATGGTATCCTAGCGCATCGGGGGACACATTTCACCTCTGCCATGGTCGTAGACGGCTTAGCGACCTGGGCGTTTGATCCCGCGGGCCGGATCATAGCCCCACAGCGCGAGGCCCAGAAAGGCCAGACCGGCAAGGAAGGTCCAACCAAGAGCCGGGCCGTTGAACTGACCATAGAGCGCAAATCGGATCAGCTCGACCGCATGGGTAAAGGGGTTGAGCGCGCAGATATCGCGCAACAGGGCCGAGCTTTCGGCCATCTTCCACAGCGGATAGAGCGCCGAGGACAGGAAGAACATCGGGAAGATGACAAAGTTCATCACCCCGGCAAAGTTCTCAAGCTGTTTGATGGCCGAGGACAAAGCCAAACCCAAAGCGCCGAGCATCAGCCCGGCAATGATCAGCGCGGGAAAGACGCACAGATATCCGTACCACGGCATATCAATTCCGTAGATCGCGGCCACCGCCAGAAACGTATAGACCTGCAGGATCGAGATCGTGGTGCTGGCCAGCAGGCGGCAGAACAACAACCACCATCGCGGCAGAGGGCTGGTCAAAAGCAACCGCATCGACCCCATCTCGCGGTCATAGACAAGGCTGAGAGAGCTTTGCATCCCATTGAACAGCATAATCATGCCGCACAGGCCCGGCACGATGTAGATCTCATAGGTGATATAGGTCTGATAGGGCGGCGTGATCGACAGGCCCAATGCTGCGCGGAACCCGGCAGCAAAGACGATCAGCCAGACCAACGGGCGTACCAAAGCGGCGATGAACCGGCTTCGTTGACGCACAAATCGCAGTGCCTCGCGGATCAGGATCGCGCGCAGGGCGATCAGCGCGTCGGTCATGTGGCGGCTCCGGTCATCGACAGGAAAACTTGTTGCAGGGGCTGGTCACCCGTTATGTCGCGGCAGGTGCCTTGTGTCAGCATCTTCCCCCGATGCAGGATGGCAAGCTGATCGTCGGGGGTAATCTCATCGGTCAGATGGGTGGCCCATAAGACGGTCAGCCCATCCTGTGCCGACAGATCATGCACATGTTGGGTGATCGCACTGCGCGCGGCGGCATCCAGCCCAACCGTCGGTTCGTCCAGCAACAGGACCGAAGGCGCGTGGATCAGGCAACGTGCGATCTCTAGCCGTCTGCGGTGGCCGCCATTCAGATCGCGGGTGCGTTCGCTTGCGCGTTCGGCCATATCCAAACGCTCCAACGCGGCGGCGATGCGGGTCTCGGCGGTACGGCCCGACAGGCCATGCAAGGCGGCGAAATAGCTGAGGTTGCGATGAACAGTGAGGTCCAGATCCAGTGTCGGCTGCTGGAACACAACTCCGATCTGCGCCAAGGCCTGACGGGGTTGTTTCGAGATATCGAACCCCGCCACCTCAATCACCCCCTGCGCGGTGGTGAACAGGCGGGTCAGCAGGGAAAACAGCGTCGATTTCCCTGCGCCATTGGGCCCCAGCAACGCGCAAAACGCGCCCTGCGGGACGTGAAAGCTCACGTCATCAAGGGCGCGTTTGTCGCCATAGGCGTAGCTGACATTGCGGACCGAAAGCCCTGTCACTTAATGGTAATCTCCAGCCGCTGCGTTTCGCCGGTGCTGCCCGGCACTTTCAGATAGTAGCTGCCCGGCTTGATCGCGACAAAGCCTATTTCCATCTCGCCCGCCTCGTCAAACTCAACGGAATCGACGCCCAGAGGTCTGATTTCCAACCCTTCAACCACGATCTCCTCCACCCAGATCGCGCGGAAGAACTCTGGCCCGACCAGAGCCAGTTCCTGACTGCCGTCGCCTTGAATTTCGAACTCATAATAGGTGCCGGATTTCAGCTCCCATGAGGCCTCGGCCAAAGGCACTCCGGCAGAGAGCGTGATCGGAGGCAGGTCTTCCTTGTTCTTGGCCGACAAGATCCCGGCCAGACCAAAGCCGTCGTCATCATCATCGTCGGCCAAAGCCGCAGCGGGCAAAGCCATAGCCAACATCGCGGCCACGCATACCAGTCGCTTCATCTCTTAGGTCTCCTCAATCGTGTCAGTTGGTCGGACGGAAAGCCGCGCCCCAAGGGAAACGCCCAACCTTGATCGTCTTGATCGGTTCGCGCTTGGCCACATCAATCACGGTCACATCGCCAGACACGCCATTGGTGGTAAACAGCAGCGACTTGTCGGCGTTGAAATCCATGTGCCAAACGCGGCGACCCACAAGGATGTAATCCTCAACCTCATAGGTTTCGGCATTCACTGCCGCCACATGGTTCGACGGTCCCAGCGCGACAAAGGCTGTCTCATCGCCGTTGGACAGCTCAAACCCCACGGGCTGCACCCGGTCAGGGTGGACGCCTTCGACCTCGAACTCGATCTTGGCCTTTTCGGTCTGGGTTTCCACGTCGAACACGGTGATGGTGCCGCCGATTTCCGAGCTGACCCACAGCTCGGTCCCATCCTTCAGAAATTCGGCATGGCGCGGGCGGGAATCGACCAGAGTGTTGGCGAAGAGCTCTTGAGTCTCGGTGTCGATCCAATGAGCCATATTGGTGGTCTCGGACGTGGTGATGGCGATCTTGCCATCGGGGGACACGGCCATCCCTTCGGGTTCGATCCCCACGTCGATCTGAGCAATCACCGTACGCGATTCCGTATCGACCACCGTGGTGATCGCGTCATCTTCGTTGGCGATGTAGAGGTGCTTGTCATTGGGGTGCAGCACAAACTGCTCCGGGTCCTCGCCCGAGGGCAGGTCATGGAGAATCTCGCCCGTTTCGGGGTCCATTACCTGAACCGAGTCACTATCCGACGCGCAGATATAGAGAACCGAGTAGTCCTTTGAGAACGTAATCCCGCGCGGGCGTTCTCCGGTCTCAATGGTGCGGATCACCTCAAGCGTTTCGATGTCAATCACGCTGAGCGTGTCGTCCTTTTCATTGCTGATCCAGATCTCATCCGCAGTGGCCGGAGCGCAGAGCGCGGTCGCTGCCAGAAGTGCTGCTAGTCTCATCGCTGTTACTCCTTAAATGCCTGGCACTGGCTTTCGGCTTCATCAATGCCCAGCGTGTCCAGTTCGGTGCGTTGGTGCAGAAACCCCTCGAGGGGGGCCATCGCAACCACAGCGCGGTCCGCGACCAGCGGGATGGGCTGCCGCAACTGGCCGTTCCAGGCACGGAAATTCATCGCGCGGCCTTTGAAGCCCGCCAGTTCGAAATCATCCGACAGGATATAGTCGCGCAGAACCGCCGGATCATCTGATTGTGTACGCGTCACCGCCTCGCCCAAGGCCCGATAGGCCGCCCAGGCGGCGTAATCCTTGGGGCGCATCGCCCGCCCTGCCTGATCGGCAAAACGGTTCTGCATCTGCACGGCGCCCCATTGTTCAACCACGCGCGACCACGTGACGGGCTGCAACCCCTCTGACCCGGCAACGGGGCGCGGTTCCCATGTGTTGAAAGGGATGTAGCGGCCGAAATCGTCCAGCTCATCAGCGACAAGCAGCACGTCATAGTCGCCGAACTCCTGCGTAAACAGTGGCACTTCCTGCGCAGCGTTGCGCCGCAGATCGGCATCGAAAACCCATATCTTTTCCGCTTGCAGCTCCAAACGGAACTTTTGCAGAGACCGCTTCAACGCCTCGGCAAAGGCCTGATCCCCCGGATGCTCGCCAGCGATCAGGACGATATCTTCCCACCGGCGTTTGACCAGGAACTGCGCCAGAGCGTCGGTGCGCATCACGTCCGATGGCAAGGTGTGCAACAGGTTGGCACGGCACTCGGACTCGCGCAGCGACAGATCAGGAGCCGAGGCGTTAAAGAGCACCGCACCCGCTGCTTCGGGCAGATTGGCGACCTCAAGCTGCGCTTGCGCAGGCGCGTCCAGAATGACGAAGGGACTATTGGCCAAAGCCTGCCGCGCGGCTTGGGCCCAGTCCCCGCCCTCGGGCACCGTGGTCACTGTCAGATCGTATTTGTGCCCCAGAAACTTGGCTGTTGTCAGGTTATCAGCCAGACCTAGCTCGGCGCCCGCCATGCCCAGGTCTTCAGGAATCGGATCAAGGTTGGACAGCACGGGAGGGCGCTCAACCTCTTGCTGCAGGTAAGTCACTGAAATCGCAACCTCGGCCTGCGCAGCGCCAGATGCCAGCGCCAAGGCTGCAAGAACAAAAGAAAACCTGAACATTCTGCGCCTCCTCCCCGACCCTAAAAGTAAAAGCCGGTCGAAAATGGGAAAGCCATTCGACCTTAGTCGCAGATTTTGCCCATCTGCAACCAAGGTCGAATGTCGCGATGTATTTGCCTGCGCTATGACCGGGGAAAGCTTCAATAGGAGGATGAGATGCGTCTTGGTTTTTACAGCGCGGCGCTTGCGGCAACAGTGACAGCGGGAATGGCGCTGGCACATGGAGATGTCGCGCCCCAGCCAGTAAATACGGATGCCCTTCCCGACGTGAGCGAGGAATGGCTGATCGAAAACCCCTATCGCGATCAGGGCGAAGAGGTCTGGCAGGCTGCAATCGAAATCGGCGATTCCGGCTACAACCAGAACTGCGCGCGCTGCCACGGACTGGGCGTCGTATCGGGCGGACTGGCCCCCGACCTGCGCTACCTCGAGGCCGAAGAATACGGCGACGAGTGGTATATCGAACGCTTCCGCGAGGGCTATACCCAGAACGGTATCACCAAGATGCCTGCCTTTGGTGATCTGCTGGGCCAAAAGGCCGCTTGGGCTATCCGCACATATATTGAAACCCGCCCCGATGACGGCGCGTTGGACGATCACTCGGATCGGTTAAAGGAAATCCGCGACGAGTTGACCGCCATGGCAGAGGGCGCGGATGGGGACACTGCCGCCCTGCAATCCGAACTGACCGAGATCGCAGGCACAATCGAAACAGGCTCGGGCGCGCCTGTTGCCGACTCTGTGGCCCTGCGCGCTGCGGTGCTGATCTCGGGCGAGGCCCCGGATTTTGCACAAGCGGCGGAGCAGTTGACTATCGGATTGTCTGCCGCGCAATAGAACGGCAGACTGGGGCACATGATCGGACGCCATTTCATTTTCTCCCTGTTGGTCGCCGCCCTGTCCGCCGGGTCGGCTCTGGCCAGGTGTGAAGACCATGTGCCCCAACCCAAACCCCAGAATGCCAGCCGTGATATCGTGGGCGCTGACCTCGATACGATAATCGAGCGCGGCTATATCGAATTCGCCGCCTACGAGGACTTCGCGCCCTGGTCCTTTGAGAAGGACGGCAAGATACAGGGCGTGGACATCGAAATCGGCAAGCTGATCGCGCATGATCTTGGGGTCGAGCCCCGGTTCAATCTGGTCGCAGCGGGAGAAAACCTAGAGGCCGATCTGCGTAACTGGATCTGGAAAGGCCCACTGATCAACGGGCGCGTGGCCAATGTCATGCTGCACATTCCTTATGACAGCGAATTTGCCTGCCGGGTCGAACAGGTGGTGTTCACCGGCCAGTATCATGACGAGGAAATCGCCATCGCCTTTCGCCGCGATGCCTATCCCGAAGACCCTCCGGTTCCGGCATATTTCCGTTTTGATACCGTCGCGGTTGAAAACGATTCAATTGCTGATTTCTACCTGTCGTCTTTTCCCGGTGGGCAACTGTCGCAGAATGTCAGCCGGTTCCCAACCGCAGATCAGGCGATGGAGGCCTTGGCCGCAGGCGAAACGATGGCCGCAATGGGCCCCCGCGCCCAGCTTGAGGCTGGCCTGACCCCCGAACTGGATATCCACACCCCTCCGCTGCCCGGCTTTGCCGTCAGCACCTGGACCAGCGGCGTGGCCGTGCATTTTGCCTATCGCGGCCTCAGCTATGCGGTCGATGACGCGATCTATGCAGCACTTCAGGATGGCCGCATCGCCAAAATCTTCGCGGATTACGGGCTGACGCATACCCCTCCGGAACTGCGCTGACTACGCCCAAGGTCGCATATGCTTTGTGGCCCCGACGCCCTAGGTTGGAAAAAACTCTGGAGGAGTGACATGGAGTTACATGACAGCCGCACAATAGCCGCGCCACGGTCCGAGGTTTGGAATGCCCTGCTGTCGGCAGATGTTCTGCGCGAATGCGTCCCTGGCTGCCAGGAGATGACCGGCACCGCCGAAGACGGATTCGACGCCACCGTGGTGCAGAAAGTCGGCCCCGTCAAAGCCACGTTCAAAGGGAAAGTGACCCTGTCCGACATGGTTTCCGGGGAAAGCCTGAAACTGTCGGGCGAAGGCAAAGGCGGCGCTGCCGGTTTTGCTAAGGGCGCAGCAGATGTCACGCTGTCCGATGTCCCCGAAGGCACCTTGCTGACCTACAATGTTGACGCGCGCGTGGGCGGCAAGCTGGCCCAACTGGGCGGGCGTGTCGTGGACGGGTTCGCCAAAAAAATGGCGGATCAGTTCTTTCAGAATTTCCAAAGCGCGGTCGAGGTCGAGCCAGAGGCCCCCGCCAGCGAAGCGGCAGCTGAATCCGAACAACAAACGGAAGAGGCAACCGAAAAGAAAGGCTGGCTCAAGCGCGTATTGGGCGGTTGAGCTACGGATTTAAGGGAGGAAAATGTGATGAAAATATCGCTGACTGTGAATGGCATGTCTGTGAGCGGTGATGTTGAGGGTCGGACGTTATTGTCTGGTTTTTTGCGGGATCATTTGTCTTTGACGGGGACGCATGTTGGCTGT